>JAZLCQ010000054.1:0-21142 GCA_045614285.1 Alistipes sp.
GCCCAGAGTACCTCTGCTACGGTGTAGTCGTACTCCTCCGAGAGCTTCTCGCCGAGAGCCGGATTCTCCTTAATCATATTGAGGATTGCAGGCTCATCAGCACCATAAACATACATATGGTCTGCCAAGTTCGGATTTGGACGCCAGCCGTGAACCTTCAACTTCTTGGTTACGCACTTGCGCTTCTCAACCTTGCCCAACTTGATAGCCTTATCAACGGTATCCTCTGCCATCTTACGATACGAAGTCCACTTACCGCCGGTGATAGTGATGAGGTCGTTGTCCGAAACAACAACTTTGTGTGAACGCGAAACCTCCTTCGACTTCTTGCCCTCCTTCTTAGGCGCTGCGAGTGGTCGCTGACCTGCGAATACCGAAACGATATCGGCACGAGTTGGAGCAGGAGTCATATAGTGGCTCGCTGTTTCGAGAATAAACTCAATCTCCTCATCGAGTGGGCGTGGCTCACTCTCGGCAGTTGGGCGCTGAATATCGGTAGTACCAACAACCACCTTGTCGTGCCAAGGCACTGCGAACAATACACGACCGTCCGAAGTCTTTGGAACCATAATTGCGTAGTCGCTCTGCAAGAATTTCATATCGAGAACGATGTGAACACCCTGCGAAGGAACAACCATCTTAGCCTCTCCCGGCTTATCCATCTGCAACACCTCGTCAACGAAGCAACCTGCTGCATTGATAACAGCCTTAGCCTTTACGGTGTACTCCTTGCCTGTGAGCAAATCCTTTGCTACAACGCCGGCAACCTTACCATTCTCATCGTGCAATACATTGACAACCTCGGTGCGGTTAGCAACAACGCCACCGTGCTCAACGCAAGTCTGCGCCAAGTTGCAAGCCATACGAGCATCATCGAACTGACCATCGTGGTAAACAACACCGCCCTTCAAGCCCTCAGCAACAGAGGTTGGGAGGTACTTGCGGAGTGTCTTAGCTGTGATAAAACGCGAACGGCCATAGCCGAAACCAAACGAAAGAATGTCGTAAACAGTCAAACCGCAGAAGTAGAGGAAGTTCTCCCAATGGCTGTAGTTCGAGATTACGAAGGCCTGGTCCTTAACGAGGTGTGGAGCGTTACGCTTCATCAAACCACGCTCGTGAAGAGCCTCACGTACCAAGTCAACCTCCAACTTCTGGAGATAGCGTACACCACCGTGAACGAGCTTAGTCGAACGGCTTGAAGTACACTTAGCGAAGTCCTCGCGCTCAAAAAGCGCTACACTGTAACCGCGAGATGCGGCATCAACAGCACAACCGAGACCGGTTGCACCACCACCTACAACGACGATATCCCACACTTTCTCGGTGTTCTCGAGTTGCTTAAGTAAGTTTTCTCTTTGCATTGTTTTGCGTTTTATTTAGTTTCGATATTAGTTTCGCGAGATATAACCCTACAAATTTAGGCTCTTTTGACGAAACTGCAAAGAAATTTTCCCAAAAAATAGCCATTAAAAGATAATTTTATCTTTTTAGTGTTCCTAAATCACAAAAAAAAGACAAATCCCGTGAAGGATTTGCCTCTTTTTACAATTCGATTTTTCGACTAATCGTCCAATCCGAGGAATTTGCCGTTGTGGTCGAATCTAAGGTCGAGGTCGTTGGTCAACTCCACCTCATATCCGTAGCGCTTGCGCTCGATTTTCTCCACGCCGAACGACTGGTAGTGCTGTGAGACATAGCTCTTTATCTTGGCAGGGATGAGCGACGACGGCACCACGCCATTCTTGTTTTTGATGCTCTCCCACTTGCCCGACGAGTCGAACTCGACCTTCACTCCGTTGTCGAGCATCACGGTGTAGTCGTTGTCGGTAATATCACGATCGTGCATTGCCGAGACGACACTATTGTTCGAAAAATTCTCCTTTAAAAATTTCTGTGCCTCTGCTGGCAATTTATGTACGGTAATAGGCACATCGTCGGCCATTGCCGGAGCGATTGCGAGTGCGGCAGTAGCCAACACCGAAAGTATCATCTTTTTCATACTCTTATAGTTTTTTTAGTTCATCTTTTTCTTCATACAAAGTAACGAAAAAATATTCAATTTTATTGTTCTCACTGCGAAAAATTGCAATTTGCATACCAAAAAATCGTTGCATTAAAAAATGTTTTTGGTCTAAGATTTGGATAAATGAAAAATTCTGTTTAATTTTGGTAAACGAAACTAAAAAATTAGGAGGACTGATTATGGCACAACAAGAGAAAACACGTTATAGCGATGCCGAATTGGCCGAGTTCAAGGAGTTGATATTGAAAAAACTCGAGCAAGCGCGACACGACTACGAAGAGTTGCGTTCCAGCATAAGCCGTGTAACCGGCAACGACACCGAGGATACCTCACCAACCTTCAAGGTACTCGAGGAGGGTGCTGCGACTTTGTCGAAGGAGGAGAGCGAGCGCTTGGCTGCTCACCAGTCGAAGTTCATTCGTAACCTCGAGTTGGCTCTTGTGCGCATCGAGCATAAGACATATGGTATCTGCAAGACCACTGGTAAGCTCATTCCGCGTGAGCGTTTGTTGCGCGTACCGCACGCAACCGAGACTATCGAGGCAAAGGAGGCGCGCAGATAATTTTTTTGCATCATTCCCCTAAAAAAATAGAGCCTGTCCTTTTCGGACAGGCTCATTTGTTATACCCGTGGGTCGACTATGGCTCGACTATGGCTTCTTAGCCAAGCTGATGTCGGTACCCTCGGTGATGACAGTCTCAGTGTACTTAGTGCCGAAGTAGTCGGTTGCAACAACCTTAATCGACGCATTCTTATTCTTGAGCTTGTACTGATACATATGGTAGCACATACTCCACGAACCTGCGCTTTCAGGATTTCGGCCGAGGTAGCCCATGAAGAGGCCTGCAACATACATATCGTGGCTTGTTACGACGCCATCTGCAGCACGACGAGGGTCTGCCTGGGTGAATGTTCCAATGAGAGCCGAGTACTTCACGTTCGAGTCTGCCAGCTTGGTCATATCGCCCGAGTATACGCCATCCTCATAGACCTCAATCTTCCAGCTTGGGTCGGCATTGTAGATATTGGCCAACAAGATATCCTCCGCAAAGTTGAATGCGTAGTAGCCCTTATTAGTATAGGTATTAGTGCCCGATATTGCAGCACCGGTAACCGCATTACCGCGATAGAGACGCATCTGGTGGTCACGGGTGTTCATACCCTTGCTGTAGCCCATATAGTACCAATCGGAGAATGTGTTGCCCTCGCCGATAAATACGTTGAAGCCGTTTGGAGTGCCATCGCCCGCAATGTTTGCAATCCACCATGCACCACAGAGTGCGCAGGTGTTATGCTCGTAGACCTTGTGGGTAGATGTCGAGACCTTGGTATGGTCGTAGTTGTGCTGAATATGGGTGTGACCCGAGATGACATGAGCCTCAGCATATTGATCGAGGAGAGAGAGTACCTCCTGGGTATAGTTGCTTGTACCATTGAAGAGCTGGATGTGTACGCAGAGTACCACCATCTTGTCCTTAGGTACGAGTGCCAAATCCTGCTTCAACCACTCCAACTGCGATGCGAGGAATCCGGTCTTATACGAACCTGACGAGAGGTTTGTGGTGTAGACGATATCACGCATACCGATGATGTGAACATCGCCACGGTTGAACGAGTAGTTCACCGGACCGAACATCTCCTCGTGCTCACGCTGAGCAGCCAACTCGAAGGTCGAACTGCGCTCGTTGGCATAGATTGGATTTGTCGAGTTGTAGTGGGTGTTGTCGTGGTTACCCATAACCTGGAATACAGGCATACCTATCTTTGATACAGCAAATCCGTCACGCATATCGTCGCGATAAGCACCTGAGTTCTTGCTATCACCATTCGAGATGATATCGCCGAGGGTGATACCGTAGCAATTGAGCCCGCTGCTCTTAACCTGGTCGCAGTAAGCCTTCACGCCCGGAATCGCCTCATTCTTGAATCGGGTCAAGGCTGTGCTCGACGATACCTGAGGGTCTGCAAATGTGAAGAGCGCCCACTTCTTCTCCTTGCCACCTGCGAGAGGTGTGAGGGTGAAGTCGTACTGAGGTGTGTTGCTTGGGTAGGCCTTATAGAAGCAAGGCTGACCATACGAGTTGATAGGTACCTCATACTCTGCAGGTAATGAGATATAGATGTAATAGCAATCCTTCGAAACACCGAGTGAGTAGTAGCCCTTAGCGTCGGTTGCCACAACCGAGAAACCGTCGCTGACTGCTACACCCTTGATAGGGTTGCCGTTTGTATCCTTCACATATCCGTAAACGGTAGGGTAGGTGATTTCGAGCTCGTCGCGCTCAACCTCCAATGGGGTGAGGGTTGAGGATACACCTGCCTGATATGAAATCTCTTTGAACTCGCGAACGACGCCCGCCTTCAAGGTGCCACCACTCCAAGTTGTGGTCATCTTCTCGCCATTGCCGTCGTAGAACTCCACGCTGCATGAGCCAACCTCTACAGCCGGCAATGTGATGTGGAGCACGCTCGCCTTGCTGGTCGAGAGTGAGAAGTTGCTTGGGAGCGTGTAGGTTACAACGCTCTTTGCGCTCGAGCTCGAGGTGAGGGCTGCCGATGAGCAGTTAACTGCAAATTCGCCCGCAATCTTTGCGCTCGAAGTTACAACCACCTTGCTGAGGGTTACGCCCGACTTCTTAGCCTTGACTGGGAGGCGCAAGACACCTGCGAGGTGCTTGAGCTCGATCTTGCTGTTGCTGTCCGAGTATCCGCACATTGGGGCTGCACCCGATGCGAATGTGCCTTCAACGTAGCTCTGCTCAGCCGAAAATACCACCTTCGGAGCACTTGCAGTGCTGGTCGAGGTGTATGGGTAGGTGATGTTGTAAGGGCGCTTAATCGATGTACTGAAGTTGAACTGCGCGGAGCTTGCATCCTCCGAGTTTATCACCGCCGCATCCGACTGCACTCCATTTACAACAATCTTGTCGCCTTCGCTCCAATAGACGGGGTAGCTCTCGCCCGCCTTCTCTCCCAATGAGGTACGAGTGGCTGTGGTCGACACCGAAAGTGTAGTTGCACCTCTATCATCTGCGTAGTCGTCGTTGAACTCGTTCTGACAGCCAACGAGAGCGACCGACAACATCGCGATGATTAGAATTAGACTTTTTTTCATTTTAGTTATAGGTTTGCTGTTTGGTTGGTATTGCCTATTTGATAGTCAAATCGACATATACAGGGTTGTGATCCGATGGGAAGCGGAGCTCGCCGTCAATCTTAGCCTTGTCGATGTTTACCACGTACTTATTTACGATGCACTTACCCTTATCGGTCGAGTGAACGTAGATGTGGTCGATACGACGGTTAGGATTTGTGAAGTTCTTCTCGTTTCCTGCCGAGCCGTTGAAAGTGCCGATGATCTCACCCTTCTCGTTAGCTACGAGGTAAGCATCCTCGAAGTACTCGCACATATAGTTGTGGAACTCCTTACCAGGACGAGCGTTCATATCGCCGATAGCGATTGCAGGCAAGCCCTCGGTGTTGTAGGTCTTATCGAACTCAACCAACAAACGACCAGCGTTGGCGTTAGCCTCCTTCTTCAATGGGCCGTGAGTTGCAAGGAGGAAGAACTTCTTACCGCTCTTCTTGTGGGTAACAACGGTTACCAACGATGCACGGAAGTGGCGCTTCTCGTCCCAACCCTTAGATATAACCTCAGGTGTAGGCGAGAAGTAGTAGATAGCCTGACGGCTCAACTTGTACTCCTTCTTGTTGTAGAATACGGCGTTGCCGACTACGCTCTTGTGACCCTCAGGATAGGTATTCTCCCACCAAAGAGCATACTTCTTACCGCCATACTTCTTGACGAGCTTAGCCAAGTCGTCACGGCAAACCGATGTAACCTCCTGCATACCGAGGATGTCGCAATCGAGCTTCACGATAAGCTCTGCAACAGCCGCCTTCGAGTTATCCCAGTTGCGAGACTCGGTGGTAGCACCCTTCTTAATCTGGTATTGACGAGCCGAGTGCGACCATACGTTGTAGGTACCAATTCGTATGTTCAACTCATCGCTCTTCTTCTTTGGTGCTGCGCTAGCAGAAATAGCCATAGCTGCAACCAATACAAAAGTCAAAAATCTTTTCATTTCAGTATCTTATTTAATAGTTAAATCTGCAATTACTGGGTTGTGGTCTGAAGGGTAGACCTCTACGCCGTTGATCTTAGCCTTGTCACGATTCACCTTGTACGAATTTACCTTAACCTTACCCTTCTCGGTCGAGTGAACGTAGATGTGGTCGATGCGACGGTGCGAGAGCTCGAAGTTCTTGTCGCTACCAGCTGCGCTGTTGAATGTGCCAATAGTGCCGCAGCTCTTCTCTGCTGTGAGGAATGCGTCCTCATAGTAGGTGAGCATATTCTGGTGGAACGGATCGCCCGGACGTGAGTTCATATCGCCCAACACGATTGTTGGCAAGCCCTCGGTGTTAAATCGCTTGTCGATCTCTACCAATACCTCGCCGGCAGGGCCCTTCGCGCCCTTAGCCAATGGGCCGTGAGTTGCGATGAAGAAGAAACGCTTGCCGCTCTTCTTGTGTGTAACCACAGCTGTGAGCGCTGCGCGGTAGTAGCGAGTCTCATCCCATCCCTTCGACATCACCTCAGGTGTAGGCGAGAGGTAGTAGATGGCCTGATTCTCCAGCTTATACTGCTTCTTGTCGTAGAAGATTGCGTTACCAACCTCTCTCTTGTGACCTTCAGGATAGGTGTTTACCCACCAGAGCTGGTACTTCTTGCCTCCGACCTTCTTTACGAGCTTAGCGAGGTCGTCACGGCAGACACCCGAAACCTCCTGCATACCGATAAGGTCGCAATCGAGCTTTACGATAAGTTTTGCTACAGCCTCCTTCGAGTTGTCCCAACTACGCTCAGGAAGAGCCTTACCCTTCTTCACTAAACCTTGACGAGCGTAGTGCGCCCATACGTTGTAGGTACCTACGCGGAGGTTGAGTTCTTGATCTGCCTTTGGTTTAGCATCAGCTGCCACAACTACAGCAAAAGCTGCAAGCAATAGAAATAACTTTTTCATGGTTCTTTATCTGTTTGTTTTATTGATTCATTAGGTGGAAATAAAAAATCTCCAACTACAAAGTTAGAGATTTATATTCGTAAAAACAACTATTTTTCACTTTTTATTCACTCTGTGAATATCTATTTAGAACAATTCGAGCTGGTCAATCTCGTGGTTGAAACTCTTGCGATGGTAGGGCGAGAGTCCAAATTCGCGTACTGCGAGTCGGTGTTCCTTGGTCGGGTAACCCTTATTTTTTGCCCAGCCATACATAGGATACTCCTCCGCCAAGCGCAACATATAGTCGTCGCGGAAGGTCTTTGCAAGAACCGAAGCAGCTGCAATATTGGCATACTTTCCGTCGCCCTTCACGACGCACTGAAAAGGCAGTTTGAGCTTGGTATAGAAGCGGTTACCGTCGATGGCGAGGAACTGCGGCTGAGGGTTCAATTGCTCGACTGCGAGCGTCATACCCTCGGACGAGGCGTGCAGAATGGTTATCTCGTCGATGCGCTCGGCCGAGACCTCCTGAACCGCCCATGCGATGGCCTCTTTGCAGATAACCTCACGCAAGGCGTATCGATTCTTCTCGCTCATCTGCTTCGAGTCGTTGAGGAGTGGGTGGTAGAAGTCGGGCGGAAGAATCACCGCTGCAGCGAAGACCGAGCCGGCAAGGCATCCACGTCCCGCCTCATCGCATCCCGCCTCCAAGAGTTCGTGCTGAAAAGAGTTCTCCAACATTGGTTTTGCATTTAATTGCTACAAAGTTACGATTTTTTGGCGAAAGTTCATCTAAAAAAAGTATCTTTGTGCGATGCATTTGAATCCTATAACTCGAAAATCGGCTATTGCAGCCTTGCTGCTCCTTGTGGTGATACTCGTCGCTGCGAATATTCGTCGTGCGGTGGCACCATTCGGCGTGGAGATTGCCGACTATGGGAAGTTGTGCTCTGCGTGGGGCGTTGTAGGCGCTGTAGCACTCTTTATCGCGGGAGGTTTCGTGGTTGGCAAGATTCAGCTTCGCTCGGGCCTAATGAGCGGTTATACCACCCTCTCGATTCCGCTCTATGCGCTGCTCTCGTGCGGAATTTTCGTGGCATCGAACGTGCTGTCGGCCGCGGCTGTTTCGCTCTGCTTTGCAATCGCCATATTTCTGCTTCTGCGCTCTCTGCACGCAGCCGAGGAGAAGGATTCGGTCTTCTTTGCAGCTGCATTATTGAGCGTGATGGCGCTTATCTATCCACCTTCGATTGTGCTCTTTGGATTGATTCCGATTGCACTCTTTGCACTTGCACTTTCGATGCGGCAGTTGATTCTGATGTTGGTGGGTTACCTCTTTCCAATTCTCACAGCATCCTACGTTTCGTGGTATGCGGGTAATGAGTTTTGGTCTATAGTTAAAGATTTGACTACCAATCTTGTATCCCCACATATGATGCAGGTGTCACACTTCCCGTATGTGGCTGCTGCGATGATGGTTGCGGTGGTTGTAATCTTGATTTTCGGAGCCTTTTATGGCGTCTCTCACCGCGATAGGATGTCGCGCTTGGCTCGCACTCGTCGTGCGCTCCACCTCTTTATTTTGATTACGTTGTTGGCCTTGACAATGCTCCTCTTCCCATCGTGCGACATCACCCTTTTGGCGATAGTCGCAGTGCCATTGGCGGTATTGTTGAGCTACGTCTTCGACCTCTTGCCGAACAACTATTCGACAATAGCATACTGGGTGCTTCTCGCACTCTTTGTGCTGCACCTTTTCGTGGAGTAGTTACCCCTATTTTACTCTGAAAAACGCCTATTCGTACTTGACAGAAATCTTGTACGGCACACCGTTCAACACCTCGGTCTTGCCTCGATAGTATGTGCCGTATTTGCCTGTGTATGCTACTACTGTAGTCTCGCAAAATACTGATACATACCACTTTCCTGGCTTAGGGTTGTTGATGTATAGCTTCTTCTTGCAACCGCGTGCAACCGACTTGATTGTGGTGTTGTCGTGGAAGGCAAGTTCGCCCTGCTTAGCAAGCAGTGAGAGGTCGAAGTAACGCATCTCCTCGTAGCCCTCGATGCTCACAACTGCACGCTTGCACTTGCGCGGTATCTCGATTTCGAAGTGGTGATATTGACGGTCACCGATGCGTGTAAAGGCAGGGTCGTTATCCCCGGTCTTCTTGTTCATTTCGCGCACAACTCCCTCCTCGAGGTGAGCCTTCGTTTTAGGTGTCGGATTGCCATCCATAGCGTAGAGCACCATTGCCGACATAAACTCCACGCGCTCGCCCTGGCCAATGCTCTCAGGGTGTGAGCCACAGAGGATTACGCGACCGTAATCGTCACTCTCCTTATATCCCCACACGGCAATCTTGCCGTCAATCTGCACCTTGCCGGTATTCTTGAATCCGTATCGTGCCAACGCCTCGGTCTTAGCTGGAAGGCCGTTTGAGCCACCATCATAGGCGTAGCAACCACCGTTATGGCGTACGCTGTCCACGGTACGGTCGCCTCCGAAATCGAAATATCTCAACAGCGGCGATTTGCGGTCAAGATTCATCTTTGTAAAACTCTTGCGCAATCTTGTGGTGTGGGTAAATCCGGGCCACAAGTTCCAGTATGTACCTACGTTGCGCACCGAGTTGCTCTTCATTGTATATGCTCCCTTCGAGGCAACGTAAGCGCCGGCGCAAGTTCCTACGTATGAGCCTCCCGCCTTTACGAAGTTGTTCAAAGCGTTGAAGCCGTCGGCACCATTGTTACCAAACGAGAGTGCGTGAGGTGCCGCCTTGCCGCCATTTACATATATCATACGGAAGCGAGGTGCTCCATCGGGATAGAGCAACCAGCCGTTTGTATCGTTCTCACTACCGCAAAAGATTCTGTGCTGACGCAGAGTATCGTTCTTGGTAGGCTCTTTGGCAGATGCGAAATACTCCATCTTTACGCCCAAGAATTGAGCTGCGGGTAGCGATGTACGCGATGTAAGCGAGATGCCGCCATCCATAAAGATCTCCTTGTAGTAACCGCGACCGCGTGAAATAACCTCCTGGCGACACTTCTCGTGATTGTGTGCCACAGCATCTGCCGACGAAGCAACCATAAGGAGCATCGCAGCAAAGAGAGTTGATGTCTTGAATTTCATAATATGTGTGGGTTCATGAGGCGTCAGCCTCTGTTTTTAAAATCTATTTGAATGCCTTCTTCAGTTTCACCACGGTGTTGTTACGGATGGTGTGGTCGGTCGAAAGAATCATATTCTCGATTGCTCGTGCGGTCGATTTTCCGTGACCAATCACAACAGGAGCATTGATGCCGAGTACAGGTGTTCCACCTCGAGTCTCGTAGTTGAGACTATCCCAGAATGGGTCACTCACGCCCATTTTTGTGTAGGCCGAGTAGAGACCTTCGATGAGCTTGAGTACCGTGTTGCCGACAAAACCGTCGCAGACAACCACGTCTGCCACTTCAGATGAGAGGATGTGCGATGACTCGATGTTGCCGACAAAGTTGTATTTGCCCGCTTCCTCGCTCAACTGCATCAACTCGTATGTAGCCTTGGCCTGGAGGTTGCCCTTGGAGGCCTCGGTGCCGATGTTGAGAAGTGCTACACGTGGATTCTCGATGCCGAGTGCCGATGTGGCATAGACCGAGCCGATGAGGGCGTACTGATCCAAAACATCGGGCTTGCAATCGACATTCAATCCCACGTCAAGCAACAGCGTACGACCCACGGTGATGGCGATGGTAGGGCGGATAATACCCTCGATAACCTTGATTACCTGGATTGCACCCACCATCATTGCACCTGTCGAGCCCGCACTTGCAAAACCGTCAATCTTGCCCTCGGCGAGGTGGCGGAAACCGACAACTATGCTCGAATCGCTCTTCTGCTGAAATGCACGCACGGGATGGTCGCCCATCTCGATTATCTGAGAGGTGTGCACGATGTCGAAAACCTCTCGGCTGCAACCCTCCTCTGCAAGAATCTCGCAGATGCGCTTCTCGTCACCGTAGAGCACGATGCGAGAGTCGTTGTCGAGAGAGTTGAGCGCCATAATGGCACCTTTGACTGCGGCTGCGGGAGCAAAATCGCCACCCATTGCATCTATTCCAATTCTTATCATAGTCCGGTTATTTTGAAGTGTAAGGGCCGTGAATCGATTTAACTCTATACTCGAAGTTGGTTGCGTCGAGCATATAGACGTAGTAACTTGCTCCGCCCGGTGCTACACGCAAGACGATATGACCATTGTATCCCGAGATCTTTGCGTAGGTTTCGGGATTCTCGCTGAGAGCCTCAGGGTGAGCATTTGTGGTGAAGACCTCCGCCCCAATAGTTGGGAAAATCTTGTTGTTCAACAAATCGATATCCGGTTGCTTCTTGTAGAAATTCTGGTTGAGAATTACATCCGGGAACATATAAGCCTCCATCTGACCGCCATAGCCGTTGCTGCTGAGGTGGTGACCACCCTTTATTGCGTCGAGCTTGTGGCCATCGGCACAGTCACGGAAGTAGTATGCCATACGGTTCTGCGGAGCACTTGTGATGTCACCTGCCGAAACATAGTCGAAGTTACCATACTTGAGGTAGAAACCGCACGAAGACGGGTTGCCCGCGTCACTCTTCGAGCCATTCTTTTTAGGGGTGGTTTCTCCCGACTTGATATAGTAGCCATAACCATTCTCGCAGATGTTCATGGTCATAAAGTTGCTATACTTCTCCTTGTTGTAGAGTAATACAATCTGCTCCTTTCCGGCTGTGAAACGAGCACCCTGCAATACACCATTCTCCTCGCCCCACTTGATAAGGGTCTTCCATTCCTCAAGGAACCAGGTGTGGTCGATAGGTGCAGTTTTGCTCTCACCCTCTGCCAAATAGTTAGGGTAGGCGCGGTCGAGAATATTCTTGAACGGAATAAGGTCGTAGAGTGCCATAGCACCAATCTTTCGGTAGCCGATAGGGTTTGTCTCGCCCTTGATTCCCGGGTCGCCAAAGTGGTCGTTGTGGAAGTGCGAAATATTGCAGTAGTCAATCCACGACTTACCCTCAGGAAGGTAGTTCCTGATGTAACGCGCATAGGTTGTTGTAGGACGAACATCTGTGCTTGGGAGCTGAGCCACAGGGAAATCGCCCATAGTGGCAGGAATCTCACCCACATCTACAACCAAGGTTGTACCGTCAGGCAGGATGAGGAACGAACACTCACCACGCGCCGAGTTAATCATATGAATATCGAGGTAGCCCTCCTCCCAAAGAGGGAGCATCTTACCAACTTCTACGCTGCTTGCGCTACCCGCCTTGTAGGTGATTGTGTTCGAGAACTCGCGAACGAAGCCCGCCTTGATAGGCTTGTTGCTTGGTGCACGCACCTCTGCCACCATAATGCCACCCTCGCTATCGTAGAGGCGCATGCGCAACAACGAATACTCGCCTGCAGGGAGTGCAATGTGAGCATATGTAGGAGTAGCGCTGAGCTGTACACCTTCGCCAAAAGAGTATGTGATAACGCTCTTAGCCTCAGCTGTAGGGGTGATTGTGCCACTCGCGAAGTCGCAGTCGAATGCACCCGAAATAGGAGTCTCGTCTACGGTCGAAACCTGCACCTTTGTCAAGGTTGCCGAGCCTGTGATTCCGAACTTGAGCACGCCTGTGAGGTGTGTCATCTGCACGCCCTCGCTTGTGGCGATGCCATACATTGTAGCTGCGCCCTGACCGAAGGTCGTATTGCCTGCGTGGAGCTGATTCTCAGCAAAGAGAACTTTGCCCGCAGGTGCAGCAGGGTAGGCGATATAGTTGGCCTCCGCCAACTCCTCGTTGAAGGAGAAGATTGCGCGCGCAGGGTTGTTCTCGTCGATAACAGCCTCCGCCGACTCAACGCCATTGGCCGAAATCTTGTCTCCCTCGCTCCATAAGAGCTGATATACGCCATCTACCTTCTCGCCAAGTTGTGTACGCGAGCCCTCCAACGAGAGAGAGATAGACGATTCGGTTACGAAACTCTGCTCGTCGATGCGAACGGTCTCGGTTGTGTCAGTTGCACACGAGAGTGCGAAAACGGCTGCAGTTAATGCTATAATAATCTTTTTCATCAGGGTATTTGTATACTATTTCGATTTGTAAGGTCCGTGAATTGATTTTACTCGATACTCAAAGTCTCCATCCTCGAGCATATAGATGTAGAACTCCTCGCCACCCGGCATTACGCGGAGTGTGATATGGCCGTTGTAGGCGGTAATCTTGTCGATGAGACTCTTCTCCTTTACCAACGGAATCTCGGCCATTGCAGGGTGGATGTTCGATGCAAAGTATCCCTCGGCCCACTCCAAAACATACGCAAGCTTCTCAGGATGAGGCTTGTTGCTTGCAAAGCAAGGGTTGATGATGTAGCGAGGGTTGAAGTTGCAGCGAATCATTCCGCTGCCCCACGAGTTGCCCGCCATATGGTGGTGAACCTTGAAGGCGTCGAGGTTACCTGCGCCGATATAGTCACGGAAATAGTATGCCACGCGATTCTGCGGGCCACTCACCAAGTCACCACACGCGATGTAGTCGAATGCTCCGTAGCGAATGTGGAAACCGCACGAAGCGGAGTTGCTGATTGCGGTCAAAGGCTTACCCAATGCACGCTCATTACCGCTCTTATCCTTGCCCCAAACCATACCGTTGGCGCAGATGTTGAAGATAGAGAACTCCTTGTGCTTCTTGGCGTCGTAGAGCATCTGAATCTGCTCGCTACCAACTACGAATTGGTCGGCCTTGAACTTCTTATTCTTGACGCCCCAATTGACAAATGTTACCCACGAAGGCGAGAATCCGCCCACAATCTCGTATGAGTCGTAGTTCGGATACATGCTGTCGAGTACGATTTTGTATGGTACCTCGTCGAAGAGCGAGAGAATTCCCGACTTGAGATATCCTGCAGCTGCGGTCTCGGTTGCACACGAGGCACTACCGATGTGGTCGGTATGAAGGTGTGTAGCCAAGCAGTAGTCGATGGCCTTTCTGCCCGCAGGGAGGAAGTGCTTTATATACTTAGCGTAGACCATATATGGACGCACCTTGTCGTTTGGACGCTGCGCCACCGAGGCCTCGCTTGTTTCAATCTCTCCTGCATCAACGAGAAGGGTAGTGCCATCAGGGAGGATGTAGAAACAACACTCGCCACGACCGCTATTGATAAAGTGAACGTCGAAGCAACCCTCGCTCCACGCGGGGAGAGTCTTGCCAACCTCGACAATCTCGATGTTGCCCTTCGACTTTCTCTTCTTTGATGCCTTCTTTGCGGCGCTTGCCGGGGTGACAATCATCATTACAAGGAGTGTCACTGCCAAGAGGAATTTTCTCATATACTATACTTATATATATATTCTTTGCAAAAGTAGTAAAAATATGCGACATATCGGGTAGCTATATGCAAAGGAGTGAGAAAAAAACTTCTATTTCACATCGTGGAATAAAAAAAAGTCTGCCAACCAATGCGGTTAGCAGACTTTTTCTTCCGAGCATAGTCTCAAACTATGCCTCTACCTTCTTCTCGATAGCCAACTTGCCACGGTAGAAACCGCACTCTGGGCATACACGGTGATAGAGGACTGCCGAACCACAGTTCGAGCAGGTAACTACTGTTGGAACAACAGCCTTGTAGTGAGTTCTACGCTTGTCTCGACGGGTTGACGAGACTTTGTGTTTTGGATGTGCCATAACTGTACTCTATTTTTTAAGTTTTACTTATTTTATTATCCTCGTTTCTAAATGAGTTCTAATCCTCAGCGTCGATGTTGTCCTCCTCTGCTACAACAAAGCGAGCCATCATCTCCGGATCGCAACCACCCTCCTCGTGTACACGGCGGTATGGCAACGAAATTACGATGCTCTCGTAGATATACTGCTTGAGCGAAAGCTGGTCGCCCTTAGCAATCCACATCACATCGCCATCGTAGTCGTGCTGCAAGTCCGAGAAACGAACAGTGAGCAAGCCCGAAAACTCTACAGGGATATTGCAATCCTCCAAGCATCGGTCGCACTCTACAACAACGCTACCCGAAATTACGACATTGACATCAAGCTTCGCATCCGAGCAGTTGATGCAAGCGTGAACCTTGCAGTTACCACCCTTGATTTCGTTCGAGTCCATCTCGCTAAATAGCGTGTCGTCCACCTCGAAATCGAAGGTGTGGAGACCGCTCGAGAGCGACATATAATCAATCGAAAATCTATTGTTTGCTTCCATCGTTGCTTGTATAATGGCGTAATTAGCGTGCAAATGTACTACAAAATTGCAAATTCTGCAAATTTTCTCGCGAAAGTTGCTATATTTGCAAGAAATATCTCTCAAAAATGTGTAAAAGAGGGGTAAAATATAGATTATGAGCAAATTTAAGGTGTCAGTTTCGAGCAGATACGAGGAGTTGTGGCGTTACAATCTCGTCGTAGTATGCGAGTTGTGCAATGCCGAGGGCGAGCGAATCGAGTTCAAGTCGAAGGAGAGCTACGTCGCTCCGGTGGGTAGCAACCTCGTTGCGCCTCCTGCCGACTACGATTCGAAGCGTACTCTCACAATCGAGAGTGCCGAGGGCGACTACGTCAATTTGCTGGTCTATGTCGTACCAAATACCCTCCCTGCGACCAACGATATCATCGAGGCAAAACCCTTCCATCTCACCGTCAAGGTTGAGGCGAATGGTGAGCCGATAGTTAGTCGAGTGTTCGATGTCAACCAGTGGTCGGGTGACAACGTCGCATTGGAGAAGATAGGTCTAAATGAGTAAGTTAGAAGTCTACTATGAAGCAGAATTGGAAGCCTTGTACAATAGTTAATCCCGTACCTGCGGTGCTTGTAAGCTGTGGCGACAGCCCCGAGAACTACAATATGCTCACCGTGGCGTGGACGGGTACGATATGTTCCGAGCCCGCTATGGCGTATGTCTCGATACGCCCCGAGCGCCACTCCTACGAGATTGTCAAGCGCACGGGCGAGTTTGTCATAAACCTCACAACCGAGGCGTTGGCCGAGGCTACCGACTGGTGCGGTGTCCGTTCGGGCAAGAATTTCGATAAGTTCAAGGAGTGTGGTCTCACACCCGAGAAGTCGGCCGTGGTGGCAGCCCCTTCGATTGCTGAGTCGCCCATATCGATTGAGTGTCGCGTGAAGCAGATTATACCGCTTGGCTCGCACGATATGTTTATTGGCGAGGTTGTGAATGTGGCCGTAGATGAGAAATATCTCGATGCCGAGACGGGTAAACTCGATGTTGCAAAGATGCGACTTCTCGCGTACGCGCACGGCGCATATTTTACTATAGGTGAGCAGATTGGCACTTTTGGATGGACTGTGAAAGGCTCATCACTCAAAAAGGAGTTGAAACGAGGTAAGCAGAAGGCGAAGTAATGGAGAAGAATAGATTGGTAGTATTTGACCTTGATGGTACGTTGCTCGATACGATAGGCGACCTTGCTGAGGCGTGCAACCATATGTTGGCACTGCGCGGACTTGGCTCGCACACCCGTGAGGAGTATGCCCGAATGGTCGGTAACGGCATCCTTAATCTCGTGAAGCGCGCCTTACCTGAGGAGTTGCGTGAGGCTGACTATGTGGAGGCTGCGCGAGCGGATTTTCTCGATTACTATGTTGCTCACATCGACTGCTATACTCGCCCCTATGAGGGCATCTACGAGGTGTTAAGCACCTTGCAAAATGAGGGCTGGACTATGGCTGTGGCATCGAATAAGTTCGACTCGGGTACAAAAACTCTTGTTGCGAATCTCTTCCCTGAGACTCCGTTCAAAGCGATATATGGCAATCGTGAAGGATTTCCGCTTAAGCCCGATAAGGCGTTGTTAGATCTTATTATGGAGGAGTGCGGAGCCTCGCGCGAAACAACCATTATGGTGGGCGATTCGGGTGTAGATATGCAGACTGCGAAGAATGCCGGTGTCCGCTCTGTTGGTTGCACCTGGGGTTTCCGCTCACGCGAGGAGCTCGAAGAGAATGGAGCCGATTGCATCATCGATAGACCTCTTGAATTATTAAACATCCTAAAATAGCGAAAAGATTATGGTAGCAAGTCCAAAGGATATTAATCCAAACAATGAGCCTACGGTGCTCTGTCCTGAGTGTGGAGTGCCAATCCCTGTAAGTATGGAGAAGTGCCCGTACTGCGGTATTCGTATGCCACGCGGTTGCAAGATGTTGGCTATTCGCGTAGCTGTGGCTGTGGTGGCTCTCATCACAGCAATAGTATTGCTCGTAACCTTATTATAAATAGTATTAGTATGAAAGAAATTTTCAAGTTCTGGCACGCAATCTTTGTTGTGAGCTTTGCTCTCATTGGCGGTCTCGTCTATCTCTTTGTTGAGTTGGGCAACGACGAGCCGTACAAGATGGTTGATGGCGTGATTGTCTGCAAAGTACCCGAAAGAGCTAAGGGTCAGCAAGATATGTTGCAGTTTGCTGCCGAGCCGCTCGATACGGTTCGTGTAGGATTTATCGGCCTTGGCTCACGTGGTAAGGGCGGTCCTAAGCGCTGGTCGCAGATTGACGGAACAAAGATTGTTGCCATCTGTGATTTGAAGCAGGAGTGCATCGATAAGGTGCAGGAGAATCTCGAGAAGGCGGGTCGTCCGCGCGCTGCGGAGTACACCGGCTCGGATGATGCGTGGAAGGCGTTGTGTGAGCGTGACGATATCGACCTTGTCTATGTGACAACCCCTTGGGCGAGCCACGTCGAGATGACGCTCTACGCTATGGAGTGCGGTAAGCACGTAGCAGTTGAGGTACCGGCAGCCTTTACTTTGGAGGAGTTGTGGCAGATTGTCGACACCTCGGAGCGCACTCGCAAGCACTGTATGATGCTCGAGAACTGCATCTACGACTTCTTCGAGATGACAGCCTTGAATATGGCTCAGCAGGGCGTTTTCGGCGAGATTCTTCACGTTGAGGGTGCCTACATTCACAGCCTCGACCACTCGATGCGTCGCACAGATCGCACTTGGCGTATCGACCATTTGCGCAAGTTCCGCGGCGACTCATATCCTACTCACGGCCTCGGCCCATTGTGCTTGGTTTTGGATATTCACCGTGGTGACCGCTTCAAGACCTTGGTGGCTATGGACACAAAGGCTGTTATGGGTCCCGATATCTACGCTTCGGCACACGGCGAGAAGCTCGATGATTTCCAGAATGGAGACCAGACAACAACCCTTATCCGCACCGAAAATGGCAAGGTTATTCAGCTTCATCACAATATCGTAACACCTCGTCCTTATACTCGCGACTATGCGTTGGTGGGCACAAATGGCTACGCTGTGAAGTATCCTATCGAGGCTTTCCGCATCGGAAACGAGGTGGCTGAGGGTGTCAATCCTGTGAGCCTGAAGGCCCATCCGTTTATGTCGAACGAGGAGCGTGATGCCTTGATGGAGCAGTATAAGCATCCTATTCTCGAGGAGGTTGGCTCGAAGGCAAAGAAGGTGGGTGGCCACGGAGGTATGGACTATATTATGGATTACCGCCTTGTCTACTGCTTGCGCAATGGCTTGCCACTCGATATGGATGTCTACGACTTGGCAGAGTGGAGCTGTCCTGCAGCGTTGAGCTCTATCTCGATCAAGCACGGCTCAGTGCCGGTTCAGGTGCCTGACTTCACTCGAGGTGCTTGGAATAAGATTCAAGGATATAAGTTCGCTTACGCGGAGTAAAAGAAGATGCGACCCTAAAAGGTCGCATCTCTTTTTTTTTAGAACTTGTGTACCGCTCTGACGAATAGCTCGTCGCCCTTGAAGCCACTATTGATGTAAGGGGCTTCGGAGTTCATATGTGAGTAGAGCGAGTATTTAGCATCCTTATCCTCGGTCGAAGAGTGGTAGTACATAATGCCGCTCAATGGCTTTCCGCCCGCGAGTTCCATGTTGTCGTTGTAGATTCGTCTCAAGCGACGATTCGAGGCTATGCGCGTGCCGCCCATATACATTGTGCCGGCGCTCCACAACTCGTTAATTGATGGCAGATACCACCCCTCGCCCCTCTCACGACACCATTTGAATGCCGGAAAATCGCTCCACGAAAGACCATTGTCTGTGATATATTTCTCGATTGTGCGCATATTCTCCTCGCCATCGAGTTGATTGGTTGCGCCCACCTTTTTGACCTTCTTGCGGTGAAGTGTACACCACGGCAGACAAGCCTCCTCAAGCGAGATGATCAAGCCGTGTCGTCCACCCTCGTAAAGTACTGCTACAATGCCCTTTACGCCATCCTTGTCGTAGATGTCGCCTACGGCGTAAATGTGCTCGGATGAGGCGGTTTGCTCGGGTGTCGGAGGTGCGATAATTTCCGGTGGCGGAACTGGGCCGTGCCACATCTTGCCGATGCCCTCATTGCTGCTCGGAGCGCTCTCTGTAGGAGCGGGTTTTGGAGCCTCTACTTCGTTGCCGAAGGTGTCGCGCTCACCCATCGGGTACTCGATATATTTAATCTCCGAAGTGGGGAGTGTATAGACGGGCAGCTCGGTGCCCTGGCGCACAAATTGCACCTTCTTCTTTGTTATTTTCAACACCTTTACGCGCATCTGCTCGCCATTGTGCTTGACGAGTAAATCTTGTGCAGTAGCGACGTTTGCAAACAAAAATGCCGCCACAAATATCATAAAAGCCCTCATATTGCTTGATGTTTACCGATTTTATAACGCAAATATACAAAAAAAATTACTATATTTGTGCGTAATTTATAAAAAGGCTAACGGCTAATGGTCGATGGCTGACAGCAAAACAAAAAGATTATGGGATTATTTGACATATTTAAGAAGAAGAAAACCGAGGAGGTGGCAGCCGCTCCGGAGGTGGCGCAGGAGTCTGCGCAGACAGAGCAGGCTGAACTCAATACCGGATTGGAGAAGACCAAGGAGGGCTTCTTTGCGAAGTTGCACCGTGCAGTTGCGGGTCGCTCGACCGTAGATATGGACTTGCTCGACGACTTGGAGGAGGCGTTGATCACCTCGGACGTAGGTGTGGAGACCACTGTGAAGATTATCAGCAATATCGAGGCTCGTGTAGCTCGCGACAAGTATGTGAATGTCGACGAGTTGTACAATATCCTCTACGATGAGATTGCGCTGTTGATGGAGCAGGCCGAGGGCAAGGCCGAGACCTTTGGTCTCGATGTTAAGGAGGGAACTCCTTATGTGGTGATGGTTGTGGGTGTGAATGGCGCAGGCAAGACAACCACCATCGGTAAGCTTGCCGCCCAGCTCGTGCGTGCCGGCAAGAAGGTCTTCATCGGCGCTGCCGACACCTTCCGTGCCGCCGCCATCGACCAACTCCAAGTGTGGGCCGACAGGGCAGGTGCTACGATGATACGTCAGGATATGGGTTCCGACCCCGCATCCGTAGCCTTCGACACGCTCAAATCGGCCGTAGCAAACAAAGCCGACGTGGTGCTGATTGACACCGCAGGCCGCTTGCACAACAAGGTGGGACTGATGAACGAACTTTCCAAGATTCGCAACGTGATGGGCAAAATCATCCCCGACGCTCCCCACGAGGTTATGCTCGTGCTGGACGGCTCCACAGGACAAAACGCCTTCGAGCAAGCCCGTCAGTTCACCGCCGCCACAAAGGTCAACTCGCTTGCCATTACCAAGTTGGACGGCACAGCAAAGGGCGGTGTGGTCATCGGCATTAGCGACCAATTCGGCATTCCCGTACACTACATCGGTATCGGCGAGGGAGTGGACCAACTGAAAATCTTTGACCGTAGGGAGTATGTCAACGCACTCTTTGGCAACAAGTAGCCCCACAAAACAACACGGTAAGCGACAATAGACTATGAGCAAGAAGAAAATCAACGTCATAACACTCGGCTGCTCCAAAAACCTCGTGGACAGCGAACACCTTATGGCCCAACTCGACGAGGCAGGCTATGAGATTGAGGTGGATAGCAACTCCACGGATGCCAAGATTGTGGTCATCAACACCTGCGGCTTTATTGGCGACGCCAAGCAAGAGGCCATCGACACCATCCTCGAATGTGCCGAAGCCAAAGCCGACGGACGCATCGACAAACTCTTCGTTATGGGTTGCCTGAGCGAGAGATATGCCGACGAGTTGAGGGAGGA
>JAZLCQ010000055.1:0-2438 GCA_045614285.1 Alistipes sp.
ATCGCGTGCCAAGGTGTAGCACTCGAAAGCCTCCTCGCCCGAAGCGTAGGGCATGACGCTCTTGTTGAACACCTCCGACTTCTCGAACGAAGATAGGAATTCGATAGCCTTGTTACGAGCCTCTATCTCCATCAACACCGAGCGGTCACCCTCCGAAGGCTCCCAGCCTGTGGTGGTTATATCCACCAAACCAAGCTCACGAAGTCTCTCGACAAAGCGCTCCTGCACACCTGCATAGAGCACAATGTCATAGCGTATCATCTTACTGATCATGCGTTAGGCTCCTCCATAGCCTCGGCTTGCGCCTGACGAGTTTTCACAATCTTCTGTGCCGACTTACTGAGGTTCTCCTCGTCCTCCATAAATCGCTTAATCTTACGTATGGCATCCTCATAACCAGGTATCTGTACCTTTTCGTAGAGGTTTACCTTCTGAGTAGTTTTGCGTCGCGCATAGTCCAAAAGTTCCATCTTGCGGTTGTAAACCTCGAACTCGATACCGAGTCGAGACATCTGCTTTAGAACCTTGATACCCTCGGCATACCAGACGGGGGCTGAGAACAAGTCGTAAGGCTTCTCCTCGTAGACAATATCATTTAATATAGGTATGCGCACGCCCGCAATCTTCTGTGTCGAGAGTTCAACATCGACGATGCGGATTAGGTCACAATCAAACTCTCCCCAAAGCTGCACCATATAGTCGTAGGCGGCAATAAGCTCGTCCAACTCCTTGCGGTATGCCAATGCGGAGTCCTTCGCACGCTTAACCTCCGAACGCAATGCACTCTCCTTACTCTTAATGGTAGGCAGGGCATTCTTTCGGATTTTGAGCTGCTTGTTCAGCTCACCGAGCGAGGTCTTGTTATATTGAAATTTGATTGCCATAAGCTATCGTTATGCTTTCCAATATTTATCTGAGAGCTCCTGCTTGATGCTAACCTCACCCTTGTTGAAGTACTTAGCAAAGAGTGTCCAAGCGGTGTCAAGCATCTGCTCGATCTCGATGTTAACGTCGATAGAGAGCAACTTCTCTGAGTAGTCGTGAGCAAACTTCAATGCACGCTCATCGTAATCCGAGAGGTCGAAACCGTTCTCCAACTTAGTCTTTGCGTTAGCAGCATCAGCATACAAACGTACGCAGGCATTCATAACCTGTGGGTGATCCTCGCGGGTCTTCTTACCGATAACCAACTGCTTCAAACGTGACAACGAACGGAATGGGTCAACGATAACCTTACCGGTGTCAGAGTCGTTACGCAAGAAGAGCTGACCCTCGGTGATATAACCAGTGTTATCAGGAATAGCGTGGGTAATATCACCACCTGAGAGGGTTGTAACGGCGATAATGGTGATAGAACCACCGTTAGGCAACTGTACGGCCTTCTCGTAGATCTTTGCCAAATCCGAATATAGTGAACCAGGCATAGAGTCCTTCGAAGGAATCTGGTCCATACGGTTAGATACGATAGCCAATGCATCGGCATAAAGGGTCATATCGGTCAACAATACCAACACCTTCTCACCCTTATCTACTGCGAAGTACTCCGCAGCGGTCAATGCCATATCAGGCACCAAAAGACGCTCTACTGGAGGGTTATCTGTGGTATTAACGAACGATACGATACGGTCCAACGCACCTGCATTCTCGAAGACATGCTTAAAGTAGAGGAAGTCATCGTTAGTAAGACCCATACCACCCAAGATAATCTTGTCGGCCTTTGCACGAAGTGCTACGTTAGCCATAACGGCGTTGTAGGGCTGATCAGGATCGGCGAAGAATGGAATCTTCTGACCAGATACGATGGTGTTGTTAAGGTCGATACCCGCGATACCAGTAGCGATAAGCTCCGATGGCTGAATACGACGGAAGGGGTTTACGGTAGGACCGCCAATCTCGCGTGCCTCACCCTCAATCTGCTCACCACCCTCAAGTGGCTCGCCATAGGCGTTGAAGAAGCGACCCGCCAAGGCGTCTGATACGCGCAATACTGGGGGCTCACCGTGGAATACTACCTCAGAGTTGGTTGCAAGGCCCTCGGTACCTGCAAACACCTGAAGCGTAACCTTGTCGCCCATAATCTTTACCACCTGTGCCAAGCGACCACCTACGGTAGCAAGCTCGTCGTTACCTACGCCCGTAGCACGGAGCGTAATGGTAGCCTTGGTGATATTGTCAATCTTTGTATATACTTTCTGAAATGCTCGTGTTGTCATAGCTTCTCTTATTTTGCAAGTTTCTCATTTACGAGGTTCTCAATCTTGAGCTTAAAGTCGTCAAACTGCTCTGACTTCCACTCCGAGTAGTTCATCTGACGGAACAAGTAGATAAGCTCCTTGAAGAATCGTGAACACTCCTCGAAGTCTGCCAACTCGTATGAATTGCGGCAGATGCCGAGTACCATCTTGTACATCATCTGCTGACGCTCGATAGGACAGTTA
>JAZLCQ010000056.1:0-3482 GCA_045614285.1 Alistipes sp.
GGTGCGTATCGACTTCGATGCCGACCTCGTCGAGATGGTGGGTCGTCAGGTTTCGGCTCTCTCAAAGGGCATCAACAAGGAGGATTCGATCGACAAGGCTGTGATCCACCGCATCAACACCTTGCAGGAGCGTACAATGATCTTGCGTGAGAACATCTTCGACCGCCAGCGTATTCTCTCGGGTATCTTGCGAAGCGAGCGCTTCCCGAACGATATCTACCCACGCTTGCAGTTGATGATTAAGGACGTTAACTCATTGATTTCGCACACCGACTTCTCGTTCCAGCGACTCGACTATATCCAAGATTCGGCACTCGGCCTTATCAACATCGAGCAGAACGAGGTGGTAAAGATCTTCTCAGTGGCAGCTGTGGTCTTCATGCCTGCGACACTCGTGGCGAGTATCTATGGTATGAACTTCCGCGTAATGCCTGAGTTGGAGTGGGTCTACACCCTGCCAAATGGCTGGAATCTCCCGTTGGGATACCTCTTCGCCATCGGCTTGATGATTCTTGCTTCGGGCTTGACAATGGGCTACTTCCGCTATAAGAAGTGGTTGTAAGATAAGGAATTATAACATCACAAACTAAATATGATTAAATCACTTTTTGCGACAGCGCTCTTGCTGTCAAATGTAGGAATGGATTGGCTGAACTCGATGTTTGGCACCTACGACAAGATTCAGAAGGAGGTTCACGCTCTTGCCGAGCCGGGCTTTATGGAGTACAAGAGTAACGAGATTCTCATCAAGCATCTCGAGGAGAATGGCTTCACCGTTGAGCGTGGCGTTGGCGGTATACCGACAGCCTTTGTTGCGAGCTTTGGCTCGGGCAAGCCGGTGATGGCAGTACTTGCAGAGTTGGATGCTCTGCCAGGTTTGTCACAGGACGCAACCCCAAAGAACAACCCTATGATTGAGGGTGGCTACGGACACGGATGTGGCCACAATCTTATCGGCACAACCGCTTTGGCTGCCGCAGTAGCAGTATCGAAGTGGCTTGCTGAGGGTCATCAGGGCACGATTCGTCTCTATGGCTGTCCTGCAGAAGAGGGCGGTGGCGGCAAGACCTATATGGTGCGCGAGGGTCTTTTCAACGATGTTGATTGTGCTATTTCGTACCACCCATCGCGTCGCAACGACATCCTTAGCAAATCACAATCGTCAAAGATCGGTATCATCTTCGACTACGAGGGTAAGACTGCTCACGCGGGTGCAACTCCGTATGATGGTCGCTCGGCTCTCGATGCTGTCGAGGCGTTGAACTATATGATGAATCTCAATCGTGAGCATATCCACCCTGATTGCCGTATGCACTACGTTATTACAAATGGTGGTGAGGCTCCGAACATCGTACCTGACCGAGCACAGGTATACTACTACCTCCGTCATCCAAATCCTGAGATTGTGAAGGATCTTTTGAAGCGTACATTGGCAGCTGCCGAGGGTGCTGCTATGGGTACAGGCACAACCGTTAAGTACAGCTACGTGAGTGGTACCTATCCAATCTTGCGCAACGAGATTCTTGCAAGTATGGCACAGCGCAACCTCGAGAAGGTGGGTGGCGTGATGCTTACCGCAGAGGAGAAGGAGTATGTCAGAGAGTTGTACAGCAATGCGGGACAGACCTGCGAAGTCAACTTCTCAACCTTCGAGAATGTTTTGCCTCTCAAGGAGTACTCTATTGGTGGTGGCGGCTCGGACGATACCGGCGATGTATCGCAGGTAGTGCCTCTCTGCCGCGTACAGACTTGTGTAAGCCCTTTGACCTCACACACTTGGCACTTCGCTTCGATTAGCGGAACAACCATCGGAACCAAGGCTATGATTAATGCTGCAAAGACCATCTATCTCACCTTTGTGGAGTTGTACCAGAACCCCGAGATAATGAAGCAGATTCGCGCTGAGTGGGAGCGTGCGCAGGGTAAGAACTACAAGCACGAGTGCTTGGTGGGCAATGAGCCTCCGGCGCTGGAGTACTTTTACAACAAGGCAAAGAAGAGTCAGAAATAGCATCACATAAATCGTCTATCAATGAAACTTCTCATAGCATCATTTATGTTGCTATCAAACATCGGTTTAGAGTGGTTTGATTCGCATTTCCATACCTACGATAAGATTCAAAAGCAGGTTTTCGAATATGCCGAACCCGGCTTTATGGAGTACAAAAGCTCGGAGTTGTTTATACGACACCTCAAAAGGAATGGCTTTAAGATTGAGCGAGGTGTTGCTGGTATGCCAACAGCCTTTGTCGCTTCGTTTGGCTCGGGCAAACCCGTAATGGCGGTACTTGCCGAGTACGATGCTTTGCCAGGTTTGTCGCAAGATACTACTCCACAGAACAATCCTCTTGTTGAGGGCGGATACGGACACGCTTGCGGACACAACCTTATCGGAACGGCAGCAGTGTCGGCTGCTGTAGCAGTGTCGAAGTGGCTTGCCAAGGGGCATCAGGGAACAATCCGAGTGTATGGTTGCCCTGCCGAAGAGAGCGGTGGCGGAAAGACATATATGGTACGCGAGGGGCTATTTGACGATGTCGATTGTGCCATCTCCTACCACCCAACGAGACGTAATCAAATCCTCCGTAGTCCGCATTCGGCAATGATTGGCATTCTCTTCGACTTCGAAGGCAAGACCTCGCACGCGGGCGCTACTCCGCACGAAGGACGCTCGGCTCTTGATGGCGTGGAGGCATTGAACTATATGATGAATCTCAATCGTGAGCATATCCACCCAAACTGCAGAGTACACTATGTGATAACCAATGGTGGTGAGGCTCCGAATATCGTACCCGATAAGGCACAGGTCTTCTACCAACTTCGACACCCCGACCCCAAGGTAGCGAAGGATTTGTTGAAGCGCACAATAGCCGCTGCTGAGGGTGCAGCCTTGGGTACAGGTACAACTGTTAAACATACCTTTGTTTGCGGTACTTATCCAATATTGCGTAACTTGCATCTTGCTCGAATAGCACATCGCAACCTCAAAAAAGTGGGCGGCGTTATGCTCACCGACGAGGAAAAAGAGTATGTTAAGGTGTTGTGTCGCAATGGAGGGCAAGAGAAAGAGGTGGATTTTTCGCGATACGAAAGTATCGTGCCTTTCCATGAGCAATTATCGTCAGCTGGAGGTGGCGCAGATGATACAGGCGATGTTTCGCAAGTAGTACCACTCTGTCGTGTGGAGACTTGCACTAGCCCTATGACTGCGCACAAGTGGCCTTTTGCTTGTATAAGTGGTACAACTATCGGTACCAAGGCGATGTTGAACGCCGCAAAGACCATCTACCTTACATTTGTTGAGCTCTATCAGAACCCAGAGGAGCTGAAGAAGATTCGCCAGGAGTGGGAGCGCGTACAAGGCAAGGACTACAAGCACGAGTGTTTGGTGGGCGATGCACCTCCGGCACTGGAGTACTTCTACAACAAGGCAAAGCAAAGCCCTAAATAGTCGGTTTTATACCAAATATATATAGGTTGCC
>JAZLCQ010000057.1:0-5346 GCA_045614285.1 Alistipes sp.
TGAAACAAGGGTTTGCAAAACCTGCACCCTTACGGTAGCACTGGAATGCTGCCGAACCGTTCGATGCCATAGCGTTAGTAGAGAGGAAGAATACGTTACCGTAACCACCAGTAGCGATAACTACTGCGTGAGCACCGTGACGCTCAATCTCACCTGTAACGAGGTTACGAGCGATGATACCTACAGCCTCGCCATTCTCAACAACTACGTCGAGCATCTCGTGACGAGTGTAAGACTTAACCGAACCGCGGTTGATCTCCTTGTTCAATGCAGCGTATGCACCGAGCAAGAGCTGCTGACCGGTCTGGCCACGAGCATAGAATGTACGAGATACCTGAGCACCACCGAATGAACGGTTGTCCAACAAACCGCCGTACTCACGAGCGAAAGGTACACCCTGAGCTACGCACTGGTCGATGATGAGGTTCGAAACCTCAGCCAAACGGTAAACGTTTGCCTCACGTGCACGGTAGTCACCACCCTTGATTGTATCGTAGAAGAGACGGTATTCCGAGTCGTTGTCGTTCTGGTAGTTCTTAGCAGCATTGATACCACCCTGTGCTGCGATAGAGTGAGCACGACGTGGTGAATCCTGGATGCAGAACACCTTTACATTGTAGCCAAGCTCACCGAGCGAAGCAGCTGCAGATGCACCACCAAGACCGGTACCTACAATGATAATATCCAACTTACGCTTGTTAGCAGGGCTAACAACCTTGATAGCTGCCTTGTGGTTGCTCCACTTCTGTGCCAACTCACCAGCAGGAATTTTGGAATCTAATTTGAAAGCCATATATCTTATATATTTTTATTGTTCTTAAATTAGTTTGCAGGAGTAACAGTCTCTGCCGGAGCAGCCTCAGTAGCAGTCTCAGCTACAGGAGCAGCCTCTGGAGTCTCGGTAGCCTCAGTTGCTGGAGCAGCCTCTGGAGCAACCTCTGGAGTAGCCACAACCTCTGGAGCAACCTCAGCAGCCGGAGCCTCAACTACAGCCTCAACCTCAGCAGCAGGTGCAGCCTCGCAGCAGCAAGGGCAGTTCTGAGAAACGTAGAACCAAACAGCAACTACAGCAAAACCAGCGAAGATAACGGTAGCAACAGCACCCGAAAGGCACTTCAAACGTGGGTACCACTTATCGTTAGCCCAACCTACAGTCTGCAACATAGACCATACGCCGTGAGTGAGGTGGAACCACAAAGCTGCGAACCATACAATGTAGAGAACTACGTTGTACCACTGCGAGAAGGTGTACTTGATAAGAGCAGCGCCATCAGTTGGCTCAATTACCTCACCATTAGCGAGAGCTACGGTGTGGTTGCCCAACAACTCCTGCAACTGCATCTTCGACCAGAAGTGAGTAAGGTGAAGCAAGAGACCACCGATAACGATGATACCGAGCACGAGCATATTCTTCGATGCCCAGCTAACACCCTTCTCAGTTACAGTAACAGCGTAACGCACGTTACCACGAGCCTTGCGATTCTGCAATGTAAGCCAGAATGCATAAACAAAGTGTACGAATACACCGCCAGCCAAAACAACTGTAGCTACGAGAGCATACCAATTTGCGCCCAAAAAGCCGCAAATAGCGTTGTAAGCATCAGCCGAAAAGATAGCAGCGATGTTCATTGACATGTGGAAGAGGACGAAAAGCACGAGGAAACAACCTGTGATGCTCATCACCAATTTTCTTCCGAGAGATGAATTAGTTAAAAAACAGCCCATAATGTTTAATTAAATTTAAGAAATGTGTATTTTTGTGAAAAGTTTGTTCTCTACAACTGTTATTTATGCACTCGCATACGTGCCACATACGCACACGCACGCATACCTAACTACAAAGATACGAATTGTTTGTGGAATAACAATACTTTTTGCCGATTTTTTGATGCTAAAAACATAGTTTTTATGACAGCACCCGATAAACGCGCCATACGAAGGGAGGTAAGAGCCCGAATTGCGGAGCTCTCAACCGAGGAGAAACAGAGGCTTTCTGCGCAGATATTCAGCAAGATAGAGCATCTACCCGAGATTGAGAAGGCCTCGACCATTGCGCTCTACGTCTCACTCACCGATGAGCCCATTACAACCGATATCATCGCACATCTTTCGCTCACGAAGCGAATTGTCGTACCTCGCATCGAGGGCGACGAGATGGATTTTTATGACATAGCCGAAGGGCTGGAGAAGGGCGCTTTTGGCATTTTGGAGCCGACCTCAACCACCCCGATTGAGCCGAGAGAAATTGACGCAATGATAATACCCGGAGTTGTCTTCACACGCGAGGGAGCTCGTTGCGGTCGAGGCAAGGGTTTTTACGATAAGTATCTGTCACGCAGTGGTTTCCGCGCCTACACAATCGGCGTGTGCTACCCTTGTCAGATAGTCGACGAGTTACCCACCGAGGAGCACGACAAAATGATTCAATTGATAATTGATAATTGACAATTTAAGGTATTTTAAATTAAAAGGAGGTGATGCACGCGAGCACCACCTCTTTTTATTCTAAAATCGTCTTTTCAGGAAGCAGTTGCAAGACAAACAAAGGAGGTGATGCGCGATGCACCACCTCCTCTCTATCTAAAAATTGTCAATGATTGAGATATTTTTATGCGAAGCTAGGCGACAAATCCGCAGCATACCAAGCGTATGTGAGGAGTTTGGCGACCGACGCTATCGTGTAAAAAGAGCCAATCAGAACAATTTTTATTACAAGTTAGGGTTAATAGAGTTCCACTCCTCGATTGCTGGGATAACGCCCATAGCGATAACCTCATCACGGAGAGCGCAGAGGTGCTTGTAAGACTCTACGAGAGTTGCGTGCTCCTCCTCAGTACCGTGAACAGGAAGACACTCAACACCGTTAGCATCGAGCTTAGTCTCCATAGCCATCATGATGTGGTTGAACTCACCGTTGTTAACGTAGCAACCAGCTGGCCAACGGAATGCCTCACCACCCATAGCAGCAGCGATCATCTGAATCGAAACGAGCGATGGGCTCTGGAACGACGAACGGCCACGGAGGTCGATGATATTCTTACCGCCCTGGATTACGCGCTGACGGAGAGCGTCCCAATCAGCCTGTGGCATACGCTCAGTGCCGATGATCTCAGCGAGTGGAGTGCCATCAACAGTTGTAGTCGAAGCGAATACAGCCATCTGCTCGCCGTGACCACCATAAGTACGTGGGTTAACAACCTTATCAGCCGAAACCTTGAGGTACTTAGCCAACTCCGAACGAAGACGAGTCGAGTCGAGAGCTGCAAGAGTAGTAACCTGTGAAGGCTTAACACCAGCGTAGATCAAAGTGATGAGACCTGTGATATCAGCAGGGTTGAAGATAACAACGATGTGCTTTACATCTGGGCAGTACTGCTTGATGTTCTTACCGAACTCAGCAGCGATCTCTGCGTTACCCTTCAACAAATCCTCACGAGTCATACCAGCCTTACGAGCAGCACCACCCGAAGAAACTACATACTTAGCATCGGTCAAAGCCTCCTTAATGTCCGAAGTGAAAGTGAGGTTGATGCCGTCGAAACCGCAGTGGAACAACTCCTCTGCTACACCCTCCAATGCTGGAGCGAATGGATCGTAGAGGCAGATGTTAGACGACAACTTCATCATCATAGCGCACTGCGCCATGTTCGAACCAATCATACCGGCTGCGCCGACGATGGTCAATTTCTCATTTGTCAAGAAACTCATAACTTTTTGTTTTTAAATGTGTTAAAAAATATGTTTATAAAAAAATCTTTACTCTTCTAATGGGAGGTGTACAAGTTCCACACCCACCTTTGCCAAGATGTCCAAGCCCTCGGTATTGTGATACTTCTCCGAGAATACCACTCGACGAATACCCGCCTGAATAATCAACTTCGAGCACTCCATACAAGGCGACGTAGTGACATACAAGGTACCGCCATCGCAGTTATTTGCCGACTTGGCAACCTTGGTTATGGCATTAGCCTCAGCGTGCAAAACATATGGTTTTGTTGTGCCCATATCGTTCTCGCATATATTCTCAAAGCCCGACGGTGTACCGTTGTAACCATCCGAGATAATCATCTTATCCTTAACGATAAGCGCACCCACCTGACGGCGTACGCAATATGAGTTTTCAGCCCATATGCGCGCCATCTTCAAGTAGCGAATATCGAGTTTTCGCTGTTTCTCCTCTGCGTATGCACCCATCTCTATCTTCCGTGACAATGTTTGTACTTCTTACCACTACCGCAAGGACAGAGCTCGTTGCGGCCTACCTTCTTCTCGACCTGTACCGGTGCCGGCTTCGACTTATCGCCCTGACCGGCTGCCGCTGCAGCCGCCATACGTGATGCCTGCAACTTGTTAACGTCTACCTTAGCCTTATTCTGACGTGCACGCTCGAGAGACTCCTGATTCTGCTGCTGCACAGGAACATACGACTTACAGAGGATTGCTACAACCTCGCGGTTGACCTTCTGCAACATCTTCTCGAAGAGACCGAACGACTCGAACTTGTAGATCAAGAGCGGATCCTTCTGCTCGTATGATGCATTCTGTACGCTGTGGCGCAACTCATCCATCTCGCGCAAGTGCTCACGCCACGCGTCGTCGATAGTGGTAAACATCACAACCTTCGAGAATACGCGGTAGATCTCGGCGCCATCGGTATCCTTGCACTTCTGCAACTCAACCGGTACATTGTAGCCAAGGTGACCATTTGTCAATGGGAAGTACATCTTACCCGACAAGTCGTGCTTGCGCTCCTCGTAAATCTTCTCCATCACATTGCGTACGGTGTCAGCCACAGCCTTAGCGCGACGAGCAACCAACGCCTGCAAGTCGGCAACGAGCAACTCTACCAACTCGGCGCGGTTTGCACTCTTATACTTCTCTTCGTTGAACGAAGGCTGCAAACCAACCTCACGAATCAACTCGAATGAGAACTCCTCAAAGTCATAATCCTCGTGCTCATTGAGGAACGACTCTACATAGTCATACATTGCATTGTTGAGGTCGATCTCGACACGCTCGCCATACAAAGCGTTGCGACGACGGGTGTAGATAACCTCACGCTGTGAGTTCATCACATCATCATACTCCAACAAGCGCTTACGAATACCGAAGTTATTCTCCTCAACCTTCTTCTGAGCGCGCTCAACGGCCTTCGACATCATACCTGCCTGAATAGCCTCACCCTCCTGGATACCCATTCTATCCATCATCGCAGCGATACGCTCCGAACCGAAGAGACGCAACAAGTCATCCTCGAACGATACGAAGAACTGTGACGATCCCGGATCACCCTGACGACCGCTTCGACCACGCAACTGACGAAGTCGGAGGCCAAGCGGTCTTAGG
>JAZLCQ010000058.1:0-55371 GCA_045614285.1 Alistipes sp.
AGGTGCTATTCGACCTTCTGCCCGAGGGTAAACAATTAGGTGGTGCGCCTGCCAATTTTGCATATCACGCAACTTGTTTGGGATGCAATGGTGTAGTTGTGAGTGCAGTAGGGTGCGACTCACTTGGCGACGAAATTGTTGAACTTCTCACAACCAACGGCGTAAATCACCATATAGCCCGCGTCGATGCTCCGACGGGTACGGTGCGCGTGACTCTTGATGAGCGCGGCATACCTTGCTATGAGATTTGTGAAGGTGTGGCGTGGGATAAATTACAACTCAACGACGAAGTGCTTGCATTGGCTAATCGTTGCGATGCCATTTGCTTTGGTACGCTCGCCCAGCGCAGCGAAGTGAGTCGCAAAGCCATCTACAGCCTGATTGATGCAATTCCTGCCGAGCGCAACGCACTTGTAATATATGATATCAATCTTCGACAAAACTACTACTCGAAGGAGCTTATCGAAGCGTCGCTCAATCGTTGTAATGTGCTAAAGATCAACGACGACGAGTTTTTCACTATTGCCCCAATGTTAAACTTTTCAGCCGACGATTTTGTGGTCGGAGCGCGTACGTTGATCGAGCGATACGGGCTTAAGATGGTGGTTGTAACCTGCGGCGAAAAGGGAAGTATCATCGTTACCAAAAACGAGGTTTCAAAACTCAAAACACCCAAGGTAGAGGTGGTAGATACGGTTGGTGCAGGCGATTCGTTTACTGCGGCGTTATGTGTAGGACTATTGCAGGGCAAGGAGATTTGCGAGGTACATCGCAAGGCGGTTGAAGTGGCAGCATTTGTTTGCAAGAATGCAGGTGCTATGCCACCCTACGAAGAGTAGTTATAAATCAAATCAAGACAACAATGGAAAGAGTCTATTTTCTCCTATTTTCATTTGTGGCGGTCGCAATGATGACAGCCTGCGGTGAGCCTTTCTCGGTGCAACAGCAGGGCGATGAAGTTGTGATAACCCTCCATAAGGCGAAGTGTCAAACCTTGTGGATTCCTATCGAGAATAGCGCCAAAGAGTCCTATATGGAGGTCGAAGGTAGTTCGCTATACACAGTGCCTATGACTGTGCGTCTTGCCACTGACAAGATCGAAACATATATGCCGTTGCAACTCGATAAAGGGGCTAAAACCATAAAGTTCAGCGAGTGCAAGTCGGATATTGTTGCGTGGAACAACCTAAAGATGGGCAAAAATCCAAACCCGAAGATTGAGGATTTCCGCCAGGCGATACACTTCACGCCTGAGTTGGGATGGATTAACGACCCTAACGGAATGGTGTGGCACAATGGCGAGTGGCACCTCTTCTTCCAATATAATCCACTCGGTACTCGTTGGGGCAATATGTCGTGGGGACACGCTGTGAGTAGAGATTTGGTGGAGTGGGAACAGCTGCCGACGGTGATGTATCCCGACACGTTGGGTGCGATATATTCGGGTAGCGCAGTGATTGACAAGGCGAATACTGCGGGGTTTGGCAAGGATGCGATGGTGGCAATATACACCTCCTCGTATAGAAGTAGAGATAAATCTATAAAGGTTCAACAGCAATCTATTTCGTATAGCCACGATAATGGTCGAACATTTACGAAGTATGAGGGGAATCCTGTTTTGCCGAGCCAAAGACGCAATTTCCGCGATCCGAAGGTCTTTTGGCACGAGACTACCTCGCGTTGGATTATGTCGTTGGCGTGCGGTCAGGCTATGGAGTTCTACTCCTCGAGCGACCTCAAAGAGTGGAAGTTCGAGAGCCGTTTTGGCGATGAATATGGTTGTCATTTCGACGTGTGGGAGTGTCCCGACCTTATAGAACTGCCTTACAAAAACGGCACAAAGTGGGTGCTTCTCTGCTCAATTACCAAGAATGCCGAGCACGGCTCGTCGGTGCAGTACTTCGTGGGAGATTTCGATGGCCATACCTTCAAGTGTGATACCCCCGAGTCATATACCGATTGGGTTAATTATGGTAGAGATAACTACGCAACCGTCACTTGGAGCAATGCACCCGATGGCAGGGTAGTGGCGGTGGCGTGGCAGAATAATTGGAAATGCTGCTCACAAGAGAAGTATCCAACCGTAGGCTACCGTAGTTGGATGAGCCTCGCGTACGAGTTGCAATTGATTGAGTTTGAGGGTAAAGCGAAGCTTGTTACACTCCCTGCAAGAGAGTATGAAGCCTACTTCTGCCACAAGCAACAATATGATAACATCACCGTAAATAGCAAGTACGATTTGACCACTCTCGAGAGAGTTGATGGCGCATATAGACTCAAATTGGATATTGCAAAGATGGATGCAGTATGTGGCGTTCGCTTGTCGAACGATGGGGGCGAGTATGTCGATATCTGCTTCGATAAGACGACGCGTGAATTTAGAGTCGATAGGCGCGCTTCGGGAGAGGTCGATTTCAGCGAGCGATTCCCGTCGGTTTCGGTTGCGCCGATGTCGGCAGCGGAGCCGCAGACGCTCACCATTGTTGTGGATAGAGCCTCGGTGGAGTGCTTTACAGATATCGCTGCGGTCTCGAATTTGGTCTTTCCTGCGGAGGTGTATAACCGCATTGAGCTCTACACATCGGAGGGTATGGCTGTTATTGCGAATGTGGAGCTTGCTCGAGGCAAATGATAGTACATAATAGGCGTAATAGACTCCCCGAGTAGGGGAGTTTTTACCACTATAAGCATAACTATGTCTATTATTTGTTAGTTTGTAAAGTTTTTTATACTTTTGCACCCAGAAATTTCTAATACATAAAAATATACAACTATGACAATTACAGCAGCTGATATCAAAATCGGTATGTGCATTGAGATGGATGGCAAGACATTTATTGTTGTCGATTTCCAGCACTGCAAGCCAGGCAAGGGTCCTGCATTTGTTCGTTCGAAGCTCAAGAACTTGGAGAATGGTCGCGTTCTCGAGAACACTTTCTCATCGGTAGGTATCAAGATTGAGCAGGTACGCGTTGAGCGTCGTCCTTACCAGTTCACTTACGAGGATGATCTCGGTGCACACTTTATGCACACTGAGACTTTCGAGGAGATCAACATCGAGAAGAAGCTCATCGAGAACTACGACCTCATGGCTGACGGCCAGATCGTAGAGGTTATGTACCACACCGATAAGGATATCGTTTTGGCAGCAGAGTTGCCACCAATCGTTGATATGGAGGTTACTTACACTGAGCCAGGTATCAAGGGTGACACCGCTTCGACCAACTCGTTGAAGCCTGCAACCGTTAACACCGGTGCTACTATCAAGGTACCTTTGTTCATCAACACTGGTGACAAGATTCGCGTTGATACCCGCACTCGCGAGTACTACGAGCGTATCAAGTAGTAGATTCCCTCAGGGATTTCAATAAGAAAGGGTTGTCCAAAACGGACAACCCTATTTTTATGTTCCAGGCTATTGTATTACTCGAGGAGGAATGCAAGCATATCTGCAACCTTTGTGTAATCGAGAACATGGATGTAGTCGATACCACCGAGACGTACGTGGCTATCACCACCGCCATCGCCCATATCGTCACCCATAAACAACACCTGATCCTTTGTGTAGCCGAGCATCTGAGCATACTCCAAAGTTGCATCGTACTTGTTGTACTGCTTGCCTACAATGTCGAATGAGCTCGAGCCTCCGATAAATACGGTGTAATCCTTGAAAATCTCCAATACCTCAGGGTACATCACGCGACGCTTAGCACGATCCGGATCGAAGACAATCTTCTTCTCCTTAGCAGCCTTGGTGCCGAGCAATGCGAAGGTCACCATACCAGTCTTGTGGAACTCGAGTGACTCACCGTCGAACTCGGTGTAACCATACTTCTGGCGGAGGTAGTCGGTCTTCTCGCGGAAGAAGTCAGCGTCAACCTCACTTACAATCTGCTTGGTGATAACCAACTCACCATTCTCAACCTTTGCGTGCTGCATACCGTAGTTACCCACAATCTCGATAGGATAGTTGCCCATCTGCTTGAAGATACGTGGAGCATTACCTGCACCGCACATTGCAAGCTGATACTTCTCTCCGAGAGCATCGAGCAAAGCACGGCTCTCCTCAGGGAGTGGGCACTTGTGGTTTGACAAGGTACCATCGAGGTCAAACACGAGCAACTTCTTCTGCGCGCGAATCTCAGCTGCGTGCTCCTTGATATACTCCTCAGTGAGGCACGAAGCGCCATCGTACCAAGCCTGAATCTGCTCAGGCGTCGACTGCTCCATAAGCTGAGTGAACGACAACTCCTTTGGCTGCGACTTCTCGGCACAACCTACGCTCATCAAGGCTACCGCCAAAACGAGCACAATCGAATAGATCTTTCTCATAGTTTTTTGTATTATTGGTTTTTAGAATTTATTACTCTCTCAACTCCTGACGCACAACCTTGATGTCGTCCAGGGCAAAGTATGCAGGATAGGGATTATAGCCCTCGCCATCCCACTTAATATCGAGAACGAGACGGTCACATCGCGCCATTGTCGCAGCAATCTGCCACTCAGCCCACCCCTCGAATGCGGGTTTACCACTCTTGTAGAGGTAGAAGGTCGTAGTCGCCTGTACCTCGTCCGAGCCATTGAGATAGCCCTTAGCCTCAATCCATATCGACTTATCGGCAGGAAGAGCTCCATCGATATGGTTACCGTTGGTCACCACATTGTAGGAGTAGGTGGTATTTGCCACCATCAAGCTCTCGAAGTAGCTTGTCTTGCTCTCAAACGACAACTCCACACCGCCAAAGAAGCAGTTGCAGATAAGAAAATTCTTGCCTGAGTAGGCGCTATCAACATAGGTGCAGAGCTGATTGAACTCGTTACCGTCGTTCAGCAAATCCTTACTGCAGTGATTCGACAATGCCGAGCCGCCCCACCAGCCTGTGTATGGCTCTTCGATAGCGCCCGCAAGGTCACTCTTCTCGTCGTGCCAGGTGCGCTCGATGGTGCCATTGAGGAGGTTTGCGCCATTCTTGTCGCTATCGACCAACGCATCCCAATAGTCACCCTCGAAATCACAAGTGTAGTGCACTACATCATAGTTATCACTCTCGGGTGCACACGCAAACATTGCCATCGCTGCCACCCATACACATATACTCTTAATCAGTTTCATACTTAACATTACTTGTTGAATCATTTTGCCTTGTTCTCTGCACAATACATTTTAATTAGTATATATCCAGTTAGTTTGCTTATTCTTCCAAAAAATAGTCCACCAACTACGAACTTTACCATTGACTCGGCCATAACCAAATGTCCCCATATCCAAATTTACCGCATAATAGGCGTGTTTGCTGCATTCTGCAGCAAATTGCGTCATAGTCATTGGATATGTAGATTCAATTATATAATATTCTGACTTATTATTTTTTTTGCAACATAATGCTCTCCTGAAACGTCTATTTGAATCTTTACTAAATTGACAGGCTCTTCCCTTATTTACGAGAGTATGCTGCTCAAAACCAAAATCCGAGCACCATTTTTTTGAAACTATTAACCCTGAATTTGTAAGTGAAGTTTTGTGAATGAAATAAGGCTTTTGATGGCTCTTTCCCTTGAGTCTAAAAGAACCCAGTATTACATCTCCATAAGATGTATAGGCGGCTGGCACACAAGTTTTTGCACTTTCTGGGCGCTTATTTGTAAAATATACTTCTTTGCCTATTGAAGAAATAATCACCTTGCGACACTTGTAGTTGTACAGCAAAATGCCGATTACAAAAATAGTTAGCGCTGTTGCAAAGAATGTTATTATGACCAATAATCGTTTCATTACTTAACCGTTTTCAATTTGTCTCATCTAAATCCCACATCGTAAGGCTTATATTATATATTATTTATCGTCCCCAACTATCTCTATCCAGCGTGCGGTAGTTTATCGCCTCGGCAATATGCATCGCCTCGATATTCTCCGCACCAGCCAGGTCGGCTATTGTTCGTGCCACCTTGATAATGCGGTCGTAGGCACGTGCCGAGAGGTTCAATCTGCTCATCGCACTCTCCAACAAAGCTCGCACCTCGCTGCTGAGTGGGCAGAAGCGTCGCAACATAGCCGAGTTCATCATCGCATTGGAGTGGATGCCCATACCCGCAAAGCGTCGTGACTGAATCTCACGCGCAGCAATAACACGCTTGCGAATCTCGGCACTCGACTCCTCGACCTTGTCGCCATTTATCTCCGAGAGCGACACTGGCACCACCTCGATATGCATATCGATACGATCCAAGAGTGGCCCCGAGATACGCGAGAAGTAGCGATTTATGGCGAACGGCTGACACGAGCACTCCTTAGTCGGATGGTTGTAGTAGCCACACGGACAAGGGTTCATCGCACCAATCAGAGTGAAGTTCGACGGATACTCGACGCTATATTTTGCACGCGAAATCGTAATCATTCTATCCTCCAACGGCTGACGCAACACCTCCAACACGTTACGACCAAACTCAGGCAACTCATCGAGGAAGAGTACGCCATTATGCGCCAAGCTCACCTCACCGGGTTGTGGAGTCTGACCACCACCAATGAGAGCCACCTGCGATGTGAGGTGGTGAGGTGCACGGAACGGGCGCTTGGTCATCAGACCTATATTTTCGCCCAACTTACCCGCCACCGAGTGTATCTTTGTCGCTTCGACAGCCTCGTCGAGAGTCATTGGCGGCATAATCGTAGGCATACGACGCGCCAACATAGTCTTACCCGAGCCGGGTGCGCCAATCATCAGCACATTGTGACCTCCTGCAGCCGCAATCTCCAGAGCGCGCTTCACATCGCCCTGTCCCTTCACATCAGCAAAATCCTCGGCATAGAGGCTCTGCTGCTCCATCGACGAGACAATCTCGCCTACAGCGGGAGCGATATCTAACTCATTATTTAGAAAGGCGATAACCTCGGCCAGGCTCTTCACCGGTATTACCTCTACCCCATCGACCACAGCCGCCTCGGCAGCACAATCGGCCGAGACAACAATGCGACTCAAGCCGCTCTCCTTGGCCATAACTGCGAGAGGAAGTATGCCTCGCACGCCCTTCACTGCGCCATCCAACGACAGCTCGCCCACAAACATTGTATCGGCAAGACGAGTGTCGAGCACCTGCTGTGTGGCAGCAAGTATTCCCACTGCAATAGGGAGGTCGAAGCCCGAGCCCTCCTTGCGCAAATCGGCAGGAGCGAGATTTACAACCACCTTCTTGGCCGTCATACGACGTTGCGAATTCTCGAAAGCCGAGCGGATACGCTGCTCACTCTCCTTCACGGCATTATCGGGCAAACCGACGAGGAAGAGACCTATGCCTCCACCTGCCACATTCACCTCGACATCGACCTTCACCGCCTTGATGCCGACTATTGCACCTGCAAAACACTTTACAAACATCGCCTATACTCTATTGTCTACGTTTTACCATCTGTAGGAGTCAAGTGTGCTATTATCAGCGAACTTGGTCTCGGTGTACTGATTACCAAATCTATCTATCGCAACCACCTTTACAGAGGCGTTCTTATTCTTCAACTTATATCTGTACATATGGTATGTAGCACCATAGGCCGCACTACCCGGCTCTCCATTCGGAGAGCTATCGGTAGGTGCACTCCACGAGCCGAGAAGGCCCAAGCGCAATCCCGCAACAAAGAACTCGGCTGTAGCCAGCACTCCATCCGCTGCGCGTCGTGGGTCAGCCTTAGTGTAGCTGCCAATCAAAGAGCTGATCGATGGTTTGTTATAGGCCAAACTTGTCATATCACCGGTGTAGACGCCATCCTCGTAGACCTTTATTACCCAATCGTTATCGGCATTGTAGACATTTGCCAGGATGTAGTCGTCGCCATAGTTGAAGCCATAGTAGCCTTTGATACCATAAGGGTTTGAGGCAGTGTCGGTCGGCGCATCGGCACCATAGGCGGCATTACCTCGGTAGAGGCGCATCTGATTAGAACGCTTATTCTCGCCCACTGCGGCGTTGTAACCCATATAGTACCAATCCTCCAACGTATTGCCGTTCGCTACGAAGACGTTGTAGCCACTCGGCGAGCCATCGCCCGCAACCTTGGCGAGCCACCACGGTCCACACAAAGCGCAGGTATTGTGCTCGTAGATGTTGGTATATGGACTACCCTCGTACTTATGGATATAGTTGTGCTGAATGTGCGTATGACCCGAGAGCACGTGCACCTCGTTGAACTCGTTGAGCATCTTCAACACATTCTGAGTGTAGTTTGGCGTGCGATTGAGGAGCTGAATGTGAACACACAAGATCAGAAGTTTATCCTTTGGCACGAGTGCCAAATCGCGCTTCAACCACTCCACCTGAGCCGGCAAGAAGCCGACATCATGAGAGGCTGTCGTATTCGACTTGTAGACGATATCTCGCATAGCGACAATATGCACATCGCCACGATTGAACGAGTAGTTCACAGGTCCGAACATATCTTCGTGAGCTCGCTGCGCCTTCAAGTTGTAGGTCGAGCTTGTCTCATCGGCAAAGATTGGCTTGTTGGGCGTGTAGTAGCAACAGTCGTGATTACCCATCACCTGGAATACCGGCATACCCACCTTCGATGCAGCAAACCCGTCTCGCATATCGTCACGATAGGCATCATCATTATTGGTACTACTATTCGAGAGGATGTCACCGAGGGTGATTCCGTAGCAAGGCAAGCCTGTGCTTGAAACCTCCGTCACATACTCCTTGATCAATGGAATAGTAGTCTTAAAACGACCGAGATTGGTAGAGTTTGTAACCTGCGGATCGGCAAAGGTAAAGAGTGCGAACTTCGACTCCTTACCACCGGCAAGTGGTGTCAAGGTGAAGTCGTATCGACGCTCCATCTTGCTATATCTCTTGTAGAAGCAAGGCTGACCGTACTCATTTATCGGCACCTCATACTCGGATGGAAGCGAAATGTAGATATACCACGTATCGCTTGTCGTCTTTATCTGGTAGAGACCCGTCTCATCGGTCTGAGCAACCGAGAAACCGTCGCTCACCGCCACACCCGCTATCGGATTACCCGCCGAATCCTTGACATAACCATAGGCCAGGTCACTAATCAGGGTATCCTCCATCACATCAAATGACTGGAGCGAGCCCGTAGCACCCGTCTCGTAGTAGATAGTCTTAAACTCGCGAACAATACCCGCCTTGATGCGCGATGCCGACCAGTTCTTGACCATCTTCTCGCCAGAGGCTGTGATAAACTCCACCGTACAACTGCCCGCATCTACCGATGGTAACGAGATATAGCAGTCGCAGACCGAGGTGGTCGGGAGCTCGAAGTTGGCAGGGAGGTGATATGTTACACTGCTCTGGCTATTCGACGATGGGATGATTGTTGCATTCTGACAGTTTACCACAAACTCACCGCTGAGCTTTGCCGATGGTGAGGAGATGACAATCTTCGAGAGTACAACGCCACGAGCCTTCGATGCCAAAGGGAATTTCACTACGCCCGCAAGGTGCTTCAACGTAATCTTAGCGCCAGCACTTGCCGCATAGCCGCACATTGGCGCGCTACCCTCGGCAAAGGTGTCCTCAGCATAGCTCTGCTCGGCAGGGAAGAGGACTTTCGACGAGGTGACAGTTGTGGTCGAGTGGTACGGGTAGGTGATATTATACGGATAGGAGATTGTCGAGTTGAAGGTAAAAGTTGCCTTCGCAGCACTCTCCGCATCCACTACCGCAGCATCCGACTCTGCGCCATTTACCGCAATCTTATCGCCCTCGCTCCAAAAAAGTGGGTAGGTATCTCCACTCTTATCGCCCAATGCGGTACGAGTAGAGGGCAGCGACACCACCAAGCTGTTTGCGCCATCGCCATATACCGCATCCGAGGTATTATCGCTATGGCACGCCCACAAAAGCAGCGCCGATACAACCGCTAAAAATCGTAACGTATACTTCATTATTTCAACTCTCCATCAGTTTTATAATCGCCCGAGGTGTAGGTGTAGTCCGTGCCCTCGGTAATTACGGTTTCACTATACTCATTGCCAAAACGGTCGATTGCCACAACCTTAATCTTGGCATCCTTGTTCTTCAAGGTGTACTTGTACAAGTGGGTATTGCCCTGCCAGCAGTTGGCAGCCGGAGCACCATTCGAGTAGCGGCTCTGGATACCAAGTAACAATCCCGCAGTGTAGAGGTCGTGACCCGACTCCACACCATCGGCAAAGCGGAACGGACTTGCAGCCGAGCCATCACCAATAAGTGACGAGAAGGCGAGTCCCTTTGCCGGAAGCACAGTCATATCACCCGAATAAACGCCATCTTCGTAGACCTTCATAACCCACTTAGTATCGGCATTATATACATTTGCCAACAAGACATTATCGGCGAAGTTGAAGGCGTAGTATCCCTTCACACCCGACTTGTTATCGGTGGTACCCGGAGCACTCGGAGCCTCCGCACCCGTAAGCGCATTGCCACGATAGAGTCGCATCTGCTGTGGGCGTGTATCGGTACACTTGTTGAAGGACATAAAGTACCAATCGCTGAAGGTTGCGCCCTCGCCAATGAAGACATTGTAGCCGATTGGGCAGCCATCCTCGCACATCTTGCAGTACCACGAAGCTCCCGCCACAGCCGCAAGGTTGTGCTCGAAGACCTTCTTCGTAGAGCCACTATTTTCGTGATGACGCTGAACATGCGAATGGCCCGAGAAGATATGAGCCTCCTTATACTCGCCCAACAACGCTGTAGCCTCCGCGATATGGTTTATGGTCTCGCCGTGGAGTCGGATATGGCAGCCCAAGACCACCATCTTATCCCTTGGCACTACAGAGAGATCCTGCTTCAACCACTCCCACTGCTCATCAGTGAAGCCCACCTCGTAGTTGCTATTTACATCATTTGCCTTGTAGATGATATTACGCATACCGATAATATGCACATCTCCACGATTGAACGAATAGTTCGCTGGACCAAACATATCCTCGTGCTCGCGCTGAGCCTTGATATTGTAGGTCGAGTTGCGCTCGTCGGCATAAATCGGATTATTGGCATCCCAGAAGGTGTTATCGTGGTTACCCATAACCTGGAATACGGGGAAGCCGACACTCTGCTTCGAGAGCAAGTCGCGCACATTGACACGCTCTTCACCCGTATTGTTTGTGCTCGAATTGGAGACAAGGTCGCCAAGCGTAAGTCCGTAGCAAGGGAGTCCCTTAGGCACTTCGTTGCTGAGGTGGCGACGAATGCTTGCGATGGTCTCCTCGCGGAAACGAGCACGACGGTACGAGGTCGAGACGTGAAGGTCGGTGAGCACGAAGAGTGCAAACTTCTCCTCCTTGCCACCCGCCAACGGTTTCAATTCGAAGTCGTATTGATTCTGCTCCGGGTCGTACTTCTTGTAGAAACAAGGTTGACCATACTCATTTGTTGGCACCTCATACTCTGACGGCACCGAGAGGAAGATATACCACGTATCGGGCGAGGCAATCATCGAGTAGTAGCCCGCAGCGTTGGTTGTGGTAACCGAGAAACCATCGCTCACCGCCACACCGCCAATGCCCGCACCCGCCGAGTTGCGAACATAGCCACTCACAATCGTGTACGGAATATCGAACTCATCCTCCATAGCGCCCAATGACGGCAACGAGCATGTTACACCCGCCTTGTAGGTGACGCTCTTAAACTCACGGACAACACCCGCAGTCAACGACTTCGAGTTCCAGGTGCCTACCATCACGCCGCCCTTGCTGTCGAAGAACTCGACCACACAAGTACCTGCATCGAGAGCCGGCATCGCAATATGGAGATAGCTCTCCTCCGTAGTTGAGAGGGCGAAATTCGACGGAAGCGTATAGGTGATAGCGTTCGAGCCATCGCTTGTTGCACTCACTGCTCCACTCTGGCAATCCACCGAGAAGGTACCAGCAATCTTTGTGTTGTTGGTCGCCTTGACAACCACCTTTTGCAAGATGATACCCTCCTTGTGAGCCTTTACAGGCATACGCAACACCGCAGCCAAGTGCTTGAGCTCGACTTTATCATTCTCGCTCTCGACATATCCACACATCGGCGCACTACCTTGTGCAAACGTGCCCTCGACATAGCTCTGCTCGGCAGGGAAGAGCACCTTCGGTGCAAGGTAGCTCGTGGTCGAAAGATGCGGATAGGTGATGCGATATGGGTAGTTGAGAATATAGTTCACGCTGAAGGTCGCACTCGATCTGTCCTCGACATTGACAACAGCCTCGGCCGAGCACTTTCCATTCATCGATATGCAGTCTCCCTCGCTCCAGTATACGGGGTAAACCTCGTCACTCTTATCGCCCAACTCGGTACGGGTAGACGGAAGAGCGACGGTCAGAGTCGTCAATCCCTCGCCGGCAATCGAACTGTCGGCAGGCAAATCATTGTAACACCCTGTCAGGGCGAAAACACTCAACAATATGAGCGACCAAATCTTCTTCATCTATGATTTGTTTTTTGGTTTCTTGGTTGGTTAGAACGGAGCCTCGCTGCTAAATGGTGCCGATGGCATAGCGAACTCGTTACTTGTTGCGTTCTGCAAGCCCGACGGTTGAGCCATAAACGACTCGGCCGGTACATCCTCGTACTGCTCCATCGACGGCTGACGCATATTTGTATTGATCTGATCCCAGTTGGTAAACTTCGCCTGATCCTTGATAAAGCGCAAGCGAACATCCTCAACCGCACCGTTACGGTGCTTAGCGATAATAAACTCTGCCAAGCCCTCAACAGGCTCCTCACCCGGTCCTGCGGTGAAGCCGTAGTACTCAGGACGGTGGATGAATGCTACGAGGTCGGCATCCTGCTCGATAGCTCCCGACTCACGGAGGTCACTCAACTGCGGACGCTTCGAACCGCCACGCGACTCGGTGGCACGGCTCAACTGCGAAAGTGCGATGATAGGCACATCCAACTCCTTGGCAATACCCTTCAACGAACGCGAGATGAATGCCACCTCCTGCTCACGATTACCCTTGTCGCCCGCACCCGCAGCGGTCATCAGCTGCAAGTAGTCGACCATAATCACCTTGATACCGTTATTTGCCTTCAATCGACGCACCTTCGAACGGAACTCAAAGATTGACAACGCCGGAGTATCGTCGATATAGAGCGGAGCCATACCGAGTACCTTGGTGTTCACCTCGAGCGACTTCCACTCCGATGGGGTGAGCTTACCGCTACGGATGGTCTGACCACTGATACCGGTCTCAGCGCAGACCAAACGGGTCATAAGCTGAACCGAGGACATCTCCAACGAGAAGAATGCTACAGGAGCGTCGTAGTCTACCGCCATATTTCGCGCCATGGTGAGCGTAAACGCAGTCTTACCCATCGCAGGACGAGCCGCAATGATGATAAGGTCGGATGGCTGCCATCCGAGTGTGATGTTATCCAAGTCGGTGAAGCCTGTACATACACCGCTATAGCGAGAGTCATTCTCGGCAGCCTTCTCAATCTGTCGGATTGTTGCACGGAGGATATCGCTTGCGGTCTGCACCGAACGCTTCACATATCCCTCGGTAATCTTCAACACCTCGCCCTCGGCGTAACCGATAAGGTCATTTACGTCGATGGTGCTATCGTATGACTGACGCTGAATCTCGGTCGAGGCACGAATCAACTCACGCTGGATATGCTTCTGGGTGATGATTCGAGAGTGGAACTCGATATTGGCTGCGGTACCCACACGCTGAGTGAGCTGTGCGAGGTAAGTTGGGCCACCCACCTTCTTCAACTCGCGCTTCGACTTGAGCTGATTGGTTACGGTGAAGAGGTCGATAGGCTGCTGCGCCAATGCCAACTCGTTCATCACACGATAGATGAGGCGATGCTCCTCCTTGTAGAACGAAGCCTCGGTGAGGTACTCCTGCACCTCGGTAATCTTGTCCGACTCGAGCATCAACGCACCGAGTACCGCCTCCTCAAGCTCAACTGCCTGCGGTGGCACGGTGCCGATAACCTCCGGTGCCAACTCTGCAAATGCACCGCTGTTCTTGCTATTTTTGAAATCCTTTGCCATATTTCGTCTAAATCATTTATCTCACAAAAGTAAAGTTTTTTCCCCACACCTCCAACGCCCATACGCACGCGCGTGTTGAAAACTCTGTTTATAACATATCTCTTGGCGACAAAATCGCCCTTGTAGACTCATCTGGGCTGTTTATATCTTTTTCACAACTCTACATCTCGCCTACGGTTCGGCGAGAGACTGCCAACGATGCAATGCTGATGCGCAGGTCACCATCACACGCCTTTAGAATCGACTCGGCACACGATATCATCGTTGCTCCCGTAGTCAGCACATCGTCGATGAGCAGCACGTGTCGTCCACACAATCGTTCGGCACTGCGCACCTCAAAAATCTGCTCCACATTATCCCATCGCTCCTTGCGACTCTTTTGGGTTTGACTGTCGTTGTATACCTTGCGCCTAACCGCCCTGAAATCGCACTTCACGCCCATCTTGCGGGCAACACCGAGCGCCAATTGCTCGGATTGATTATAACCGCGCCTCACCCTTCTGCGGTAGTGCAGCGGAATGGGAACAATCACATCTACATCGCCAAAGTTGCCACTATCCTGTAACTCCTCGCCCAGCCATTCGCCCATCTTCTGCGCAAAGAACCAGCGACCGTGGTACTTGAAGTTGTGAACAAGATGTTGCCAGTCTGTACCATCCACATACCAGAACATCGCCGTAGCCGCCTCGACAGGTATCATATTGTCGAAGAGCGACTTAATGGGATTATCACGTCGCTTCGCAAAGCCCGTCAGCGGGATGTTGTATCGGCACGAAAGGCAGACACAACCCTCCTTCTCGAGCAACACTCTGCCACACGCCAAGCAGGTACGAGGCAGAAAGAGCGAAGCCACATCGACGAATACGTTCGATATGTCAGAGAATATCGACATCGCAGATAATCGTTATATTTCGGTACTCCTTATTGCTACGCAACTTGGTAATCTCCTCGCACAAGAGCGCTCTTGCACGCGAGAACGAGGCCTCGACCTCGACCTTCAACATCAGCTCCACACGCCACTCTCCTCGCACCCTGTCGATAAGTGGTGAGACAGGGCCCAAGACTCTGCGTCCGAAGCGGCTTCTCAGCTGTTCGCCCAACTGTAACGAGCTATCTACCAACAACTTTTGGTTGGCGGAACGCATCACAATCTTGATGATTCGCACAAATGGCGGATAGCCAAACTGCTTGCGCTCGGTAAGCAACTTGTTGGCCACACGCTCGTAGTCGCCAATCATCGTATAGACGGGGTGCATAGGCTCAGCGGTCTGAATCACCACCTCACCACGCTTATCGCGTCGTCCCGCACGACCTGCCACCTGCATCAGCAGCTGCCAAGCCCTCTCCTCAGCCCTAAAATCGGGCGAGGCGAGCAGATTGTCGCCATTCAAGATTCCGATGAGTGTCACACCGGCAAAGTCCAATCCCTTCGATACGATCTGCGTGCCGACCAGGATATCCGCCTCGTGACGCGCAAAGGCTCCGATAATGCGGTTATAGGCCGAAGACGAGGTCGCCGTATCGCCATCGAGGCGCAACACTCGAGCCTCAGGGAATAGCTCCGCAACAGCCTCCTCCACACGTTCGGTTCCGAAGCCCATAGGGCGCAACTCTCCCGTCTTACAATTCGGGCAGTAGCGCTGTATCGGCTCCGCATAGCCACAATAGTGGCAGACCATACGACCCTTCTGCTGATGGGCCGAGAGGGTTACATTGCAGTGTGGGCAACGTGCCGACCAGCCGCACGAAGGGCACTCCATATATGGGGAGTAGCCTCGTCTGTTTTGGAAGAGAATCACCTGTTCGTTATTCTCCAAGCGCTCCGCTATGCCATCCAATAACTCCTTATTAAAGTGCAACTTACGCTCATTGCGCTTGACGTTGCGCACCGTATCCGAGATGATTATATCGGGCATCTCTACGCCGCCATATCGCTCGGTCAACTGAGCGTAGGCGTACTTTCCCGAGAGGTGATTTGAGTAGCTCTCAAGCGATGGCGTAGCACTACCGAGCACACACTTTGCACCATGCAGTGACGCCAACATTATCGCCGAGTCACGACCATTGTAGCGAGGGTTTGGCTCGCTCTGCTTGTAGCTCGAGTCGTGCTCCTCGTCCACCACTACCAAGCCCAACTTCTTGTAGGGCAAAAATAGCGATGAGCGGGCTCCAATCACGAAATTACCACTCTCCGAGGAGAGCATATCGGTATATAATTTTATTCGTTGAATCGGTGTCAGCTTCGAGTGATAGACCGTAACGCTCTCGCCAAAGAGGGCTCGCATACGCTCCACTAATTGGGTTGTAAGCGATATCTCGGGCACAAGGAAGAGCACATCCTCACCACGTGAGAGTCGCTCCTCGATAAGGTGGGTATATATTTCGGTTTTACCCGAGCTCGTCACGCCGTGTAATAGCGCTACCCGCTTATCCACCAAGCCGTTACGAATAGCATCAAGCGCACTCGACTGCGCCTCGGAGAGTCTCGGCAGAAGGGTCTTGCTCCACTCGCTATTTAGCTTATAGTCGCGTTCGCCCATCTCCACCAGGCCCGCCTTGCAGAGTGCCCTCAACGAAGTGGCGTCGAGGTCGACCATCTGTCGTGACAGCGTACCTCCCGCCTGCTCAATGGCGCACAGCGCCTCATATCGCTTTGGAGCTCGGCGCATCATCTTCGCACGCACCTCCTCCGTAAACGCCTCAGCCACAACCGATACGGTCACCTCACGCTTCGGCGTATATTCTGAAAACTCCTCTTCGCAGCGAGCCTTTGCCTTGATGATTGATGGCAGCGCCACACGCATAACTTCGCCCACCGAGCAGATGTAGTAGTCGGCAACCCACTCCCAGAAGCGCATCTGCAACTCCGAGAGAAGTGGTTTGTCGTACAACACCTTGAGTATCGGCTTCGCCGTACCCTTTCGAGGCGGGGTGTCGTGCAGTCGCCACACGATGCCCGTATAGACCGAGCTCTTGCCGAACTGCACCGCCACAGCATCACCCACACAGACCTCCACACCCTCGCCAACGGCAAAGGTGTAGGCCGGTTGCGCCAAAGGCAACACTATGTCGGCATAACGACTCATAAGCGAAGATGGAATTTATCCTACCAAAGGTTTGTCTTTACGCTCTTGCGACCTGCAAGGCAGTTTGTAAAGTCGAGAACCTCGCCCTTGCGAATCTTGACGATAGAGGCTGTGCGTGGGTGGAATGCAACATACTTCTGCGACTCACCAAATGTAGCCTCGAACTCGATGTCAGAGATGTTGGTAACCTCGATAAGGCCCTTCTTCTCGTCGATAACGCGTACCTGCAACGACTTCTTCACCAACTGCTTGATAAGCTCAGCATCACCTGCCAACTTATTGCCGAAGAGTGCCAACATACGACCTGCGAACATCGCCTCGCGTACCGACTCAAGGGTGCGCTCCTTAGCGAAAATCAAGGTCATTGGGCGAAGTGTACGGTTGTACTTGTTCGCTGTGATAACGTGAATATCGGTATTTGCCATCATAGGCAACTTGTAGGTCTCGAACCAATCCAACACATACGGATACCACTCCGAGCTGTTGAACAACTCCACTGCGTGGATTCGCTTCTCCTCGATGAGCTGCTTGTGCAATGGGTAGAGAGTCGACTTCTTGTCAGGCCATCCCGGATGATTCCAGATGATAAATGCGCCCTGAGCCTCAGCAGCCTCGAAATCCTTCATCTCGGTTGCGCGGTTAGGGATGCGGTCACCATTCTCGTCACGCAACAACACACCATTCTCGTCAACGAGGTAACGATTCTCGTCGAATACGTTACAGTCGGTGAGGAAGAGAGCATTCATATGACCGAAAGGCTTCTTACGAGTAATCTCGGCACTCTGAATCACCAACACACCCATCTTCTTAGCCTCAGCTGCAGCCAAGCGGTATGGCAAATTGTAGTCGGTGAGGCGTACGCCCTCATTCTTGTGTACACCAATGTGCGGAGTCATAGCGATAACATCCAAGCCATCGTACCACGCCTCACGAACACGACCCTTAGGCGATACATCGCCATCGTCATAGCTTGTATGGAGGTGGAAATCGCCCTTCAAGGTCAAGTAGCCATCGATATCGGGAATCGATACGATGTTACGCGAACCAATCTGCAACTCGTGGCAGTAGGTGCGATCGTCGTTCATTACACGTGGCTCCTGCGCATAAGCCAAGGTTGCCATAGCAACCAAACATGGTAAAATCAAAAATCTTTTCATTGTGTTTGAAGTTTAATATTGTTCGTTAGTTTTCGTCGTTAATCTTAGTGAGCATCGAGCCAGTTCTCACCAACGCCACACTCGGCAGTAAGCGGAATCGACAACTTGGCTGCCCCCTCCATCTCCTCACGGACAATCTTCTCGACCTGCTCACGCTCCGAGCGCAACAAGTCGACCACGATTTCGTCGTGTACCTGCATCGTGATGCGCGAGTGAACGCCCTCAGCCTCGAAGCGACGGGCTACGCCCACCATAGCCAACTTCATAATGTCGGCTGCAGTACCCTGAATAGGGGCATTTATTGCATTTCGCTCAGCCAAAGCTCGTGCATTGGCGTTGCGAGAATCGATATCGGCAAGGTAGCGACGACGACCAAAGAGGGTCTCGACATAACCCTTCTCACGTGCATCTGCCACCACTCTATCCATATACTCCTTAACCTTCGGATAGGACTCGAAGTATCCCTCGATAAGCTGCTTGGCCTCGGCGCGAGGAATGCGCAAGCGCTGACTGAGGCCGAAGGCCGAGATGCCATAGATAATACCGAAGTTGGCAGTCTTGGCACGACGACGCTCCTCGCTTGTCACCTCGTCAATCTCCTTCTTGAAGATTCGTGCCGCGGTGGCTGCGTGGATATCCTTACCCTCGCGGAAGGCCTCGCACAAATTCTCATCACCCGAGAGGTGCGCCATCAATCGAAGCTCCACCTGCGAGTAATCGGCCGAGAGAATCTCATGGCGCTCATCACTCGCCACAAAGGCGCTGCGGATTGGTCGTCCGAGGTCGTCACGAACGGGGATATTCTGCAAGTTCGGATTTGCCGACGAGAGACGTCCCGTAGCAGTAACAGCCTGATTATATGATGTATGAATATGTCCCGTAACCGGATTTACGAGCTGCGGCAACGAGTTCACGTAGGTCGAAAGCAGCTTCTTCACGCCACGATACTCCAAAATCAAGTCGACCACACGGTGCTCACCCGCAAATGACTGCAAGTACTCCTCATCGGTACAGAACTGCTTGGTCTTGGTCATCTTAGGCTTGTCGGTGATGCGCATCTTGGCAAAGAGCAACTCGCCGAGCTGGCGGCTCGAGTTGATATTTATCTCGCTCTCGCCCGACATCTCACGAATCTCCGCCTCGATCTCGGCAAGCTTCTGCGAGAGGGTCGACGAGTAGTTGTATAAAGCCTCGCTATTGATGCGGACACCCGTCCACTCCATATCAGCCAAGACATCAATCATCGGCGCCTCGACCTCGCTGTAGAGTTTCAACAATGCCTCCTCCTTCTCTAAGAGAGGACGCAGGGCATTGTAGAGTCTGAGCGTGATGTCAGCATCCTCGGCAGCGTACTCTGCCACACGCTCCTCGCCCACCATATCCATAGTCAGCTGCTTGGCACCCTTACCAATAAGCGACTCGATAGATATCGGCGAATAGTTAAGATATCGCTCGGCCAAGGCATCCATACCGTGACGCGACTCGGCATCTAGCAGATAGTGCATCAACATCGTATCCCACTTCTCGCCCTTCACTCTGATGCCCAACGCACGGAGGAAGAGGATATCGAACTTCATATTTTGTCCCACCTTCGCAATCTTCTCATTCTCGAAGAGTGGTCGCAGAATTGCGGTGTACTCGGCCTCAATCTCGTTGCGAGGTCGTACATCGGCGTGGTGACCAAATGGAATATACCACGCCTCGTGCTCCTTTGTTGCGAGCGACATACCCACGATGCGGTTGCCAAACATATCGAGGCCGGTAGTCTCGAGGTCGAAGCAGAAGAGCGGTGCGGCAGAAATCTCCGCCACTACCCTACGCAGTTCGTCTGCCGTAAAGATAGTTTTATAGCTGTGAGGTGTAGTCGCTATCGTATCGAAAGCGTTAGCAAAGAGGTCGGTCTGCTCCGCCTCAGCCGCCTCGGGCGCTGCCACCTCCATAGGTGCCATCATCGCATCGAAGAGCGAACCCTGTCCCTCCATCGACGCCTTTTTCTGCTGACCCGCCTTCATGCGAGCCATATTTGCAAGTTGCATCTGCGGTGCCTGCTGTGGCGCCTCCTCGACAGGTGCGATGTTGCCCAAATCGGCCAAGAAGTTCTTGAAATCCAACTCAGCAAAGAGCGCTCTCAGCTCGTCAATCTTCGGGCAGCATACGGTTAATGCCGCCTCATCGAACTCGATAGGCACATCGAGTCGTATCGTGGTTAAAACCTTCGCCAGGCGCAAACGCTCCTCGTTAGCGAGGATGTTGGCACCCGTCTTTCCGCCAATCTTATCGGCATTGGCGATGATATTCTCGACCTCACCCCACGCCTGTACCATCTTGCAAGCGCCCTTCTCGCCGACACCCGGAACGCCTGGGATATTATCCGACGAGTCGCCCCAAAGCGCCAAGATATCGCGCACAAGTTCAGGATTGTCGATGCCATACTTCGCCTTGATAGCCTCCTTGTCGATGATCTCAACATCGTCGCCCTTCTGCTTGTAGAGCTTACGATTCTCACCTACGAGCTGGCCATAATCCTTATCTGGCGTAACCATAAAGACCTCGTAGCCCGCCTCATCACCCTTGCGAGCGAGAGTTCCGATAACATCGTCAGCCTCAAAGCCAGGCACCTCCAACACAGGAATGCACATCGCCTCGACAATACGCTTCACATAGGGCACCGAGAGCAAGATATCCTCGGGCGTAGCAGGGCGATTAGCCTTATACTCGGGGTAGATATCGCGACGGAAGCAACCGCCCTTAGGGTCGAAGGCAACACCGAGCAGGTCGGGCTTCTCACGCTTCTGGATATCGCGCAAGAACTTCGTAAAACCGTAGACAATCGAGGTATTCATACCTGCACGATTGCGCATCGGTCGCCCCATAAAGGCGTAGTAGTATTTGAAAATCAATGCATAAGCATCGACAAGGAACAATCTTTTCATTAAATTTTAGCCATTAGCTATTTTTATAAATTCAAAATACAGAAGGTAGCGAAAGCGGAGCATACTCGGTCGTATATGACCATTCTGCTATCCGCCAACTCGTGCAAAAAGAACTAATCAAAACGATTCTAATTATCCTCTTTGTACCACTCTGCGTATGATGTTGCGGTCTCGTGCAAGCGCAACGAATACAACTCTACGCTCTCCGGCAAGGCACTCTGCAAACGTGCAGCAAAGTCAGCGAGCATATTCTCGCAGGTAGGCTGGTAATCCACCAAGACAACTTTGCTGAACTTTGCACCGAGCATCGCCTTGAGCTCGACGTTCTGCTCCGAGTCGCGCAAGACGAATGAGTGGTCGAGGCGCTCGATAACCTCGCGGTTGACGATGCGCTTCAAATCACCAAAGTCCATCACCATACCCAACTTCGGATTGCCCTCCTCGCTCACCGGCTCGCCCTTGATTGTGACGAAAAGGCGGTAGGAGTGACCGTGAATCTCACGGCACAAGCCATCATAGCCGTCGAGTGCGTGGGCAGACTCGAAGGAGAACTCCTTTGTCAATCGAATCTTTGCCATATTATCTATCCAAATAGTCGATATGTGGCTCACGCGAGAAGACCTCGTTCAACGAAATATAGGTCTGAGTATTCGTAACGCCCTGAATACGCAAGATATTATCGAAGATGGTGCGCATCAAGTGCTCGTTATCTACGCAGTAGAGCTTCACCATCGCCGTATATGTACCGGTGATGAAGTGACACTCGACAACCTCAGGGATGAGTTTGATACGCTCAGCCACAGCTGTGCTCAACATCGGATCCTGAATACTCAAGTTCACGAAAGCGCAAACATCGAATCCGAGCATCTTCGGATTGACAATCATACGAGAGCCCATCACTACGCCCGTATCCTCCAACTTCTTGATGCGCTGATGTATCGCCGCACCCGAGATACCGCACTCACGCGCAATCTCCAAGTAAGGCATTCGCGCATTCTTAACCAAGAACTTCAAAATTTTGCGATCAATCGCATCTAAAACTTCCTTGCTCATAATCTTTCTATTTTGTGGGCTGTCGGCCTCGTGCCGCAGCCATTGGTTTTACTTCAATACACCCAACTGCTTGCCAACCTCTACGAAGGCTGCAACGCACTTCTCCAACTGCTCACGAGTGTGACCAGCCGACACCTGCACGCGGATACGCGCCTGACCCTTCGGCACGACAGGATAGTAGAAGCCTGTCACGAAGATACCCATCTTCTGCAACTCGGCAGCAAAGTCCTGCGAGAGCTTCGCATCGTAGAGCATAACTGCGCAGATAGCCGACACGGTTGGCTTGATATCGAAGCCCGCAGCAATCATCTTCTCACGGAAGAATGCCACATTCTCAACCAAGCGATCGTGGAGCTCGTTACTCTCCTCGAGCATCTTGAACATCTCGATTCCTGCACCTACAACTGCCGGTGGCAACGAGTTCGAGAAGAGGTAAGGACGTGAACGCTGACGGAGCATATCGATAATCTCCTTGCGACCTGTGGTGAAACCACCAATCGCACCACCAAATGCCTTACCAAGAGTTCCGGTGAGGATGTCAACCTCGCCACGCAAGTTGTACAACTCGGTGATTCCGCGACCTGTTGCACCCAACACACCTGCCGAGTGACACTCGGCAACCATCACCAAAGCGCGATACTGCTTCGCCAAGCGGCAAATCTCGTCGAGTGGAGCTGCATTTCCATCCATCGAGAAGACGCCATCGGTTACGATGATGCGGAAGCGCTGTGCCTGTGCACGCTTCAAACAATCCTCCAACGCCTCCATATCGGCATTAGCATAGCGATAGCGCACCGCCTTGCAGAGGCGCACACCGTCGATAATCGATGCGTGGTTCAACGAGTCGGAGATAATGGCATCCTGCTCGGTAAAGAGCGGCTCGAAAACACCACCGTTAGCATCGAAGCAAGCTGCATAGAGGATGGTATCCTCAGTGCCGAAGTAGTCGGCTATAGCCTTCTCGAGCGCCTTGTGGATATCCTGGCAGCCACAGATGGAACGCACCGACGACATACCGAAACCGCGCTCATCCATAGCCTTCTTTGCAGCCTCGATAAGACGTGGGTTGTCAGACAAGCCGAGGTAATTGTTAGCGCAGAAGTTTAAGCACTCCTTCTCTGCCACCTCAATCGCCGAACGCTGTGGCGAACAAATCACTCGCTCGGTCTTATAAAGACCGGCCTCCTTAATCGACTCCAACTCTTGTTGAAGATGTTGTTTGAAATCTCCGTACATATCTCTTTGATTTTAAGTATTTTACAGTTCAACTCAGGGTATTTGTGATACGATTTTGCTTACAATTCGAAACAAAACCTATTGCAAAGTTATAATTTTTACGCCAAAAAATCGACTTTTGCACCACTTTTTTACTTCGTAACTTACAATTTTTTGCCCTCAAACCCTCCTCGACCGACCGAACTATTTTATTGACAACTTTGAAGAATTTTCTTATATTTGCATTACGGAGTTCCCAAAAGACAAAACTTAAGATGAAACGAGCACTACTACAACTTCTAATTTTTGCGACAGTAGCGGTCGCTCAGGCGCAAGAGATTTCCAATCCGATATGGCGCGAGAGCTGGCCCGACCCGACCGTGTGGCAGGCCGAAGATGGCAACTACTACGCCCTCTGCACAGGTCTGCGAAGAACGCTCGTGAGCAAGGATTTGTTCAACTGGGAAGTGATAAATAGCTCGGTCATCAGCCCCGATACGCGAAACGAAATGCGCCAGATTGCACGCCACTTTTGGGCTCCCGATGTGGTCACAATAAATGGGCAACGCCTACTATATATCACCCTCTACAACAGCGCCAAAGATAGCAGCATAGGTGTACTGAAAGAGGTGACACCCAACAACTTCGAGTTCCACGGAGTCATCACGCGAAGCACCGAAAACGGTATCCTCGACACCATCGATCCCGAGGTTGTAGTGGACGAAAAGCGAGGTAAGGTGTGGCTGTTTTTCGGCAGTATCGGCAAGATTCACCGCGTGGAACTTACGAGCGATGGTCTCAGCCTAAAAAAGAGAGCTAAATATATCCATGTGGCGGGTTTATCCAAGAAGGAGAGTCGTTCACGCGCACGCGTTTTTGAGGGGTGTTATCTGCACCGTCGCAACGGATATTGGTATATGTTTGTAAGCGCGGGTTGGTACAACGATCACACCTACAAACTTCTTGTCGGCAGAAGCCGCAAATTGACGGGAACATTCCGCGACAGAGAGGGTCGAGAGCTGACCGAAGGTTATGCTACGCCCGTGATTATCAGCGAGAAGGGCGACTTCTTCTATGGCCCCGGCCACTGCGGCGAGATATTTACAAAGGATAACAAGGACTACATATTCTACCACTGTCACAATCGTGATGTCAAGCCCCATCAACGACCTCTGATGCTGCAGGAGTTGAAGTGGGATAAGCAGGGTTGGCCCTACGTAGAGGGCGGCAAACCGCAGTAGTCGAGCGGTTAAAATTGCATTGCACAGGAGAGACCGACAGCGTTGGTCTCCGAGTAGTAGATTGGCGAGGCAATCATCGCCTGTCCCTTGCGCGGAATCTTGAAGATGTGGCGGTTGAGCGGCAACATCCAATAGCCGATGCGTGCCGAGAGAATGCCAAATCCTGCACCCGCAAGCACATCATTGAACCAGTGACGACCGTTGTACATTCGCATAAAGCCGACCGTGGCAGCCATTGCGTAAGCGCCCATTCCGACACCCCAGCCATACTCCGAACGTACCAACTCGGCACCCGCAAAGGCGGTCATTGTATGACCCGAAGGGAAGGAGTTGCGAGCTCCCGTATCGGGGCGTGGCTCACGCACTATGTGCTTGACACCCTGCGAGAAAGCGGTTACGGAGATATAGGTCACTGCGGCCACTGCGACACGCTCACCAAATGAATGTTTAGCCTTCACACCCATAAAATCGAGCGTCAGGTAGAAGGCCACGGGAGCATACTGTACATAGTCGTCGAAACGGAGTTTCACACCCTTACTAGCTTGATAGAGCCCATCCTTAACAGCGAGGTTTATGCCTCGCATAGGGGCATTTTCGCCCACTCCCATCGCACCAAGTCCGACCAATGCCACGGGCGCAACGAGCTGCTCGGCACGAAAACGAGTGGAAGGGGTCTGATTGGCCTCCCACCATCCACGGTTGCTGCGAATGCGGAACTGCGTCGAGTCGGCCTTGCCCCTACCCACAGCTTGAGCTGTAGAGAGCGCAACCATCACAACGGCAATTGCGACTATTTGGAGTATATTTCGGACTCTTTGTGCTATCATAACGGCACAAAGATAGTAAAAAGAGAAGAGACGAAATACGAAAGACGAGAGTTTTTTTTAAGATGAGCCCATACTACTCTCTAATCTCTTGGAAGAAGTCGTGAGATGGGGTGCTTCACAAAAGAAAGACCTTCGGGATAGTACAAGACGTACAGCCCGAAGGTCTTTACTTTTAGGGATGTGCCGCAGGTTGCGGCTTATCACAAGAAATTTTACTTTCTGATAGCAGCTACACCTGGCAACTCCTTACCCTCAATATACTCGAGGAGAGCACCACCACCGGTAGATACGTAAGATACCTTGTCAGCGAGACCGAACTTGTTGATACAAGCTACAGAGTCACCACCACCGATGAGTGAGTATGCACCGTTCTGCTGAGTTGCGTCAGCGATAGCCTCAGCTACAGCACGCGAACCAGTAGAGAACTTGTTGATCTCGAATACACCTACAGGACCGTTCCAGAGGATAGTCTTGCAGTTCATAATCTCCTTGCGGAAGAGCTCCTTACCAGCCTCAGCGATGTCAACACCCTCCCACTCAGCAGGGATATCCTTAACCGAAGCAGTCTGAGTATTTGCGTTCTCGCTGAAGTCGTCGCAAACGAGAGCGTCAGGAGACATTACGAACTCGATGCCCTTAGCCTTTGCCTTCTCGAGGATCGAGAGAGCTACAGGGAACATATCAGGCTCGCAGATCGACTTACCTACGTTGCCACCGAGAGCACCAGCGAAGGTGTAGGTCATACCACCACCGATGATGATCTTGTCAACCTTCTCCATCAAAGTCTCGATGATAGTGATCTTGGTCGAAACCTTCGAACCACCAACGATAGCTACGAATGGACGCTGTGGGTTCTGCATGAGAGAGTCAACAGCCTTCAACTCGTTCTCCATTACATAACCGAACATCTTGTCCTGTGGGAAGTACTCAGCGATGAGTGCAGTCGACGAGTGAGCACGGTGTGCAGTACCGAATGCATCGTTGATGTAGCAATCAGCGTCCGAAGCGAGCTTCTTCACGAACTCCTTCTGTGGACCCTCCTTGAGAGCCTTCTTTGCAGCCTTCTTCTCCTCATCGGTAGCATCCTCAGCGAGACCACGTGGCTTACCCTCCTCCTCAGCGTAGAAACGGAGGTTCTCGAGCAACATAACCTCACCTGGCTTCAAAGCAGCAGCCATCTCAGCAGCCTTCTCGCCCATGCAGTCACCTGCGAACATTACCTTCTCGCCCAAACGAGCCTCGATAGCAGGGATAATCTGCTCCAACGAGAACTTTGGATCTGGATTCTTCTTAGGACGACCGAGGTGCGACATAAGGATTACGGCACCACCCTTCTCCAACACCTTCTTGATAGTTGGGATAGCAGCACGAATACGAGTGTCATCAGTTACCTGACCCTCGCCATTGAGAGGCACATTGAAATCCACGCGGATAATCGCGCGCTTGCCTGAAAAGTCGTAATTGTCAATTGCGAACATAACTTTTTGGTTTTTAAGAATTTATAATCGATTGTTATTTCATTAACATTTCTAACGCCGCAAAGATACAAAAAAATTCAGAATGCAGTGTGCAAAAAGCAGAATTATTTGAGGATTATGGGGGTTATGGCGTTTTCGGGGCTCCGTCACGCGCTCACCAAACAGCAAACAAGCGACCCTGAGGGGCTTTTATAAATCCCCGGGATCGCTATGCAAACTACTGCAAACAACGCACACCATAAGCGGCAGCAGATGGTTGCTGCGCAAGCAGGTTGAAAGGAGAAAGTTGTAAACATTTATTGATACACCTTGGATATATTTCTTCTACAAAAATTCTTTCCAATCGGAATTAGCATACGCCTCCTCGCAACACTCTGGAACAATTAAGGTGTCGAATTCAGGGAATGCGTTAGCTCCTAATTTAGGCGGAATTTCTGCTTTACAAATAATTGTTTTCAGGTTACTGCAATTAAAGAATGTAAAACTTCCAATCTCAGTAACACTATTGGGGATAACAATGTTTGTCAGTGAGGTGCAATCCTCAAAAGCTCTCGACTCAATCTCAGTAACAGTATTGGGTATTGTAACATTTGCTAATGAAGCACAGCCGCAAAATGTACAACATTCTATTTTAGTTACACTATTCGGAATGGTAATACTTATTAAACTGACACAATCACCGAAGGCGCCACCTCCAATGGAAGTAACGCTATCGGGAATTGTTACGCTTGTTAGACTACAACAACCCCAAAATGAACTTCCTTTTACCTCTGCTACATCCGAAGGAATTAATAACTCCGTAATTATATCGTTGTTGAGATAAAGCCTCGCGCCATTACACAACGGATTTGCATTTCCATCTCTAAAATCGATTTTACACCAAGATGATAAGTTGTAGATATAAACATTTTTCAGACTGTGGCAATCTCTGAAAGCCTCAAAGTCAATCAAAGTAACACTATCAGGTATTGTGATACTTGCTAGGTTATGGCATTCACGGAAGGCAAACCAATCAATCGAGGTAACGCTATTGGGAATGGTAACTCTTGTCAGGCTATCGCAACAATAGAAAGCACCCCATCCAATCATAGTAACACCGTGAGGGATATCATATTCAGTTAATCCTGCAGGAGCAAATGAATTTAAAACACCTTCTATAATAATACAACGATTATCCGATGATGCAAATTTACCATAGAGCGCTGTCAGCGAGGAACAACCTTGGAATGTCATACATCCAATCTCTGTAACACTATCGGGGATTATTACACTTTTTAGATTACGACATTTACGGAATGCTCCTGCTCCAATTAAAGTTACGCGATTTCCAATTCTCAGACTTGTTAGGCTATCGCAACCATAGAACGCATTCTTTCCAATCGAAGATACGCTATCAGGAATTACCACACTTTTTAGGCTAATACAATTAGCAAATGCCTCTTCCCCAACAAAAGTAACGCCATTGGGAATTATGTATCTCGCTAATCCACATCCTATTGCAAATGAGTTTAGCATACCGTCAACAACAAGGCAGCAATTATCCTTTGAAGCAAATTTGCCATAAAATGCATTTAGGCTACGACAATTCCCGAAAGCAGACACTTGAATCTCAGTAACGCTATCGGGGATTGTTATACTTGTTAGGTTATTACAATCATATATTGTATTAATAAAAGTAATAGGCTTATCAAAAACAACCTTACCCTTATCCGTATATGAATGGGATATGATTTTAGCATCAAAGGCATCTTCGTCAAACGATAGCATCTTGCCATCGGTAGTAGTATAGGTGAGGGTGCAAAGTTTATCGCCCGTCAAATCCGCAGAAACAAGTTTCGCCATAATCGTATCACTATGTTGTTTTACCTTTACAAAGATAACGATTTTTTGTTTCTTTGCTCTCTGTAAGGAAAAACTTTTTTAGGCAAGAGATTTTGCTTTGCGCCAAAGAATAACGGCAAGTAAGGTGGCGCTAAACTTAGGGAGATTAGGGAGATTAGGGAAATTAGGGAGTTTAGGGAGTTTAAGGAGTTTAGGGAGTTTAGGGAATATAATACCTATAATCTTACTAACGACCTCTTACCTCGGAACTCATTGCGATATAAATAAAAGTGAATATCAATAACTCTTACTAACGGCGGCAGAAGCCGAGAGCAGACCGAAGTGAGGGAGTGGCAATCGAAGATTGTTGGGTTTGGGAGCGATGTGTGAAAACTTGTTTTCGTACACAATCGCTACACAAACACAAAGATTTGCGATAGCAAACCACACCCGAACAAAGACAAGTCTGCCGAGGCGCAACAAGCTGAAAGTAAGGAACTCGCAACATAAAAAAATAAGAGGGCGTTTCACAACGACCTCTTACCTCGGAACTCATTGCGAGTTCCTTACTAACCCAAACTTAAATAAATGAAGAAACCTCGCTGCGGTGTGCAGTTATCACCGCAGCTGACAGATTATTGTGCAATCTTCATTCCAAAAACGATTATATCTGCCAAAAATTGTGCGATACGTCCATTTCAATCATCTTGCCACCCAAAGAGAACATTTCGCTGACAGAGTGCGTGCCATCTGCCACAAAAAAAGAGCCATCGCTCCGAGGAGTGACGGCTCTTTTGTCATTTTAGAAAATCTTATCTCTCGAGATGGAGGAGGAAGATTGGAGTCATCTCGCTATACTTCGCATTCTGGAAGGTACGACGTGCCTGACGAACAATCTCACCCTTCACCATACCGGTGATATACATCTGCCAATAAGGCTTGCCACGACGCTTCTTCAACTTCTCCAAAGCTGTAGGGTTGAGCTTGAGGTAGATAATCTTCTCGGTCTCCTCAGGAAGAATCGAGATTGGCTCGAGGTCGATGAGACCCATCTTCTTACCCAAGATCAACTCGATAGGGTCATTGAAGCCAGGATCCTTATCTACGATAATCTTCAACGGAATAACCTCGTCTGTGAGCTTAAATGTGATTGGCTTCTCGATATCGAAGTCCAACGACAAGCGGTACGGCGACGCCTCAATAACATCCAATGCCAACTCGGCTGCAGGGATATGGTGAGTGTAGTAGAAGGCCTGCATCATATTGTCAACCGGCAATACATCGGCCTGGTCGCGACCATCAACACCCGGATACTCCATCTTCACCTCGATAGGGAAGCGCTTCACCTCGGCACCCTTAGGCGATGTGATAGAGACATCCCATCTTCTACCGGCACGGAGGCGCAAACTACTTGTGGTATAGCCCTTTGGAAGGCCATTCACCACGAGGTCGGCAGGGCGCTTGAGTCGACCTGTGATATCTACACGGAAGGTCGAAGTACCACCCGACGGGATAGTGATATTTGCAGGCGACACGAAGGCGTTGAACGAAGGCAACTGCTTGTGACGACGCAACAAATAGTGATAGTCCTTGCCATAGCCACGGTGGATATCCTCAACCTCGAGGGTCATCTCCTCGGTATCGGCCGGCATATACTTAAGGATAGGGTCGGCGTGGAAGGTCATAAGGCCCTGAATAGGGTCCTCGGTATCGTCAGCCTGAGCAACCACATCGCCCGATGCGTCACGAAGGCGAATCACCGCGTCGAGACGAGAGCCATTTCTGCGACCGATAAGCTCGATGATTACAGGCTCACCCTCAACCACATTTACCTTATAGTACTTAATCTTTGCGCTCTTAGTAAGCGAATCGACAATTGCACCACCCACGTTGAGCGTAGCCTTATCCTTCGGACACTGCACAAACTTCTTACTCTTTGGCAATGCGTAGAACGACACCGCATTCGAAGTTCCTACTTTATTAGTATAGGTAAGGAGATGATATCCCTCCTTCTTCACCTTCACAGATGTCTTGTTTGTGCCGAGGTTAGCACCCTCAATATGCTGCTTCACCTTCTTACCCACTACACCATAAGCAGGGTAACGACCCGTAACAAACGGAATCTGACCCACCTGGATACGGTAGTTGAAGTCCTGACGGCCACGATAGATGGCGTCGTGAATCTGCAATGTATACTTGCCATCCCTAGGCAACGCTGTGATAATCACAGGGTCTACGTTGTGGTAGTAGTCATCCGAGTATGCCACCTCCTTGCCGCGCGAGTCGATGAGCTTCAACACCGGCTGGAACCATCCCGGCACCGCATCGGCGATGTAAGGAACGAGCTGACGAGCCTTCACTGCTGCTACGATAGTATCGCCCTTGTGACCCTCGAACTGGAAGTAGTCGATACCGCCCGGAGTCACCTGACCGCACAAAACTGCAGGCAGAGAGGTAACCTTATTTGGCTTGCCCTTCGACGACTTCTTCTTTGGATGCTCGAGGACATTCGGATACGATGCAACCTCGAATGGGAGCATATTCGACACACCCTTAGGGCCCTGCAAACGCAAGTCATACATTCCACAAGGCACATTTGGTGCGATGGTGACGTGAATCTTGATTCGGTCAGCCAACTGCGGGCTACTCTGATCGTTCAAGCGACGACGCTTTCTGCGCTCGGTCTGGCTCTCCTCGATTGGCTCGAGTCGACCCTTGATGCCCGGATGAGAGAACAAAACCTTAGTGGCCCTGTTGATATTAAGACCTCCAGCCTCTATCTCGACAGTTGTACCCACCTGTCCGCCTGCCGGATAGAGATAACCCATCGACAGCTTCTGAGCGTAGAGGGATGTACTCATAAGAGTACATAAAATCGCCAATATTATACTTCTACCTTTCATACAACGGCTTTTTTACGTCAATAATTTCATACAACAATCCGTGGCTGCGCTTCTTGTCGAGCAACGACGGAAGAATTGGCAAATCACCCTCCGATACGTGAGGCAAAGTGCCGTAAGGGTTGATACCCATAAGGAGATAGATTGTACCAATCAAGTCGCACGGAGCAACCGGACGCTCGACAACCTCCTCACCGGTCTTATTGGTCTTGCCGACCACCTTACCACCGTGGAAACCGCCACCTGCAACCAAGTAGCTAAAGGTCTTACCGTAGTGAGCACGACCACCATTCCAAGGTGCCTCCCAAAGGATTCGAGGGGTACGACCGAACTCGCCACCGCAGAGTACGATAGTGCTTTCGAGCAAGCCTCGAGCATCGAGGTCTGCAAGCAAGGCCGACACCGCCTTATCGAGAGTAGTGAGCATTGAGTTCATCTTCTGGAAGTGCTTCTTGTGGGTATCCCAACCTGTCATACGAACATTCACGAACGGAACGCCCGCCTCAACAAGCTTTCTTGCCACGAGACACGACTGTCCGAGTCGGGTCTTGCCATAGCGCTGCTTCACCGAATCAGGCTCATTCGCGAGGTTGAAGAGCTCGCGGCTCTCACCCCAGATGAACTCCATATTCAAGCCACGCAACGAGTCGATCAACTCCTTGTCCATCTGGCCGGTCTCGAAGCTATTGAGGAGTCCCATACGCTGAGTCATACGATTGCGATTGACGAACTTATTCACCACGCCCTCAACCTCGAACTCCTTCGACTCAGGGCGACCGCCCGTATCGAACGACTTGTATGAGTTACCCAAGAAACCACCCTCGTTGAAGCGGCTGTTAGCGCTGGTCACCGAGATGTAGCAAGGCAAGATGCCCTTGTAAGTATCCTTCAACATATAGGAGATAACGGCACCGAACGACGGATATACCACTGCACCACCCGATGTATCACCGGTAATCATTGCGTAGTGACCAGTCTCGTGAGCGTTACTTCCATGGGTCATACTTCTAATTAAAGAGTACTTGTCGGCCATAGTTGCGAGCAACGGCAACTTCTCGCCAATCTCGATACCCTCGACATTGGTCTTGGCTGTGCCCTTGTAGCTTCCGTAGTAGTTACGGCCAGCCTCAGGCTTAGGATCAAATGTATCGGTCTGTGCCGGACCACCATCCAGATAGATCAAGATTACGGACTTCGCCTTTTGGGCATTAGCCACGAAACCGATAGTCAGCAGCAGAATTAAGGTCAAATATATCTTTCTCATAGCGAAAAGGTGATTAGTGGTTATAAAGGAACTCGTTGCTGTTGATCTGCATCCACATAATATCGTAAGCCAACTCGTTGAGCGCCAAGCTGTTCTTCTCGCGATACTCACGATAGAGCTTAATCTCCTCAGGGGTAGCACGGCGAGACAACACACGAAGTGTGATTGCATTTGCGAGTGTCGAAACATCGGTATGCTGCTCGAGGATGCGCTTCAATACAGGGCTTCGGCGGATGCGACGCTCGAGCACTGACGAGTTCATCAAATAGAGCAACTGACGCGAGGTAATCGAGTTGTTGCGCTGGCTCTCCAACGATACATCGCGCGACACCTTACCGAAGAGCTCAAGCTCCGACGACGATACGGTAGCATCACCGAGGTGAGTTGCGCGGGTCTGAGGCGGATAGAATGTAAACGGCTCAGGCACACGGCTCGAGTAGGTTGTCCAGATACCTGTTGCGGTCGAGATAGCATCGATAATAACCTCGGCAGGGAGACGCTGTGGCTGATAGAAGCCCTTAGGTGCCATCTCCGAGTTGAACTCCTCCGACATAAGAATCTTCTTCAACAAGGCTCTCATATCGTAGTTTTTTCTCACGAAGTAGTCGGTCAACTCCTTCAACTTTGCAGGGTCAGAAGGCTTATTGTCGGCTCTCCAGTCATCCGGCTCGTGCACAAGGCCCTTACCGAACACCCAGTACCACATTCTGTTGACCATCACCTCGGCGAAGCGACGGTTTGAAGGCGAGGTGAGCCAGTTTACGTATGCCTCACGCCAATCGGTATCGGCAGTGAGTTCGAGTACTGTACCATCCTCGAGTACAACCTTCTGCCAAGGCAAATTCATATGGTAGTCGAGGTAGATAATCTCCTCCTTCCACTCCTTTGTACCCTTGAACTTAATCTGCTTAAAACAGAGGTAGCCGTTATCGGTGCAATTTCTATTGCCCAGGAAGAGGACGTTGATGTTCGAGTAGAAGTTCTCGGGACTACGCTTCTGGAAGCCACGGTAGAAGTTAACCGCAGGCGAGCGGAAGTTACTACCCTGCGAGAGGAGCAGCTTGCGCACCATCTCGTTGTAAGGCACATTGTTGAGGAGCTGCTCATAGACCCAACGATTGTAGGCCTGCACGCCATTAGGCCAGAGGTTGCTCGGGAACTCCGACTTGATACGGAGAATATCGCCCCAATGCATCTCCATATACTTGAGGCAGAGCTCGCTGTTAATCAAGCGGTTAACCAACTTCTCGCGCTTCTTTGGGTTCTTGTCATCGAGGAACTTTGTGCAGTCCTGCGATGATGGCAATGCACCCGTCACGGTCAGGAAGGTTCTCCTCAAGAAGACCTCATCACTACATTGATTCGAAGCGGTCGCTTGCACCAAGCATAGCAGACCGACCAGGGAAATCAAGATTTTTTTCATAATATCACGATATTAAAATAGCCTCTATTTCGACCAGCAGCTCCGTGCGACATACATCTGCCACGGAGTATACCACCGGCATATTCGGATATGCCTTCTCGACCACAGCTCTCACCTCGTCGTAGTCCTCGACGTTCTTGATGAAGACCTGAATCTGCACATATCTCAAGTCGTACGGCTTGCAGCCATACTTCACTAAATTCTCCTTTGATACGAGGTGGGCGATGTTCTCGATTGTCATAATGGTCTGCTTTCTCGCCGACGAAGCATCTTTGCTCTCCTCGCCACGAATTGCCGCAGTACCCGACACGAAGCAGCACGCTCCCGCCTGCGTCTCGATGAGCTTCGCACGCTCAAACTTAGGCGTACTCTTCATCGCATTCACATCGTCGTCGATAAGCACCCTCTTCGAGTAGACGTGTGCCGCAATCTGAAGCGGATTATCGATCGGGAAGATGCCCTCACCGTTCGCCTTCTTGAATGCTATACCGCCAACAACTATGCCCTCATACGATGTGCCGATGCCTGTTGCTGCAGGGTAACCGTTACCCCACGCACCCTTGGCATAGTAGCACGAACGTGCATCGTTGAACTCCTGGTAGTTCTGCTTGGCGCCACGACAACCCACGATGTTGCCGATGTAGTTCCACTGTCGCACGATATCATCCACCGCAAAACCGTGCAACGAGAGCACACCGTCCAACTTTGCAAACACCTCGTCGCTCTGAGTGCGTACGCTGAGCGAGAAGTCCGACGCAGGGATACCCTCGATGAAGAGGAGCGACTCCTCCTCATTCTCGATGCGGCCATAGCATACGCCATCACGCTCGCTGATTACGATATCGGCATCACCCTCGAGGGTGTAGACATCGAGCGAGAGTCCGCCATTAGGGAACAAATACTGAGGTATGAGAGTTACGGGAACTTTTCTGCCCATCACATCATAGACGGCAGACTTGACTTGCGAGAGGAGGTCGTGATAACCCAACTCGTCGCTCACGCCGCAAAAAACAAGACCACAGACCCTGTCGGTTGGAACACCTTCGAGTGCCTTGGCGACGCAGGTCGATTGTAAATCACACAGATTGAGAGTCGAAGAGTAAATCTTTAATCCCATAATCCCGTTTTTAATTAATCTTTTATTATAAGACAAAGATAATAACAAAAAGTTAAATTCCAAACTAAAAAAACTTCTATTTTCACAAATGCAAATATTTGTCATTTATGCACTACTTATGCACTCTTTATTCATTCGTCTTTCAGCCACTCCGATAGTCGAAAAACGCGCGCCACGTCAACTAAATTTTGAGCGATTTTTCGCACTACGTAGACCGAAAAAAATCCTCTATTAAAAGCCCTCCCGAATCCCCCAAAAGAGGGGGGGGGTAAAAAGTTTAAAAAATTCTTAATTTTTATGCTCAAAAATTTTGTTTTTTCGAACAAAAAACCATACCTTTGTATTGGTGTAGGTGCCCCTTTTTGGTTGAGGGGTGTATTTTTGGGTTATTTAGGTTTCATAATTAAGGGGTGAACAAGAGATTTTGGATTCTTGTGGTCGCGTTGTCGGCTCTTCTATTCTCGGCGTGCAAGAGACGTCCGATGGAGGAGGCGTATCTTCGTGTATACCTCGACCTCACCATTGACAAGGATATTGTAAACTACGAGGTGAAGGATGGCGAGCCGGGCCTTATGCGTGTCGCATTCTTCGACTCGGTAACCAAGGAGTACCTCAGTCACGATTATGTACCAAGCACCGGCGGTTACATTTTCGCACCTTTCGGAACAGTAGATATGGTTGTTTACAACCTCGATGCGGGACAGACCCATATTCGAAACTACTACGACTGGGATGATATCGAGGCATTCACATACGATATCGACGAGCAATCTCGTAGCCCATTCACCCGATACCTCCAATCACGTGTTGACACACGTCCTTCCTACGAAAATATTCGCGAGACTCCCGGACACCTCTTTGTCGCTCGCAAGTACAATATTTTCATTCCACAGCACATTTCACAAGACGTACTCATTATTCAAGCAACCGCCAAGACGGTGGTTCAGAGCTGGACCGTCGAGATCGAGGGTATCACCGGTATGGAGTATGTCGGCAGTGTGGCTATGATGATCTCGGGTCAGTCCGACTCTCACTTCTTGGGTAGCGGCACCCTGTCAACTAACCCTGTAGCAATCTACATCAACGTCATCAACGCACAGCGACGCAGCACCGTGATGCACTCACGCTTCGAGACCTTTGGTCGTGAGAAGACAAGCGGCGACGTCGCTTTGTTGAGCGTACTCTTTACCGATATTATGGGTCACCCTTATATGTTCAACTTCGATGTATCGGATCAGATGGAGGATAACCCAAGACAACATATTTACATCAACTACGACATCGATATTCCGGAGCCTGAGACGGGAGGAGGATTTAAGCCGGAGGTCGATCAGTGGGATGAGTATGTCTACGACATAATTATCTAAAGAAGAGAAAAACCTAACCTAAAAACCATAAAAAACCTAAAAACAGAGAGAAAACGAACAAATTAACACAAACAATTAAACAAACAGACACACAAATTTTTATTTTACACATTTTTTACTTATTTTTAACAAACTTTTTTTAACCATTTTTAAAAATTTTTAATTATGAAAAAGATTTTCTTATTTGCTGCAGCAGCGATGGTATCGTTGAGCAGCTGTGTTCAGACTGAGGATGTTTACACCGGTGGTTTGAATGAGATTGGTTTTAAGTCGGCTGTAACCAAGGCTGCAATCGAGGGTACTACTTTTACTGGCGGCTCTATGAATGTAGCTGCTGCTTGGGCCGCTGATGGCGCTGCTTATGTAGAGTACTTTGCTCCAACAAAGTTCACTGACAAAGAGAATAATAACGTATGGAGTGGTGAGCCTGCTCGTTATTGGCCAAATGTTGGTAAAATGCAGTTCCTTGCTCATTTCCCTTACAATGACACATTTGAAGTTACCTATGCAGGTAGTAATAAAACAGGTGCTATCACAGGTTACGCTGTAACTGGTATCGATAACCAGAGTGCCCAGAACGATGTTCTCTTCAGCGACCTTCTCACATGTGATTGCGCGCCTCAGGCTCAGCAGTCTTTGTTGTTCCACCACGCTATGACATTGATTCAGGTAAACTTTGCAACTAATCTTCCTTCTGATAATGAGGTAACGATTTCATCTGCTTCAGTTGCTAATGTTGTATTTGGTGGCAATTTGACAGTTACTGCTGGTACAACTCCTGACCCTGCTCAGTACACTGCTGGCAGCACTGCTAAATGGAGCAACCTTACTTCCCCTGTGACAGCTACTGAGTTTGAGAATATCACAACTAGTAAGTTGACTACGACTCTTGATGAGAGCGCTACTCCATTGTTGATTCTCCCTTCAGAGAGTGGCGAGAATCAGACTTCAATCACTGTAAATTACACTCTCAACGGTCACGCTCAGACTAAGACTATCAACCTCTCAACTTACGGTCCGTGGGAGATGGGTAAGAAGTACATCTACAACTTCACCATCGGTGCTAACGAGATTAAGTTCACTTGCACAGTATACAAGTGGGACGAGGTTAATGTTAATGACGGTTTCACCATCTAATTTATCAATTATTTTATCTTAATCCGTGGGGGCTTGATCGCCCCTACGGGTTCAATTGGAGGTCGGAGCGCCTCTACACACAACAAAAGAGAATGCGTAAGTTTGGTATCATAGTAGCTTTGGCGTTATTGGTGATGGGTTGTGACGACCCTGCACCGATAGGTAATCCTCGAGAGATAAACTTCTCGTCGCTCTACAACCGTGCGCTCATAGAGAGCGTAACCGATTTGCAGAGTGAGGGAATCAAGGTCTACGGCGACTACACTCTCGATGGCAACAGAGCCACCGTATTCGACGGCGAGAGAGTCTACTACGATGCGGAGCTTCCGGGATGGACATATGACAACACCCAGTTCTGGATTTCGAAGGCGTACTACAACTTCTACGCCGTAAGCCCGAACAAATATGCCGCTGACCAGTATGAGCTTCCATGCACATACTCGCCCGAGGAAGAGAGCTTAACCATCACCGACTACAGCTGTCTTTCGGGTGGCGACGACCTGCTCTACGCTGTGGCATCACGAGACCTCACCACCGAGGACGACTTCTCGGCAGTGCCGCTCAACTTCCGCCACGCCTGCGCAGCGTTGAAGTTCAACATCATCAACGCATCGAATGCGGCCGTGACCGATGTCAGAAATGTGCGCCTTGTAGGCTTGTACAATCTCGGCGACTTCACATTCACGATCAACGGCACAGCAGCGTGGACACTCAAGGGGAATATATTGCCATCGAACTCAACCGATCTTGCCGGCACTTGTACCCTTCCGAACGGTGGTCTGCCCGTAAACTTGAACTATAAGCACCCGCTTTACGACTACGGCTCAATTCTGGTATTGCCTCAGAATGTCTACAAGACCGATGTGGCACTCCACATCGAGTACAAGAAGCAGGGCGAGAACGCATACTACAACCGAGATATTATGCTCGGAAAGCTCGGAGGCAACACACCAACCGAGTGGAAGTCGGGACAAAAGTACGAATACAACCTAACCGTAACAACAAATACCATCACCACCGAGGTGAAGGTCGTCGACTGGGTTGACCACTTTGTAGATTTGTAAAAGATGAAGAGACTATTCACCATATTGCTTGGAGCGCTGCTGTTGTATTCGTGCAACAGTGGCGATATCGATTTGGGGGGCTCACGTGAGATTGCCTTCAATGCCAAGCATATACAGCGAGCATTGACACAGGCCGACATCGATGGTGGCGGAAAAGCAAAGGTTTTTGTCTGCGGTATGCAGAACAACACCACTGCACTCTATTCCAATGCCGAAATCACTCGTGACGCCGCGACCGGAAAGTGGTTTCCAGCAACAACAAAGGATTGGGTAAATGGAAGCAGCTACACGTTCCACGGCTATGCCTACAATCTCATTAATGGCCAGCAGCCGACCGGTTTGGAGTTTCTCACAAATAGCAACGGTAAAGATCAATATGGTCTCGAGGTTAATATTACTCAGCCATCTTCATACGACGAGAGTCAAATGATTGACTACCTCGTATCATACACCCACCGTATAGCCAATGGATCATCGAAGCCGATTGTGCAGATTCACCTCGAGCACGTTATGACACTCGCAGAGTTCTACGTCGTACGTGGAAACCTCTTCGAGGCTCGACTCAAGGAGATGACCTTCTCGAATATCTTCTACAAGGGCAACTTGAAGTGTACATCGCAAGCAGTGTTGAACTCGGGCGAGAAGAATGCTTGGCAGATGACCCCTAACGGCAATAACGACGTGGTATACACATACAAGCCTTCGTCAGCTGTCGAAATCGGCGATAATCGCGACAATACAGCGGCCAAGATGGCGGTGATGTGTCTACCTCAGCAGCTCACAGCGGCAACCAAGTTCACAATCGTCTATGAGGTGAACGAGAAGATTACCGAGGGTAGCGACGACAACTGGGTAGAGCATACCGAAACCTTCAGTCTCTACAACTACAACCCGATAGACTACCAGTCGGGACACCGTGTGGTCTACACCGCAACCATCGACTCGGGTGTTAACCTCGAGGGTGTAGTGAAGGATTGGATTGACGTCGACTACATTGAGGGAACTGTGCTCCCCGAAATTAATTAAATTGGAGAAAAAAGATGAGGATACCTATATATAATATATATATAATAGCGTTGGCGGCCTTAGCACTCATAATGCCGGGCTGTATCAACCCCGACAACAACGGCATCGACAACCCAAAGGAGATAAAACTTTGGGCTGATCTCGGCTATACACCGGGTATGTCGGTTACGCCAAAGTCGACACGTGGCAACGAGAGCTCGACAAGCGGCATCATCAACGCCTCGACCGACGCCGTACTTCCTATCGGTATGGCGCGTGTCGATGAGGTTTACTCGCCTTACTACCCCGGATTTATGAAGTGTATAGGCCCGATCGTGGCAGAATTGGGTGTGCCCGATGCGTCGAACAGCTACATCCGTCAAATCGAGTTCAAGAGCTCTGCGCAGTTCTTCCACAACGATGTCGACCAGGTGAAATATGTCGCTTGGCATCCGTGGCGATCGAATGAGGCGGGCTATGAGTTCAACAACACATCGGAGAGTGCAACCACTGTGAAGATGCCTATCACCGGCGACTCGGACATTATGTACGGAAACGTCACAACAGGCTCACAGACAGAGGGTTTCGACCTTATGACCTTCGACCACGCATTGTGCGTCTACCGCATATATGTCTACTCGATGCAGGAGGATGGTTCCGACACCTCGGTGTGGGGAACACTCCAGGATATGGAGATTGAGAACTGCGCAACATCGTGCACCTTGACCCTCCCAACCGATGGCGAGGGCACATTCGGCATCGCATACGAGGGCGATGAGACACTTGTACTCTCGAGCCCCGACAACAACATCTACTTCTCGGCGGGCAGTAAGATTCCAGCAGGTTTGGCAAATCGCCGTTTGGTGTCGAAGTGTATCGTAGCGCCTCCAACCAACGGCTTGCTCAACATCAGCCTCTCGACAACAGGTATGACAGAGCGTCAGCGTGTATCTATCGCTAGCAACTTCAAGCCTGGACACGCCTACGACATCGTATTGCGATTCTCGAACCACGGTTTGATCAACGGCGACGTGTCGGTGAGCGACTGGAATGTCTATGGGGACGAAATCAAGCAGGATGTAGAGGTAGATATGTTCTACAACCTCTCGAACTACGAGACTGCGAACTCCTATATCGTCAACTCGGCAAACTATGGTTACTGCTTCGACGGAACAATCAAGGGTAATGGTAACAACTCGCTCGTGGGCGGTAGCACCACCATCACCCCGGGTTATATCGATATTCTTTGGGACGACACCCCAAATATCACCATCAATGGCGAAGAAAGAAAGGCGTTGACCCTCGATGTCAACAAGCTCTCGGAGGGTCGAGTACTCTTCCACGTGCAGGGAAATCCTAGCAATAAGGATGACAAGATGTTACTCTCGGAGGGTAATGTCATTATCGCGGCCTACGACCAGCAGGGCGGTAATATCCTCTGGACTTGGCATATATGGCTTACCGACCGTGTGAAGTTGCAGGGATACCCTAACGGTTACATCGTCTATGACCGAAACCTCGGCGCGGTATCGTCGGATAATAGCGGCAGCATGGACGGCTTGTACTATCAGTGGGGACGTCCTACCCCATTCCACAAGGTTGCTTCGGGTGTCTATGGCAATGTCTCAAAAGTGCCAAGCAACTCGGCTCAGGTAACCACCGTAGAGGAGGCAATCGGAAACCCGACAACCCTCTATGGTAGTGGCGATAACACACGCCACGACTGGTTATCAACACAGAATAATGCTTTGTGGGGCTTCCAGAACGACTATACCGACCTCAAAAAGACAATGTACGACCCTTGTCCTCCGGGATATATGGTTGCCGACTTGCGTGTATGGCAGAACATCGCAGCCAACGAGGTAAATAACGGCTGGAAGAACGGCACAGGCGTAAATCTCTCGGTAGCAGGAAATAATGTGTGGTATCCATTCCAGGGCTATATCAATGCCGATGGAACTGAGAACAACACACGCGACAATGTGCGCTTGTGGTCGAGCGCTATCGATATGAGTGCCACAAACACTCCGCCTTACGAGCTGTTGTACACTGCAAGCAAGACTTCGAGTGCAAGCTCAGCTAACAGCTACCGCAATCGTGCATTGCCGGTACGATGCGTGTCGAACCACTCGACAACCATCGTCACCGACTTGAGTGCTTCGCAGACAGCGAACTGCTATATGGTACACCGTGCGGGCTACTACAAATTCAAGGCTACCGTGCGTGGAAATGGTGTAAACATCCTTATGCCGTTCGGAGGTACAACAAGTTGGGATATTTCGGATGGTCTCGACATCACAATCAAACCTGCTAAGGTGGACTTCTTGTGGTGGCAGGGCGACCTCGAGACTGTGCAGTCGACAACAAACTCAGAGAACAGAAACGACATCAACCTCATCCCGATGGAGATTATGAACAATGGTGAGATTGACGAGGATGGTTACATTCTCTTCTATGTCAGCGAATTCAGAAAGGGTAACGTCGGATTGGTTGCATACGATGTCGATGGTGAGATTCTCTGGAACTGGCACATCTGGTTTACCGACAAACCTGTCGATAAGCTAACCGGAGACTACACCTTGATGGATAGATTCCTCGGCGCAACAACCGCTCCGACTTTCGCAAACAAGAAGGTAACCTTCAGCAACGACAAGCAGCGCTTGGCAACATACGGTTTCTACTACCAGTGGGGCAAGAAGGATCCATTCTTCGGCCCTCCTGCCCACAACTCGAAAGATGAAAATGTATCAAACAACAAGCCTAAGACTTCACGCTATTGGGTGAAGGCATACAACGGCAACTGGTCGAGTAGAACAGACTTCGACACCTCGGCTCAGAAGCGTATCCCAGAAGTTGTGAAGGATCCGATGAAGTTCTATAAGGGTACTGCAACAAAGGACGACAATAGCAGTTGGGTTGATCCAGCATGGGTAGATGGCCAGGTGAATGTGGCTTTGTGGGGCTATGCGGTAGTTACCTATGAGGAGGGTCAGGTCTACTCGAAGACCTACAACGACCCATGTCCTCCAGGCTATGTAGCGATGTTTAACCAGGCGTGGACATACGGCGCAGATAAGATGCAGGGTTACACCCAGACCAGTAAAGGTGGCTTCAACTATTCTAACGGCGAGGGGGACTATGATAACAGCAAAATGGGTATCGTGTTGTGTAAGAGTGGTTTCGAGGAGGCTTGGTATCCATTTGTAGGTTACAGAAATGGTACGACCGGTGGATACACCGATGTGTCAGAGACCGGACACATTGCAACGTGTTTGCCATACAGGGCGTGGAACATCCGTTCGTTCTACTACACCACTACTAACTCGACGCAATATGGTGGTAACTATGGCTCAGCTATTGCGATGCCGATACGTTGCCAGAAACAGTAACAAGAGAGTTGAATATGAGAAGATTATATGGCATATTTACAATGTGGGCTGCACTCTTGCTCCTCACTTCGTGTGAGTTGGGCGAGGGGGAGAACAACGTCGTTGTAGGTGGCAGCGGAGCGACAGAGCTTTCGGCTTCTATTGCCCCATCGTGCGTTGTGGAGACTCGCAATAGTGTAACACGTGCTCGAGAGGCTGGTATTGTGGTGCGTTCGCTTATCGACCAGGTCACTGCCAAGCAGATGGCTTCGAACTTCCTCCGCATCGACGAGGATAGAGATAGTCAAAACGATGGTCTCTACACCTTTACGGGCAATACCACAGCATCTTACAAGACCAACTGGAATAAGGCTATTCTCCTCGAGGCTAACGTGGCGGGTACTCCTGACAACACCGAGGGAATCCACTACCGCTCGGTATCGTTAGAGCCAATCCAGTCATACTCAATGAATATCGTTGGCGAAGGCGAAGAGCGTGATACAACCCACTACTACCACGCACGAATGGTAGGTTGGTATCCGCAGAACTGCGTTCTTCCGCGCACTGAGGGTGTTCCTGCGACAGCACAGTTCGAGTATTCGGCCTTCGACGCTGTACGTATCAACGAGACTATCGAGATTAATGGCGTACCGACCGAGGTTGTAGCTTTGCAGTTCACTGGTCTCGACGGTGAGACCGACCTTATGGTCAGCAATGTACAAGAGGGTCAGTATTGGCACAAACACACCCCTGAAAATCCACATCTCAGCGATATCCACCCTATTGACGGCAGCGATATCTACCGTGAGCCATTTGGCCACAGAACAACTGATCCTACCTACTCGAACTACTTCACATATCGTCACTATCGCTCGGCTATTCGAGTAACAGCGTTTGCGGAGCAGAGCCCGCAGAACCTTATGATGTGGGGTCAGATCGAGAACGTAATCATTCGTAATCAGCCAACCTCTTGTAAGGTGTGGTTGCCTACCGAGATTGGTCAGTTTGGTGATGTCTATCACTGGGGTGACTACAGCGATCATCAGATCGTCTGCACACCAATGTTCACCGACTCGAACCATCCGGGCTACAACGATGCTGCATCCTACCCTATCCAATTGGAGGGTGAGGCCTCAGATGACGATATCTACCTCGGCTACTCGTTGATTCAGCCAAAACGCAATGTGGAGTTGGAGATTCACACCTCTTCGGGTGTATATATCACAACCATCGAGGCAAAGCACAAGGTGAAGGATGCACAGGGCAATGAGACTGAGGTCGACATCTTCGAGGCAGGTTACATCTACAATGTAAAGCTCAACTTCCAGACCAACGGTACCATCGGTGCCATCCTCGAGCGTGAGAGCAATGAGCGCTACTACGACCTCTCGAGTTTGCACGAGTACCAACACGAGGATGACCATACCGCCAACATCGCATCCTTTAAGTTGGCTAACTGCTATATTGTCGATGCAGCTCGAGTGAGCGAGTCTGAGAATGGTACTCAATTCGACGGCTACTGCTTCTTCGCAAAGATTATCGGTAATGGCAAGGCGGGTATCATCACATCGGGTGCGCAGACTATGTACCCTACCTCGGAGGTTATCCACCCCGTATCGGCTCACCTCTTGTGGGAGAGCCAGCTCGGCCTTATCACCGATGTGGAGTTGAAGTTCGAGTATGTGCGTTTCAAATTGCCGAACCCGAACGCAAAGGGTAACGCCGTGATTGCGGTCTATGATGAGGACGACAATATTTTGTGGTCGTGGCATATATGGATTACATCGTCGCCAACTACTCAAACGTTCTCTATCGGAAGTCACGAGATTGAGTTCCTCGATAGAAATATCGGAGCAACAGCGGCGACTTGTACAGGTGCGAATGATGCCTTGGCAACATACGGTCTCTACTATCAGTGGGGTCGCAAAGACCCTTCGATGGGTCCACCGACATACAACTATTCGCCAGTCAACCTCAACACAGCGTCTTACTACGACTTTGCGTCGGACGAGAAGAGTGCAGCAGAGGTTGTGCAGTTCGCTCAGCCGTCATTGCAGAATAGTGTGGAGAATCCGATGTACCTCATTATGCCTACGTCGCAGACCTTGTCATACCTCTTCAACTGGTCACATCAGCGTTACGACTTCTTGTGGGGTTACAACGAGGCAACAGGTATGACCTCGAAGACCATCTACGACCCGTGCCCATACGGCTACCGAGTGCCAAGTAGTGAGCTCGAGGATTTATTTACCAGAGGTGAAGATAGCGGCACAGTGGGCGACTACGGCTACACAGTAACCGTGGATGGAAAAAATTTCTTCTTCCCATACGCAGGTTTCAAGGGCGTGGATGTGGGATTGAACTCTCTCATCTGTTCGTGGAAATATGTGGGTCAGAAGGGCGACTACCAGTCGTCGACGTATTGCACCAATGCCGATGAGACCAACAGTAGCGGCTTGAGCCTCTATATGCACCGCTCACGCATCTACATCTCGAAGGCCAACGAGTGGAAGGAGTTGCAGGTAGGAACCTATAGCGGTAACGTCCATATCGACTATACAAACCGTCGTACCGCAGCACCTATACGCTGTGTGAAGGATGAGACTATCGGTAGTATCTCAGCCGAAATCAGACCTTCAACAAACAAGTTGATCGATGGCTCGCAGATTACACTCGCTTATAATGCACACTCGTATGGTAGTGCTATCGAGACCATCCGAATCACTGCAACCTACACCTCCACTTCGGGTGAGGTTAAGGAGAGAGAGGTGCGAACCATTAACAACGTGGGTAAGTACGAGGTAAACGATAGCGTATCGTATATTACTCCAAACGATTGCAACGAAGCCGGTATCGTATTCAAACTTATCGTGCAGAATGAGCACGGTTTGCTCTATACCGACCAAAAAACATTGACAAGAGTCAACATCAAGATTGGCTTCTACTCGTGGGAGGATACCACAAATAGCGAGGTGACGAACAGCAATACCGAATATATCGTTGTTGGTCAGAATATCAGCTACAAGGTGCTCGTATCGGCAGACATAGAGCCTTCGTCGGTAAAGATTGATGGCGTAGCTGCAACTCGCGAGGGTAGTGTTAACGGTTCGGGCGTATCAAATACTGTATGGTATATTAACTACTCGAATGATACTAAGGGTGTCTACGATATGAATGTCGAGGTTGAGGTTGACGGCACTACAGCCAGCGTATTGACACAACCTGTGACGGTATATGGCTTGAATGTCGGCTCAGCTGCAACCACGCTCGATGCTAATAAAATGTATCTGATTCGCAACACCAATTCAAACTACCAATCGACCTATTGTACATCGTCGGGTACTTCGCTTGCGGCAAACACAAGTCAGAACTACTACAACCTCTTTGTTGTCGAGGATGGTAATAAGATTAAGAGTGTTGCTCGCAATCAGTACTTCAACGGAACTACTGCCACCGTTAACTTCAGCGGAACAGCAACAACTTATACAATCTCTGGCGATGCTAACAAGACGATAACTACATCTGTTCGTAATAATTGGTACACCACCACCTACTATCTCCGCCAGAGTAACAACACTCAGGTTTCAATGAGTAGTAATAATAGTGACTGTAACTGGAACTTCTTGGTTGTGGAGTACGATATTCCATAGCAGTTGAAGTGATAGCGCAACAAAAAAGGTTAGACTTTTCGGTCTAACCTTTTTATTTGTTCGTGCAATAAGAATCTATTAGAGCTTTTGTTTTGCGCGCTTAGCCATTGCCGAAGCAAAGACAAAGTCGTTCAACTCCTGATTGTCGGCGTGAAGGATATCATCCTTGGTGCCCTCCCACCACTTCTTACCCTGGTGGATATAGACAATCTTATCGCCAATCTCCATCACCGAGTTCATATCGTGGGTGTTGATGATGGTGGTGATATTGTACTCCACGGTGATGTCGTGGATGAGGTTATCAATCACAATCGAGGTCTGCGGATCGAGGCCCGAGTTAGGCTCGTCGCAGAAGAGATACTTCGGATTGAGCACAATTGCACGGGCAATAGCCGCACGCTTAATCATACCTCCCGAGAGCTCCGACGGATAGAGATGGCCGGCGTGCGAGAGCTCCACACGTGCCAAACACTCCTTCACACGCTGATCCTTCTCAGCCGAAGACTTCGTGGTAAACATATCGAGTGGCAAACGCACATTCTCGTAGACGGTCGACGAGTCCAACAACGCTCCGCCCTGGAAAATCATACCCAACTCACGACGCACTGCCTTGCGCTCCACAAAAGAGAGTGCGGTATAGTTCTTCTCGTCGTAGAAGATAGAGCCGCTATCGGGTTCGTGGAGACCTACGAGGGTCTTCAAAAGCACTGTCTTTCCCGAGCCACTTCGACCAATGATAAGGTTTGTCTTGCCCGACTCGAACTCAACCGAGATATCATCCAAGATGGTACGACCATCGAATGACTTATATATGTGTTCTCCCTTTATCATATTAAGTAAGCATTAACTGGGTTAAGATGAGGTTGAAGATCATAATGGCAATCGAGCTGGTCACCACCGCACGAGTCGAAGCTCGTCCCACCTCCAACGAATTGCCCTTAGGCGAGTAGCCATAGAAGGCCGAGATAGAGGTGATGAGGAATGCAAAGACTGCCATCTTAATCAACGAGTAGGTAATCTCGAATGGGATGAAGTAGTAGTGCAAACCCTCGATATACTGCGCCGGAAGCACGATACCGGTGAATGCTGCGATGATGTAGCCACCGACAGTACCGATGATCATACTAAAGAGCGACAAGAGCGGGAAGAACAACACCGCAGCCACAACCTTTGGGAGGATGAGGTACGATGCCGAGTTGACACCCATAATCTCGAGCGCATCGATCTGCTCGGTGATACGCATAGTACCAATCTCCGAGGCGATATTCGAGCCCACCTTACCCGCAAGGATGATGGCGATGACCGTAGACGAGAACTCCAAGGTCATAGTCTCACGAGTGGCGTAGCCAATCATAAACTTAGGGATAAATGGGGACTCCAACGTGATACCCATCTGCAATGCGATTACAGCGCCGATAAATATCGAGATGATGGTCACCAAAGGTATCGAGTTGATACCGAGTGCCTCAATCTCGGTGAGTGTGCGGCGATAGTAGATACCGACCTTCTCGGGACGCGAAAAGACCTTGCCTAACAACTGCACATATCGTCCTATTGCTGCGAAAAATTTCAACATAGGTTTTCTTATTTACTTTTCATCATTAATCTCCTTGAAGTCGACATACTCGCCGACATCATCGTTCACTCGTGGCTCCGACTGCTCGGTCTTGACAACCGTAACTTCACCATCACGGCGCCTCTCCTCACGGCGATGCGACTCTTCGTTATATGGGTTTCCGCCGGCGTTTCGCATATTCTCGAACATCTGCTGCTGAGCACGATACAAACGCACCTTAAGGAATATCGGAAAGAGTGATATTACAGCTACGGGAATCACAAATATCAGGGTCCACGGTGCCGCTGCCACAAGCAGTGCAGCAACCACAATGTACCAGAAATTGCGCTTTACATAGCCCCACAATTCACTTAAAAGCATCTCAATAATTCAATTTTTCGCCACAAAGATAGACAAAAATCGCGAGATTCAGTGCTTATGCGCGAAATGCGAGGAGAAAAACCCAAAAGAGAACACTCCGCCCCTACTCGAAGAGGTTGTACTCGAGGTGCTTATCCTCACCACACCAGGTATTCACGATAGTGAATGTATTATCGATAGAGAGGCTCTCCACAAGGATAATCGACGAGAGAGGCTCGAGAATCTCGGCCTTCTTGCCCTTGCGTACCAACCACCACTCCATTGAGCTATTGTTGGTGACGATAATCTGGCGACGGCCCTTCTTATCGGCCGAAATCTGACGTACCGAAACCGAAGCCTGGAAGAACTTGCGCAACAACTCCTCGCTACCTGCGAGTGTGCCATACGAGTAAGCGAGTGTACGACGTGCCTCGATAGCCTCGCGGAGTGACTCCACCGACTTATCCTTCGCAAAGATGAGAGTCATATTGCGACGCTCACCATAACGCTCGTAGCGCTCTGCCGAAGGGTGGTGGATATCGGTGTTCGACGATACGAAGAAGTTGTGCTTCCACGCACGTGTAAGCGCCTTAGGATAGAACTCGGCACCATTCATAATCTCGATACCATCAATCAAGCCCTCCTTATAGACCGCCTGCTCGAATGGGGTCATATCGAGACTCTTGCGGAGCCATCCCGGGTGGTTGTGCAAGATGAGCGCACCCTGCGCCTTAGCGTTACGCATCGACTGCATAGGATCTGCATCGTAGATGGCGTTGTTGTCGGTTGTGAAGAGAGCATTGAAGTGGCAATACTCATCGGGCTTACGAGTAATCTCGATACCCGAGATGATTGTCATATCGTAGCCCTTCGCGGTTTTGCGTGCAATCTCAACAGGTACGTTGAAGTCAACCTTGATATCACCCTTTGCAGGGCAAGTCTTCGAAACGAAGTCGTAGGCCTGAGCCTCAGCATTCTCTCCTGTATAACCCTTCAAGTACTTAACAAAATCCTTCTCGTGAGGACGGTACTCGAGGTGCTCAGTCACTGCCATCACATCCATACCATCTGACCACGCCTCACGCACACGTGACTGCATAGTAAGGTGGCCATCCGAGAAGAGGGTATGGGTGTGCAAATCGGCCTTATAGGCTGTATAACCATCTACCGACGGAGCGTAAAACTCCTTGCGGTTAAGCGTGCGAGGGCTATCCATACGCAACATCTCAGGGTTGATATTGTCCTGATAGTACTGTGCCGAAACCGACAATGTAGCGACCGCCGAAGCGAGAATCATAAGAATTTTCTTCATAGCAATTAGTGTTTAGATTTTCAACTACACAAAAGTAGTCATTTTTGCCGTAAAAACAAAAAGAGAGGGGTCAAAACTGACGCCCTCTCTTCCACTATAGTGTCTCACAACTATTTTGCCAACAACTTTTTAACCTCGTTGTAAACGGTCTCACCGTTGTAACCGAACTTCTCGTCGAGCACCTTGAAAGGAGCCGAGTGACCGAAGTGGTCGAGGCCGTGGATATTCTCCATCGAACCAACCAAGCTGAGCAATGTCACAGGCAAGCCCGAAGTCATACCGTAGCGTACAACATTTGCAGGGAGTACGCTGCTCTGGTAAGATACCGGCTGATCGCGGAACAAGCCCTCACTTGGAACGCTCACTACACGAACTGCTACGCCATCCTTCTGCAAGAGCTCAGCACCTGCAACCAAGGTCGAAACCTCCGAGCCCGATGCAACCATCACAACCTCAGGGTTAGCCGAGTCAACAACAGTGTAGGCACCCTTGTAGGTCTGCATAGCCTCGTCGATACGAGCCTGGTGGCTTGGCAACGACTTGATATCCTGACGTGAGAGGATCAAACCAACTGGACGGTGCTCCTCGAGAGCAATCTTCCAAGCTGCAACAGTCTCCTCAGCATCTGCAGGGCGGAGAACAACCATCGAACGCTCACCCTTGTGGTTGCGGAGGTGCTCCATAAGACGAATCTGTGCCTCCTGCTCAATTGGCTGGTGGGTAGGACCGTCCTCACCCACGCGGAATGAGTCGTGTGTCCAGATATAGATAACGTGCAAGCCCATCAAAGCCGACAAGCGCACTACCGGTTTCATATAATCAGAGAATACGAAGAAGGTACCGCAAGCAGGAATTACACCACCGTGCAATGCCATACCGTTCATCACGCAAGCCATAGTGAACTCTGAAACACCTGCCTGGAAGAACTTACCCGAGAAGTCGCCACGCTTGAATGCGTGAGTCTTCTTCAAGAAGCCGTCGGTCTTGTCCGAGTTGCTCAAATCGGCCGATGCAACAATCATATTCTCAACCTGCGCAGCGTAGGTACCCAATACTGTAGCCGAAGCTGCGCGAGTTGCAGAGCCCGACTTAACAGCGATTGAACGATAGTCGATATCAGGCAACTTACCCGAAAGGAAGCCATCGAGCTTGATAGCCAAGGCCGGATTAGCGTGACGCCACTCCTCCTCAACCTTCTTGCGCTCAACCATCTCAGCGCGCAAAGCCTCAGCACGTGCAGCGAACAACTCCACAACCTCAGGGAAGATCTGGAATGGGTTCTCAGCATCGCCACCGAGATTTGCGATTGAAGCTGCGAAGCCTGCACCTGCAGCCGAGATTGGCTGACCGTGAGTAGAAACCTTATCCTCGAATGACTCGCCCTCAGCAGTAACCAAGCCCTTACCCATAATGGTGTGACCAATGATGAGTGTAGGCTGCTCGGTCGATGCGTTAGCTGTAGTCAACGCCTCACGAATCTGCTCTACGTTGTGACCGTCAATCTCCAACACCTGCCAGCCCCAAGCACGATACTTAGCTGCAATATTCTCCTGGTCAACCTCGTCAACCTTAGTCGAGAGCTGAACATTGTTCGAGTCGTAGTACATGATGATGTTCGACAAGCCCAAGTTGCCCGCAATACGGCCTACACCCTGCGAAACCTCCTCCTGAACTGCACCATCAGAGATGTAGATATAGGTCTTGTGAGCCTGCCACTCGCCAAAACGAGCTACCATAAAGCGCTCTGCGATAGCTGCACCCAAACCCATAGCGTGACCCTGACCGAGAGGGCCCGAAGTGTTCTCTACACCACGCAAGAAGTCAACCTCTGGGTGACCCGGAGTGATGCTACCCCACTGGCGGAACTGCTGCAAATCCTCCATCGAGTAGTGGCCCGCCAAAGCGAGTACCGAATAGAGCATTGGCGACATATGGCCTGGGTCAAGGAAGAATCTATCGCGATAAGGATAGAGCATATTATCCGGATCGTAGCGCAAGAACTCTGCAAACAATACGCTTACAAAATCTGCACCGCCCATAGCACCGCCTGGGTGACCCGACTTAGCCTTCTCTACCATCGAAGCTGCAAGAATACGGATATTATCCGCAGCCTTAGTCAATGTTGAATTAGTCATAATGATATATTTTTCGTTGTTTCTAACCTTCGTAACCACAAATGTAGCAACTTTTTTCGACATCGCCACATCTATATGGCATTTTTTTAGCCTACGGTATTAAATTTTGTCATCGGTGCGTGGCTGAGACGCTCCTCGGCATACTCACGGGTTACGACAACGCTCTTCTCGTCCGACGATGGAGCCTCATACATCAACTCCTTCATCACCGCCTCGCAGATAGAGCGCAAACCACGAGCTCCGAGCTTGAACTCTACCGCCTTATCTACGATAAACTCCAACGCCTCGTCGGTGAACTCCAACTCCACACCGTCCATCTTCAACATCGCCTTGTACTGGCTGATGATGGCATTCTTAGGCTCTGTGAGGATGTTGCGCAACGCCTCGCGCGAGAGTGGCTCGAGGTGTGTCAACACCGGCAAACGACCCACCAACTCAGGAATAATACCGAACGAACGGATATCCTGCGGTTGAACATACTTCAACATATTCTCGCGGTCGATGCTCTCGGTATCAACACGTCCATAACCCATTGCACGTGTATTGAGACGCTGTGCGATGCGCTTCTCGATACCATCGAACGCACCACCGCAGATGAACAAGATATTTTTTGTGTTGACCTGCACAAACTGCTGCTCAGGGTGCTTACGACCACCCTGTGGCGGTACGTTGACAACCGTGCCCTCCAAAATCTTCAAGAGAGCCTGCTGCACACCCTCGCCCGAGACATCACGCGTTATGCTTGGGTTGTCGCCCTTGCGAGCAATCTTATCGATTTCATCGATAAAGACGATACCGCGCTCTGCCGCCTTAGTATCGTAGTCTGCTGCCTGCAACAGACGCGAGAGGATACTCTCGACATCCTCACCGACATAGCCCGCCTGGGTCAATACTGTGGCATCGACAATCGTAAACGGCACCTTCAACAATCGCGCAATGGTGCGAGCAATCAAGGTCTTACCTGTACCTGTAGGACCTACGAGCACGATATTCGACTTATCAAGCTCGACCTCCTCGTCACCCTGCGCCACCGAGAGACGCTTGTAGTGGTTATATACCGCCACAGCAATCGAGCGCTTCGCCTCGTCCTGGCCGATAACGTAGTTATCCAAAAACTCCTTAATCTCCTTCGGCTTAGGCACGTCGTTCATCGTCACACCCTTAGGCTGTGGCTTCGCCTTTGGCGATGCTGCCGCCAAACCCGCCTCCGAGAGCGACTTGTGGCCTACCTCGATACACGCACCGCAGATATTCGAGCCATCGACACCCTGGAAGAGGATATCGACCTCGCTACGACGTCGACCGCAGAATGAGCAACAATCTTCACGGCGCTGTCCGCCTCTGTTTCCACCCTTCTGTGCCATAACTATTTAGCGTGTTTTGTAAGTACACCATCAATCAAACCATACTCCTTCGCCTCAGCAGCCGAGAGCCAGTAGTCGCGATCGGCATCGCGCTCAATTTCGTCGATGCTCTTGCCCGAGTGCTCCGAAAGAATCTCGTACAACTCGCGCTTGGTGCGTGCAATCTCGCGTGCAGTAATCTCGATATCCGATGCCTGACCCTGAACGCCTCCGAGTGGCTGATGAATCATCACGCGTGAGTGCGGCAAAGCCTGACGCTTACCCGCAGCACCTGCAGTGAGAAGCACAGCACCCATAGATGCTGCCATACCTGTGCAGATGGTTGCCACATCGCAGTTTACGAGCTGCATGGTATCATAGATACCAAGACCTGCAGATACGCTTCCGCCCGGGCTGTTGATATAGAGCTGAATATCCTTCAATGGATCCACCGACTCCAAGAAGAGCAACTGTGCCTGAATGATATTTGCCACATCGTCGGTCACAGGTGCACCGAGGAAGAGGATGCGATCCATCATCAATCGGCTGAAGACATCGAGCTGAGTGACATTCAACTGGCGCTCCTCCAAAATCATCGGATTGATATATGCCGAATGAATCGCCTTATAGTCGTGTAGGCGCAATGACGAGATACCGCATTGGCCCATTGCAAACTTCTCAAATTCTTTCATAATTGCAAATTTTTTACGTTTCGACTTATCGAAGATTAAAAACTCTGCAAGTCAGATACCAACTTGCAGAGTTTTTCCTTTTCTATCTAAAAGTTGTATAAAAGGAGAGATTTCAAGGCTTGCCTAGCGTTGAATGCGCAGCATACTATGTCGTATGTGAGCAATTCAGCATCCGTAGCGTAACGCAGAAATCACCCTTTTAGACGGCTTTTTTACAATGCCTTAGCGAGCTCCGCAAAGTCCTCAGCCGAGATAGCCTTCTCGGTAACCTTAACCTTAGCACGAACCGACTCAACAACCTTCTGCTCATAGAGCTTCTCGTAGATCTTCTGGCTCTGCTCCTTGTTGTCGAGGATGTTCTTAACGAAGTTCTCGAGCATCTCCTCTGGTGCGTTAGGCATACCGTACTGTGCGAACTGTGCAGCAGCGAATACCTTAGCCTCCTCGGTTGCCTCCTCAGCAGTTACATTGAGCTCCAAGCTCTTGATAAAGTGCTTCTGGAGGTAGTTCCACGAGAACATCTTAACGAAACCGTCGAAGTCCTTCTCGATATCCTCCATAGTGAACTTACCCTCATTGATTACATACAACCAACGCTTAAGGAACTCGGTCGGCATCTCAAGCTGAGCCTTCTCGAGAAGGTAATCACGCAGCTGGAGAGTGAAGAGGTAGTCGCTCTCGTGCGAAAGCTCGCGCTCGATCTCTGCATCAACAAATGCGTCGAGCTGCTCCTCGTTAGTCACATCACCTGCGGGGAAAGCCATCTTGAAGAACTCCTCGTTGAGCTCGGGGTTAGCAAACTGGCGAATCTTTGTAATCTCGAGCGAGAACTCGGGGTTGATACCCTCCAACTCAGCCTCCTTAACACCAAGAATCGA
>JAZLCQ010000059.1:0-33177 GCA_045614285.1 Alistipes sp.
AAACAAGTTGCGTGATATGCAAAATTGGCAGGCGCACCACCTAATTGTTTACCCTCGGGCAGAAGGTCGAATAGCACCTCTCCGATACCGATTATAACGCCATTTTTCTCCATCTATAATTTAAATTTCGCTGACGCAAAGATAGGAAAAAATTGACCGCAGGGAGAAATTATTAAGAACATTTGTTACATCTTGAGCATTTTAATCAAAAATTTGCTCTATTTTGAACAACATATCCGTTTTTGGTATACCTTTGCGCCGCAGTTAGGTTAAATAGGTGACTTTTGGCGCTTTGGCCGAGGTCATAAATGAAATTACAATTAAATAGAAGGGATATGAAACCTCATTTTTCAATCGATTTTCGCCCTAAATTGTACGATACTTTGCGCAACTATTCGGGTGCAAAGTTTGCCAAGGATATAATGGCAGGTATAATCGTGGGTATTGTGGCTATTCCGCTCGCCATCGCCTTCGGTATCGCATCGGGCGTTGGTCCGACCGAGGGTCTCATCACAGCTATCATCGCCGGATTCTTGATCTCGGCACTCGGTGGCTCGCGTGTGCAGATTGGTGGTCCTACAGGAGCTTTCATCGTAATCATCTATGGCATTATTCAGCAGTTTGGTGTCGGTGGCTTGGCCATTGCAACCATTATGGCGGGTATTATGCTCGTGCTGATGGGTGTCTTCAAGCTCGGTACCATCATCAAGTTCATGCCTTACCCAATCATCGTGGGCTTCACTGCGGGTATCGCTGTAACAATCTTCTCGACACAGATTAACGATTTGTTGGGTCTCGGTATCGAGAAGGTGCCGGCTAACTTCATCGAGAAGTGGGAGTGCTACTTCGCAAATATCGGCAATGTCAGCTGGTGGTCGTTCGGTATTGGTCTCGGCTCTATAGCCATCATTGCGGGAACACCGTATATCTCGAAGAAGATTCCGGGATCGTTGCTCGCAATCATCATTATGACAGCTCTCTGCTGGGCTTTGAATCAGTTCGGCATTAAGACTGGTGTAGCAACCATCGGTGACCTCTACGAGTTGCCTGAGGGCCTTCCACCATTCACATTGCCATCGCTTGGCGACCAGTCGCTCTGGGCCACAGTTCAGGCGTTGCTCCCAACCGCATTTACCATCGCAATGTTGGGTGCTATCGAGTCGTTGCTCTCGGCTATGGTGGCTGATGGCGTAATCAGCTCGCGTCACAACTCTAATACAGAGCTTATCGCACAGGGTGCAGCAAACATCGTTGTTCCATTCTTCGGTGGTATCCCTGCAACAGGTGCTATCGCACGTACAATGGCGAACATCAATAATGGCGGTCGTACTCCGGTTGCCGGTATTGTTCACACCATCGTCTTGCTCCTCGTCTTGCTCTTCTTGGGTGGTTTGATCAGCATTATCCCAATGCCTTGCTTGGCGGGTGTATTGATTATGGTGTCGTACAATATGAGCGGCTGGCGCACTATCCGTTCGATGTGTCGTCAGTCGCGCTCGGACATCGCCATCCTTTTCACTACAATGCTCTTGACCATCATCTTCGACCTCACAATCGCTATCGAGGTGGGTCTCGTGTTGGCAGTAGTGCTCTTTGTTCGTCGTATTATGGAGACTTCGCACATCTCAAAGTTGCGTAACGAGATGGAGTTGCACCACGACGGCGAGGAGGGTGATGTGCAGCTCTCGATTCCTGAGGGTGTTGAGGTATTCGAGATTGATGGCCCATTCTTCTTCGGTGTGGCTACCAAGTTCGAGGAGTTGACATCGAATGTCGATGCAATGCCTGTTCGTGTAGTTCGTATGCGCAAGGTGTCATTCATCGACTCGACCGGTTTGCACAACCTCGAGATATTTATCGAGTCGGCAATCAAGAATGGTCAGACCGTGCTCCTTTCGGGTGTGAATGAGAAGGTGTATAACGCTATCGAGCGTGCCGGTATTTTGGATAAGATCGGTAAGGATAATGTAGTTGCCAATATCGATAAGGCATTGGAGAGAGCCGAGGAGTTGGTTAAGGAGATTAAGAAGTAAAATTCGATAATCGCACAAAAAAGACCAAGGTGTTAATCATCTTGGTCTTTTTCTGTTTTATAGCTGATAGGTCATTGCCAGGTCGCAAGGTGGAAATCCCGTGCCGAGGTAGTCGCTGGCCGAGAACTCTATCGGTGTCTGAGTGTCAACGAATCCCAATCGCTCGTAGAGCAGTTTCGACTCGGTACTACTTGGAATGAGCGCTGCGCAGTCGAACTCGTGTGCCTTGGCATATTCGATAGCCTCATTGAGTAGTTTTGAGGCAAATCCTCGACCTCGATATTCGGGTAGTGTAGCTACGGCGTAGATGTATGCCACACGCTTCTCCCACATCTCTATCGGAACAACGTAGAGCATTGATGCGACCTTTCCGTCCTCCTTGCGTATCATCGGAACGGCGTCGGAGTGGGTGAGTATGAAGTGGTCTATCTCGTGGTACTCATCCTCGAATATATCGTGCCACATCGCTCGCATTTCGTGCTGCTCACGCGTGATTTGTAATGCCGAAATCTTCTCGAGTAGCAGGGTAGGGTGGTACGACATCTTCGCAAAGCGAAGTCCCTCCAAGCCGAGGTCATCCTCACGATTTACAAACTCATACTCCTCGTCGAGCGACTGTGCCATCAATCTATTTATCATCGTCGCAGCCCCCTCGATAGCGCTGTCGTGCTTCTCGATATGGGTACAGAAGGTTTTGTGATTGATGGGCGTGCCATAGGAGAATGCAGCGGGAGCATTGTCGGCATAGAGCACAATGCCTCGCAGAGCCAAAGCCTCGAAGTTGTCGAAGGCACGACTCAGTGCACGCTGCTCAGCCATCTCAGCCTCGCCCATAGTGCGACCGCTCAGCCACTTCTTGTTGAGCGCCAAACAATCCTTGATATTTTCGCGCGAAAGAGGCTCGGCGTGCCACGCATAACGTGCTACGAAGCGGTTGAGATGGTTGCGCTTAGGCTGATACTTTCGACCCGGGAGCTGTGCCAAATCCTCCACTCGATAGATGTAGTCGCACAAGGCCCTCGGAGCGTCGAATACAAACTCCGATGGGTAGTGCTCCATTAAAAATGTGCGCCACTCGGGTGATAGACCATAGAGTCGCAGTTGTGCTCCCTCTGCTGCGGCATCCTTGCGGAGTAACGCTATAATGGTCGCCTTGTCGCCATTGCCTACGGGTTGCATATAGGATTTTGTCTCGCCACTCTCGAAGCGAATAACGAGAAATCCCTCGACCTCGGCAACCTCGCTGTGGTAGGTTGTACTCCAGCAGAAGATGTTTGCGAAGTTGAGATCGCAGTTTTGCTCCTCGGAGGATAGCATATAATAGTCGAACAGTGGCTTGTCGGCCACTGTTACGGGATGAAAATCAATATGTTGATTTTGGCTCATTAGCACGCTTTAAGCGACATATCGAGTGACTTGATCTGGTGGGTCAATGCTCCTACCGAGATGAAGTCCACGCCTGTCTCGGCATAGTCGCGCAAGGTCTCGAGTGTGATACCACCGCTCGACTCAGTCTCGCAACGACCTGCAACCAAGGCTACCGCCTCGCGAGTCTGCTCAACCGAGAAGTTGTCGAACATGATACGGTCTACACCACCTGCTGCGAAGACCTCCTTGATATCCTCCAACGAGCGCACCTCGCACTCAATAGGAATATTCTTGCCCTTAGCCTTGAGGTACTCCTTCGCGCCTGTCACAGCCTTAACCACGCCACCTGCGAAGTCGATGTGGTTGTCCTTCAAGAGAATCATATCGAACAATCCGATGCGGTGATTCTCGCCACCACCCATCTTCACGGCCATCTTCTCCAATACGCGCATACCAGGTGTGGTCTTGCGGGTGTCGAGCACCTTGGTGTGAAGATCTGCGATGCGGTCAGCATATACTGCGGTCTGTGTAGCTACGCCACTCATTCGCTGCATAATGTTGAGCAAGATGCGCTCGGCACGCAACAACGACTGCAAGTTACCCTCAACATAGAAGGCAACGTCGCCTACCTTTACACGGTCGCCATCGTTCAAAATCTGCTCGAACTTGACCTCGGCATCCAAGCGCTCGGTGACCATCTTTGCCACCTCGATACCTGCGATGATACCCTCCTGCTTGCACAAGAGACGCATTCTGCCTCGCTCCTCGGTCGGGATACAGCACAACGATGTGTGGTCGCCATCACCGATATCCTCTTTAATCGCGAGTTCGATTAACTCCTCTACATAGGGTTTGTACTCTGCTTTCATAGTCTTAATATGTTTGTGTTGTTAATGTTCTACTCCTCCGAGGTTGCGCTCTCGGTGCGATTGGTAAAATTGACCGATTTACCCTTCGACGATATTGTAAAGTTTATATCGATATTCTTGCCGATGCAACCCTCGATCTTGTCAATCTTGTATTTGTTGTATGCGATACCACCCACAGTCGGAATTATATCCTTGGCGGTGAAGATGTAGTTGATCGAGGTCTCATCCTCCGAAATGGTATTCGAGAATGGTACACCATCGACCGATACGTTCAATGCTGGCATCATCTTGTCGAACTTCACACCCTTAAACACGATGTCGAACTTAGCCTCGTAGATGTTCGGAATAGTTACGATAACCTGACTCTCCTCGTCAAAGTAGGATATCTCGCCCGTCTCGGTGTCGGTTACGGTGAGTGAACCGTAGTACTCTGCCGAAGATGATGGGCCGGTGTTCTCGCCACCCAAACACGATGTTGCAATAAAAAGTACTGCTGTAAGTACAAAAAATATAACCTTTTTCATCTATCTAACTCTTTTTATAAATTTATCATTACTCTCACTCCGCCGGTCATAGGTCGTCCGCGCTGCAAGAAGCGGTTACCCATCGACTCGAAGTAGAAGACATTATACTTGGTATTAGTGGCGTTCTTGCACCACAAGTCTACGCCCCATCTCTTACCTTCGAAGCGCACCGAGCCCTCCAGGAGTGCGTAGAATGGTTGCGAAGCATCGTTTGCCTCATTCCAATAGATGCGACCTGCACCCATCACACCCACGCTCAAGACCATACGGTCAATCCATTGAGTCGAGAACGGAACGGTCTGCACCAGGCGCAAAGATAACGAATTTTTCGGTGCATAAGGTATATAGTTGCCCGCATAATTCACTCCACCTGACTCAAATTGCTTAAATTTGGCATTAGTATAGCCATATGAGGCGGTCAAAACCAAAGTTTTTGCCAGTCGCGCCGTAGCCGAGAGCTCTGCTCCGAAGGAGCGTGTGCGACCCGCATTGGTCATCATTCGGCCTGTGCTATTCTCGTCGGGGAAGATTGTGAGCTGCTGATTTACACACTCGATATAGAAGAGCGAGGCATCAGCCGTAAAGGCTCCATCGTCGGTTGCAAAGTGACCACCCAACTCGAGGTTGTAGCTATGTTCCGGGTTGTAGGCGCACAGCTCTTCGATGTCCATATCGCGGTAGAGGCCCATCTCGTTCTGCACTCTGCGCTGCAACACCTCCGAGAACATCTGAGTGTTGAATCCGCCGGCCTTATAACCCTTCGATGCAGAGAAGTAGAGCATATTTCGACCCTTCGAATCGAGGTCTACCGAAGCCGAGAATGATGGCAGAAACTCGAAAAATCCGCGAGTCAGTACATCGCTGTCCGAGATGCGAAGAGGTACGGTTATCGGGCTCAGCGATGGGTCATTTGGGAAGGCGGTGTAGGCGGTGTTGGTCGAGGTGTTGTACAACATCTGCACCAACTCGTAGTCCAGTCGCAAGCCTAAAGCAAGTCGCCAACGTCCGAGCTCCACCTCGCTGCGGTGGTAGGCTGCCACGCCACTATTGTGGGTGGTGAATCGGCTGTCGAGTAGCAACATATCACCTCCGTTGCCGCTCTCGTCGCCCCATCTGTATTCGCCATCGTAGCCGCTGTGGGCGTTGATGTTGTCGAGTATGAGGTGGTTGATGCCCGTAGGGCCAAAGGTCACGGGAGCCTGCATCTTCTCCCTCTTGAAGAATCCGTAGACGCCTGCCAACCAACGATATATGCCATCCTCCTTCGAGCGTAGAACAAAATCTTCGGCGATATTGTGCTGCTGCTTGCGCTGCTCGAGAGTGAAGTAATACTCGGGGAGGAAGTCGTTGTCGATATGCATCTTATCGTTCATATACTGATACGAGGTGATGCTTGCCAACGAGAACTTCTCGAAGTCGTAGCAGATGCTCAAACCGTCGTTTACGGCGATGCGAGAGTAGGTGCACGGCTCGTTGTAGTTAATCTTGCCCACAAGCTCCTCGCGATGCTTTGCGGGGTTTGGAGAACCGGCATATTCGTATGGGTAACCTCCCTGCTCCACAATCGAGAAGGCGAGCGTGTTGTCGATGCTCAGTGCCCCCTTGCGGTACTGTAACTTGGTACGGAAGTTGCCGCTATTCTCCTTGTCGCAAAGCGAGTTGTCGTAGTTGTTTGTCCAGTAACCATCGTGACGCGAGTATTGAGCCGAGACGGAGAAGCCGAGCTTCTCGCTGAACTTCTGATAGGTCGATGCCGAGATGCGGAAGGCGTTGCGTGAGCCGTAGTCGGCACGAATGCGAGTGCCCTGATAGCTCAATGGCGAAAGGGTATAGACGTTGATTATGCCACCCATAGTGTTGCGACCATAGAGCGTAGCTTGTGGTCCGCGCAAGAACTCGACACGCTCTATATCGGGAAGTTCTGTGTCGTAGAGGTTCTTGTCGGCGAGTGGTACATTGTCAACATTCATGCCCACGACGGGTTGGTCGATGCGGGTACCCATACCGCGCACATAAATTGAAGAGGTTGTGCGAGAGCCATAGTCGGGCATAAAGAGGTTCGGTATGTCGGTCATCACATCTTTGATTGCCGAGACGCCACGCATCTCGAGTGTGCGACCGCCGAGCACCGATGCTGCAACCGCTTCGCGACGAAGCTCGGAGCCTTGTTTAATGGCAGTAATTTGCACTCTATCCACCGCGATGAGGGTATCGACCTTCGACTTGTTGTCGGATGCCATAGCCACATCCGCCACCAATGCCAAAAATCCGAGTATCAGATATTTTCGAAAATCAATTTTCATCCTACGGTGATTTAACCCACAAAGATACAAATTTTTCGAAATTATCGCTAAAAAAAATGTGCTCCGTAGGGGGATATATATCGATGAGTTTCAAAGATTTTTTGCAAAACCGAAAAAACTTTTATAATTTTGTTATCGTGAAATAGTATCGAGTCGGCAAAAAGGCTCGAATCATCAGCTAAAAAAGGTCAATTCAGATGAAAAAAATCTCTATTTTGCTCGCTGCTGCGGCACTTGTAATATCGGCGTGTACGCCAAACGACGACTCATTGGTATTCCCTCCGGTTATCGTTGAGGAGCTTGATAATACCATCACCGAGGTGGATGCCGATATCGACGCAACCACAATGACTGCCGATGAGTTGAAGGAGGCGCTCGCGGGTCTGCTCGTGGCGAGATCGCTGTCGGTGGTGTTAATGCTTGCACCCGATGCTTCGACCGAGATGTTTGAGGCGATTCGTAGCGCTTTGTCGGACTCGAATCTTCCGGATGGATCTATCGATTTGACCATTGCTGGTGCGTCGTATGTGCCGGAGCTCTTCCTAGGTGACAAGTATGTCGAGACCGTAATCACCAAAGGAGATTCGAACTATGCGGTCGATAAGTTGCACTCGATTCACCTCCTCGATGTGAAGTATATCGGTGCGAAGGCGTTCCTCGGATGCGCAAACTTGACAGAGTTTACTGCCCCTAAGGCGCGTCGTGTGCAGGAGTATGCATTTATGGCTACCGCGTTGAAGAGTGTCGACTTGCCAAAGGCGAGTGTGATTGGCTTTGCTGCGTTTGCCAATTGCGACTATTTGACCTCTGCGAAGCTCCCATTGGTTACTTCGCTCGGTGGTCAGGCCTTCTTGCGCGAGAGCGTTTCGTCGAGCTATAGCTTGACCCTTGAGCTCACCTCAAAGGATGTTATTGTAGTCGGCCAAAACATTTTTAATACTGCGGAAGAGAGCTACCAGGACAAGGTGAAGATGGTTTTGAATAACGACTCTAAAGTAGATTTTGTCAGCTATGGTTGGGAACACTACAACTTTACTTCAGAGAGTGTTGAGTACCAATCAGCCAATTAGCATTTTGATTTGACGTGATAAAATAAGAGCCTGTCCACATGGACAGGCTCTTGTTATTTGTATAGGGTTGTTCTTAGAACGACAACTTCGCGCCTACAAATATTGAGCGTGGGAGTGATGGACCATAGATGTAACCCGAGTCACGATTTGCACCACGGTCGAAATCCTTCTGATAAGAGTTGAGGATGTTGCGGATACCGCCATTGACCTGCAAGCCGATAGTCTTCCAAATCTTGAAGTCGTACGAGAGCTTCAAGCCGAGGTCGAAGAAAGCCTTGGTGCGAACAAGCTCGTCGTGCTCGACAACTGTTCCGTCAGGACGGATACCGCCTGCCATATGCTGCATCCACATCTTGCCCATATAGTTACCCGAGAGGTCAATCTTGAAGTTCTTCACAGGCTGTGATGATACGGTGAAGTAACCATACACATTTGGCGAACGGAACATATTGATTGATGCTGGTGCTGTGTCGCTCCATTGCTCAGGCTCCTTGTATTTGCCCTGCTGCAAGGTGATGCCTGCTGAAGCCTCTACCCAAGGCATATAGGCAACCTTACCCTCGACGTTGATACCCATAACTGTTGCGCCCGAGCCGTTGTATCGCTCGTAGATACGCGCACCATCGGCGACGTCGTATACACCCTCCTTACCATCAACAGGCTTGATTGTGGTGCCGAGGTCGCTACCTGCATAATCGCGGAGTGCAAACACATCGTTCAAGATGGTGTAGAAGCCCTCAACGAGGAGGTTGGTTTGCACGCGGCCAAAGGTCTTGTAGAAGTCGCCCGATACGGTGAAGGTGTGTGAGCGCTCCTCCTTCAAATCCTCAGCCAAGCGGATACGTGTACGGTCGCCACCTACGATGAGGATGTGCAAATCCTCGTCAAATGCCTGTGGCGCACGGAAGCCCGAGCCATAGGTTGCACGGAGGTTGATGTCGTGTGTAGGGTTGTAACGCAAGGTTACACGTGGTGAAGGGATGCACAAGAATTTCTTGTTCGATGCGTTGTACCAATTATCCAAGCGGCCACCAACGAGGAACCCCCACTTGTTGAACTTGAACTCGCCCTGAGCAAAAATACTTGCGTTGTGAACGTGCTGCTTGGTGAGCATTGTGCTGTAACCCTCCTGGTCGGCATAGCCGATAGGGTTGTCGAAGAGGTAGTCGTAGCTATACTCCAAACCTGTAGTCAATTCAAAAATCTTCAAACGGTAGAGGTACTGCGCGCCGGTAACAGCTGTTACGCCGTTGGTTGTTCCGTAGGCATAAGGATTCTTATCAGCACCATAGTAGCTGTCGCGCTTTGTTGCCTGAGCCGATGCAAATACGCTATAGCGGTGGCGCGAATCCTTCGAAGTGCCCTCGAATGTAAGACCTCCGCTGTTGATGAGGTGGTCGGTTGTCTCGGCAATCATAACCTCGTGTGGTGGACGCTCCAACTGGTCACCTCCACGACGATACTCGCTTGTTGCGTGGTAGTCGAGGGTGAGCTTGCTGTAGGCGCTGGTCTTGATATATGCCTGAGTACCAATTGTCTGTGACTTGATTACAGGAATCTCCACGAATCCGTCGCCATCGTGATCATAGGCATCGCGCATACGATTCTGGCCATAGATTGTGATACCCGCCTTGCGGTCATCGGTTACGACCGAAGCGTTCAAAGTGGTATTGTTGTCGAGTGATTTGCCGCAGCCAATCGATGTGAGTGTGTGCGACAACTCGCCCGAGTTACGCAAAGGCTCCTTGGTGATGATGTTGATTGTACCTCCGATAGCCGACGATCCGTAGAGTGCCGAGCCACCTCCGCGTACAACCTCGATGCGCTCCACCATATTCGATGGGATGTGCTCCAAGCCGTATACACCGGCCAAAGCCGAGAATACGGGGCGAGAGTTGATTACAATCTGCGAATACTGACCGTCCAAACCGTTGATGCGTACCTGTGCGAAACCGCAGTTCTGGCACGAGTTCTCAACGCGAACACCCGGCTGGAAAGAGAGACCCTCGGCAATAGTTGGCGCCGAAACCTTGTTCAAGAGGTCGCTGTCGAGAATATTTACCAACGATGGAGCCTCACGACGTGTAGTCTCGTTGCGGTTTGCCGATACAACCACTGCGTCGAGTGTAATCTGCGACTCGGTGGTCTCGAAGTTGAGCTGAAGGTCTGTACCGCACTCCACCTCGACCTCCTTGGTTTGGTTAGCATAGCCTACAGCCGATACCGACACCTTAAACTTACCCACAGGTACGTGGTAGAGGGTATAGTGGCCGGTTGCGTCGGTTGTTGTACCGATGGTTGTGCCGTCGATTGTTACTGTAATATAAGGTATGTGCTCCTTGGTGTTGCTGTCGGTAACGTGACCGTGGATTGTTGCCTCACACTTCTCGGCTGCAGAGTGGCTGTGGCCGTTCTTGTGGTGGATGTGATTAGACTTATTCTGAGCAATTGCGGTTGCACACATAATGAGTGCAACAAGTATAGTTGTTGTAAGTTTTTTCATTTCTGTTATTGTTTATCGATAATACAAAAGGTTTTCGCATAAGTTGGTGCGAAATGTGTTATTGTTTTACGATAAACAAGGCGGGCCTCTGAGAGATGAGACTACAACGATGCGGTTGGCTGCAGAGGTTGGCGCGGTGACAAACTCGCAGAGCAAAGTTGTGATAAACGGGTGATATTCGAAGTACTCTGCCTCGATTGCGAGGAAGTCCTCGGCGTGACAGATCGGACAGTTACACGCCACCCAGGCCGAGCAATCGGATGCCGGGTGAGCGGTGCGCAGGAAGTCTTCGTAGTAGCCTCTGTCGTGTCGGAGATAGATTCTACTCGAAATGGCTGCAAGCATCAGTACTGCAAGCAGATATGAAACCAACCTTCTATGTCGTATCAACTGTTTCACGGCGCAAAGGTACAAATTTTAATTAAAAATTAAAACTTGAGAATAAAAATTTATTAGAAATAGGGATAAAACTCTACACTTTTTCTTATATTTGTGAATAGATTCAACAAAAACTGTCGATTTATGATTGAGAGCAACGAAAAACGATTGGCTATGGTCGCCGAGGATGAGTGGCTGCTACCTGTTGAGGAGGCGGTAAATGCGAGATATGAGACATATTGCTCGCACCTTGCCGATATCGAACGCAACGGTTCGATTGTCGACTATGCGAATGGCTATCGCTACTTTGGTTGGCAGTACGACGAGGATATGTCGGGATGGTGGTTCCGCGAGTGGTTGCCCGCAGCAAAAGATGTTTACATCTTTGGTGATTTCAACTCTTGGCAGCGCACACAGCTTCGCCTGAACAAGGATGTGCACGGTGTGTGGAGCATCTTCCTGCCCGATGCGATGTACTACTATCGTTTGACTCACGGGTCGCTATATAAACTCCATATTCACGGTGAGAATGGCTGGCACGACCGTATTCCTGCTTATGCCACCCGTCTTATTCAGGACGATGCGACGAAGAACTACTCTGCGCAATTTTGGATACCGCAGCCATTCGATTGGGGCAAGGATAAGTTGGTCATCGACAAGAATAATCTGCTTATCTACGAGACCCATATCGGCATGTCCTCGGAGAAGGAGGGTGTGTCGACCTACAAGGAGTTCGAGAAGAGCGTATTGCCACGCGTGAAGAAGGCGGGCTACAATGCCATTCAGGTGATGGCTATTGCCGAACACCCTTACTATGGCTCGTTTGGCTACCATGTGGCAAACTTCTTTGCGCCATCGTCGCGCTTCGGTACTCCCGAGGAGCTGAAGTCGCTGGTACGCAAGGCTCACAAGTTGGGTATAGCTGTGATTATGGATATCGTTCACGCTCACTATGTCAAGAACTTCAACGAGGGTATTAACGAGCTTGACGGCTCGCCAAACCACTACTCGAAGGAGGGCGATGCGGGCTATCAGCCATATTGGGACTCGAAGATTTTCGACTATGGCAAGCGCGAGGTGGAGCACTTCCTCCTCTCGAATGTCAAGTATTGGCTCGATGAGTATCACTTCGACGGTTATCGCTTTGATGGCGTCACTTCGATGATATATCACCACCATGGCTATACCGAGTTCGATTGTCGCGAAAAGTTCTTCGACGAGGGTGTCAACCGCGATGCTTTGGTCTACCTCTCGTTGGCAAATAAACTCGTTCACGACTTCCGCCCTGAGGCTGTGACCATTGCCGAGGATGTGAGCGGTATGCCGGGTATGTGCCGCACAATCGAGGATGGTGGTATCGGCTTCGACTTCCGCTTGGGAATGGCGATTCCCGACTTCTGGATTCGACTTTTGGAGGACGAGAGCGATGAGTCGTGGAATGTCGAGGAGATGTGGGGCGTCCTGACAAATCGCCTGCCGAAGGTCAAGACCGTAGCCTATGCCGAGTCGCACGACCAGGCTATGGTGGGCGACAAGACCATCGCCTTCCGCCTGATGGATAAGGAGATGTACTTTGCGATGAACAAGGCGTCGGAGAATCTTATCGTGGAGCGAGGTATGGCTCTTCACAAGATGATTCGACTGATGACTATATCCGTAGGTGGCGATGCCTACCTCTGCTTTATGGGTAACGAATTCGGACACCCGGAATGGATCGATTTCCCTCGCGAGGGTAACGATTGGAGCTATGCTCACGCACGCCGTCAGTGGTCGTTGGCCGACAACGGTTTCTTGCGCTATGGTCAGCTCGGACTCTTCGACAAGGAGATGCTCAAGGTCATCAAAAAGTATAAGGTGTTGTCGGATGGCTACCCTTACAAGTGGCACACCGACCACGAGAATCAAACCATCGCCTACTCGCATAAGGGGTTGTACTTTGTCTTTAACTGGAGCCCCGAGAACTCTTGTCCGGATTACCGAGTAGAGGTGCCGTGGGCTGGAAAATATACGGTTGAGCTCTCGACCGACGAGAGTCGTTTCGGAGGCTTCGACCGCCAGGTGAAGGGTCAGGAGCACTTCTCCGAGACTATCAAGGATGAGTGGGGCACACCTCACCACTTCATTAAGATTTACAACACCGCCCGTACGGCAATGGTGTTCAAATACAACAAATAGCGATATGAGAGTAGACGGAAAAGTGGGCGTGAAGGTGCTCTTGAGCGTTGTGATGGTGTTGTCGGTACAGCTTGTACTCTCGGCTGCCACACCGCGCGGAGGCATCTACCACCGCGGATGGATAGATTTCAACAAGAATGGCGTGAAGGATATCTACGAGGATCCGAAGCGTTCGATTGATGAGCGCGTGGAGGATCTGCTCAGACAGATGACCGTCGAGGAGAAGACCTGCCAGATGGTTACCCTCTATGGCTATCGTCGCGTGTTGAAGGATTCGTTGCCTACCGAGCGATGGAAGCAGGCACTCTGGAAGGATGGAATTGCCAATATCGACGAGATGCTCAATGGCGTAAGTAGTCGCAACCTTCGCAACTCGCCACACCTTACTCTCGACTATCGCGGACATGTCGAGGCGAAGAATACCATCCAGCGATGGTTTATCGAGGAGACTCGCCTCGGTATCCCTGCCGAGTTTACGAATGAGGGTATTCACGGTTTAAATCATAGTCGCGCCACAGCATTGCCTGCACCGATTGGTATCGGCTCGACCTGGAATCGCGACTTGGTGCGTCGTGCCGGTGAGATTGTAGGCGAGGAGGGTAAGGCGTTGGGCTACCACAATATCTACGCGCCGATTCTCGATGTGCCGCGTGACCCACGCTGGGGTCGCATTGTCGAGTGCTATGGCGAGGATCCATACTTGGTTGCCGAACTCGGTATTGAGATGGCAAAGGGTGTGCAGTCGCAGGGCGTAGCTTCGACCTTGAAGCACTTTGCTGCATATAGCACCCCAAAGGGTGGTCGTGATGGCGAGTGCCGCACCGACCCGCATATCACACCGCGCGAGTTACATCAGATACACCTCTATCCGTTCCGTCGCGTGATTGCCGAGGCGCAGCCTATGGGCGTGATGTCGAGCTATAACGACTATGATGGTGAGGTGGTGACAGCAAGCAAGTACTTCCTTACAGACCTTCTGCGCAAGGAGTATGGTTTTAACGGCTATGTCGTGAGCGACAGCCAGGCTGTGGAGTTTGTTCACCAGAAGCACTGTGTTGCCGAGACCTATGCCGAGGCGGTGCGTCAGGTGGTTGAGGCGGGATTGAATGTCCGCACTCACTTCACAAAGCCGGATGTGTATGTGAAGCCGCTGCGCGAGATTATTGCCGATGGTCGTCTGCCGATGAGTGTGGTGGATGAGCGTGTACGCGAAGTGTTGCGCGTGAAGTTCCTCCTGGGGCTCTTCGACAATCCGTTTGCCGATGCCGATAAGGTGGAGAAGGTGGCTGGAGCAGAGCTTCATCGCGACTTTATGCTCGATATTCAGCAGCAGTCGCTCGTCTTGCTCAAGAATGCGAACAACACACTGCCACTCGATAGAACAAAGATTCGCAGAGTGCTCGTTGCAGGCCCGTTGGCCGATGAGTCGAACTTTATGATAAGTCGCTATGGCCCTAACAGGCTGGAGCCTACAACGATATACAAGGGTATTCAAAATCTTGTAGGTGAGGGCGTTGAGGTGCGATATGCCAAGGGTTGTCGCACAACAGACAAGGGTTTCCCGGAGTCGGAACTTTGCCCTGAGCCTCTCTCGACCGAGGAGCAGCGCGGCATTGCTGAGGCTGTAAAGCAGGCCGAGGGTTGCGATGTCATTATCGTGGCATTGGGCGAGGATAAAAAGTGCGTGGGCGAGAGTAAAACTCGTACTTCGCTGAATCTTCCTGGTCGTCAGCAGCAGTTGCTCGAAGCGCTCCACGCAACGGGTATTCCGGTAGTAGTGGTGTTGGTGAATGGTCGTCCGCTGACGATTAATTGGGCCGATAAGAATGTGGCGGCTATCCTCGAGACCTGGATGCCGACGGTGGATGGTGGAACGGCTATTGCTCGTACACTCTTTGGAGACTACAACCCTGGTGGTAAGTTGACAGTGACCTTCCCTCGCTCTATCGGTCAGCTAGAGTACAACTTCCCGTTCAAGAAGGGCTCGCACGGTGTTCAGCCGCGCAAAGGGCCAAATGGTGGCGGTGTTACTCGTGTGCAGGGGCCTCTCTATCCGTTTGGATATGGTTTGAGCTACACGACCTTCGAGTACTCGAATATGACGGTTGAGCAGGGCGATGAAATTGTAGTTTCGTGTGATGTGAAGAATAGCGGCTCACGCGATGGCGACGAGGTGGTTCAGCTCTATGTGCGCGATATGTACTCGAGCGTGGTGAGCTATGACTCGGTGTTGCGAGGCTTCGAGCGTGTGACGCTCAAGGCGGGTGAGACCAAGCGTGTGACATTCCGTCTGAGTCTCGACGATTTGGCACTCCTCGACCGCAATATGCAGTGGGTAGTCGAGAAGGGCGATTTCGAGTTGCGCATTGGCGCCTCGAGCGAGGATATTAGATTGCGAAAGATGATAACTATTAAATAGACTATATGAAGGGTATTTATAGCGATTTTGTGGGGCGCATCAAGCGTTTCGTCTCGTCGGATAGAATATACACCGATGAGCTGCGACGCTTTGCGTGGGGAACGGATGCAGGTTTCTACCGCTTGACCCCACAGGTGGTTGTGCGCACCAAGGATGAAGAGGAGGTGGCGCAGTTGCTTAAGGAGGCGTCGGCGCTCCATCTGCCCGTAACTTTTCGAGCTGCGGGAACATCGCTTTCGGGACAGTCGATTAGCGACTCGGTGCTCGTCGTTGCCGGTAAGCACTGGGAGCGTTACTCAGTGGGTGAGGGTGGCGAGACCATCACGCTTCAACCCGGTATTGTGGGTGCGGAGGTGAATCGCATCCTCAAACCACACAATCGCAAGTTTGGCCCCGATCCTGCCTCGATTAAGAGTGCAATGGTGGGCGGAATTGTGATGAATAACGCCTCGGGAATGAGCTGTGGCGTATGGGCAAATAGCGATAAGGTGTTGCTCTCGGCGCGTCTTGTCTTTGCCGATGGAGCCGTTCTCGATACTGCCGATGAGGCTAGTCGCAAGGCATTTGCCGAGTCTCACAAGGCGCTCCTGGAGGAGATTTGTGCCATTCGCGATGAGGTGCGAGATAATGCTGAGTTGTCGGAGCGCATCCGTAAAAAGTATGCGATAAAGTGCGTTACGGGTTTGAATCTTCTGCCATTTGTGCAGTATGAGGATCCGTTTGATATAATTCTTCACTCGGTGGTTGGCTCGGAGGGTACGTTGTGCTTTGTGAGTGAGGTCACTATGCGTACGCTGCCACTCTTGCCGCTCCATAAAACTGCGATGGTCTACTTCCGCACAATCCGTGAGGCGTGCGAGGCGGTTGTGGCTATCAAAAAGTATAATGTCTCGGCTGTGGAGTTGCTCGATTCGCGTTCGCTCACTGCAGCGGGCGACACGACGGGTGAGGGACTTACGGCTCTGCTCATTGAGCTTGAAGATGCAGAGTTGGCGGCACTCAACGATAGGGTGGTGTTGGTTACGGCCGTGCTCGAAAAGTTCGATACGGTAACGGGTGTTAACTTCACCGATGATGAGACGGAGCGCTCAAAATATTGGGCGGTACGTGCGGGAATCTTCCCGATGGTGGGAGGTCTGCGCAAGGAGGGTACAACCTGTATGATTGAGGATATAGCCTTCCATATCGAGGATCTGCCTCAGGCTACAGAGGAGCTCTCGGCTCTGCTCGATAGATGCGGTTATGACGATTCGTGCATCTATGGTCACGCCCTGGAGGGTAACTACCATTTTATTATAAATCAGTCACTTTCGACCGATGCGGAGGTTGCACGATACAAGCAACTTATTGAGGAGGTTGCAAAACTTGTGGTCGATAGGTACGACGGCTCGCTCAAGGCCGAGCACGGTACGGGTCGCAATATGGCGCCATTTGTTGAACGTGAGTGGGGCGACGAGGCCTACGCGATGATGAAGCGCGTGAAGAGGGCTTTCGATGGCGAGAATCTCTTGAATCCGGGTGTGATTTTCAATGAGGATAAGGAGTGCTACCTCAAAAACTTCAAGTCGTTGCCGATTCTCACCCCTGCCGAGGATGCTTCGGAGGAGGTGCGTGAGGTGTATAAGCAGCTCAACCGCTGTATCGAGTGCGGTTTCTGCGAGGTGAACTGCGTGTCGTGCGGATATACCCTTTCGTCGCGTACACGAATGGTTTTGCAACGCGAGATTGCGCGATTGGAGTTCTCGGGCGAGTCGCCAAAGCGCCTTGCACTACTTCGTAAGGGGTATTCCCACTACGGAAACGACACTTGTGCAGGCGATGGCCTGTGCTCGAAGTCGTGCCCGATGGGTATCAATATGTCGGAGTTGACCCACGAGTTGCGTCGTCGTGAAATGGGTGCGATGGGCAATAGGGTAGGAGGCTTTGTTGCCAACCATTTTGGTGGCGTGAAGGGCGTGTTGCGTGGCGTATTGGCTATGGCAAATATGGCCCACTCGGTTGTCGGCTCAAAGGCTATGTCGGCTATTGGAAAGGGGTTGCATAAGGGCTTGAAGATGCCGTTGTGGACGCCGTCGCTACCGAAGAACTATCGTTTCAAGGAGGGTCGCGTGGAGCGCACCGAGCATAAAGATAAGGTTGTTTACTTCCCAAGCTGTATAAATCAGACGATGGGTACCGAGAAGGCGTCCCGTCACTGCCGACCTTTGGTCGAGGAGATGCTCTCGCTCTTCGAGAAGGCGGGCTACGAGGTTATTCTGCCGAAGGGTGTGGAGTCGCTCTGCTGTGGTACAATTTGGGAGAGTAAGGGTATGCCTGAGGTGGCAGACCGCAAGATTGCCGAACTCGAAAAGGCTCTTTGGGAGGCCTCGGAGCAGGGAAAGTACGATGTTGTATGTGACCAGAGCCCGTGCCTCTACCGTATGAAGCAGAAGATAAAGAGGATGCACCTCTACGACTCGACCGAGTTTGTGTGGGAGAAGATGCGTGATAGGTTGGAGTTTGAGCAAACCGACAAGCCAATAGCACTGCACCTCACCTGCTCGACTCGCAAGATGGGTATTGAGGGCGCTGTTGAGGGTTTGGCACGTCTCTGCTCATCGAAGGTGCTTATCCCTGAGGGTGTTGGCTGCTGCGGTTTTGCGGGTGATAAGGGTATGACCCATCCTGAACTCAACGCCTACGCACTTCGCAAGCTTCGCTCGCAGATTGAGGCGAATGCCATTGAGGTCGGCTATTCGAACTCGCGCACCTGCGAGATAGGACTCGCCACTAATTCGGGAGTTCCGTACCGCTCGATAATATACCTCGTGAACGAATGCACCAAGAGTAAATAGGGTGATGACGCCCGTGATGATGCTCTCTTTTTGCATATTGCAAAATTTATTGTATCTTTGTTCCGAATTGAATTTTATTTATTAACTATAAACACTAAAAACTATGTTTAAAGGACATCCAAAAGCCCTTTATGCCTTGGCTCTCGCTAATACAGGTGAGCGTTTCGGCTACTACACAATGTTGGCTGTGTTTGCACTCTTCCTCCGTGCTAACTTTGGTTTGGACGCAGGTGTAGCAGGTGCAATCTACAGTACCTTCCTCGGCCTTGTCTACTTTATGCCACTCCTCGGTGGTATCTTGGCTGACAAGTTCGGTTACGGAAAGATGGTTAAACTCGGTATCTCGGTAATGTTTGTCGGATACCTCCTTCTCTCGTTGCCACTCGGTGGTATCGACACCCCTGAGACTACAAAGTTGGCGATGGTTGCAATGCTCGGTGCATTGGTATTTATCGCACTCGGTACAGGTCTCTTCAAGGGTAACTTGCAGGTTATGGTTGGTAACCTCTACGACGACCCTCAGTACGCTGACAAGCGTGACTCGGCATTCTCGTTGTTCTACATGGCTATCAACATCGGCGCATTGTTCGCACCTACTGCAGCTGTTGAGATTAAGCGTTGGGCAGAGGAGTCACTCGGCTACTCGGCTAACGATGCTTACCACTTCTCATTCGCTGTAGCTTGCGTAGCATTGATTATCTCGATGGCTATCTACTTCGCTTGCCGCAAGTGGTACGCTCATGTTGAGGGTGGTAAGAAGAGCGCAGGTAACGCTGCTGCACAGGTTGAGGATAACCTCACTCCTGCCGAGACTAAGGCTCGTATCGTAGCTCTCTGCCTCGTATTTGCAGTTGTTATCTTCTTCTGGATGGCATTCCACCAGAACGGTCTTACCCTCACATACTTCGCTGATGAGTTCACCGTTAAGGAGGCATTCGGTTTGCAGAGCATGGCCTTCAGCGTATGGAACCTCGTTCTCGTTGTTGTAGCTGTTTATGCTGCATTCTCGCTCGTACAGAGCAAGGGTGGTGCTGCTAAGGCTATCTCGGGCGTAGTTCTCGCCGGTTCGGTTGGTTACCTCATCTACAAGGGTATGAACGTAGGCGACGCTCAGGTTGCAGTTAACGCTCCAATCTTCCAGCAGTTCAACCCATTCTATGTTGTGGCATTGACTCCGGTATCGTTGGCTATCTTCGGTGCTCTCGCTAAGCGTGGCAAGGAGCCTTCTGCTCCACGTAAGATTGCTTACGGTATGCTCGTTGCAGCTGCAGGTTTCGCAGTTATCGCATTCGGTTCGCAGGGCTTGCTCACTCCTGATGCACAGGCTGAGGCTATCAAGAATGGCGCTGAGGTACCACTCGTATCGGCTAACTGGTTGATTATGACTTACCTCGTGTTGACCTTTGCTGAGTTGTTGCTCTCGCCAATGGGTATCTCGTTCGTATCGAAGGTTGCACCTCCAAAGTACAAGGGTATGATGATGGGTGGCTGGTTCGTGGCTACTGCTATCGGTAACTCACTCGTTGCTGTTGGTGGCTTCCTCTGGGGCGGCATCTCGTTGACTATCGTTTGGTCGGTATTTATCGTACTCTGCCTCATCTCGGCATTGTTCATGTTCGTGATGATGAAGCGTTTGGAGGCGGCTACAAAATAGTCAATTCAACACTTTTAAATAGGATAAGGCGCGATGATTCGCGCCTTATCTTCGTTTAGGGGGAAGGGTTAAATTGTGTTTGCTCGGAGGTACTCCTGGATGAAGGCGAGAGCCTTGTTGTGCTTCTCAACACAACGCATATGACCGCCCTCGCTACCTCGTGCAATATTGTGGCGGAGGTCATTTATCTTGACGTTGAGCGCTGCACGATTGCCCGAGCGGCAGATGCGCTCGACATACTCCATATAAGGTGTCGACTTGTCGTGCGTGAGCAACTGCAAAGCGGCTATAACCTCCTCCGAAAATCCTTGCTCGATAAGGTCGGCAAAGCTATACTCTGTATCCTCGACCACGTCGTGAAGGAAACCTACGATGCGCTCTGTATCGTTCGTGCCCATCATTCCCACGGCCAGCGGGTGGAGAATTGTAGGGTTACCGTCGAGGTCGTAGTCGGCAGCGTGTGCCTTCGAGGCAAGGGCGATGGCCTTGTCGATGTCGGAGCGAGAGTCGTAGTGCTTATTCTTCACTGCACGCGGCAGATAGAAGCGCTTGTTCTGGCCGACATAATCACGCCACATCAACTCCACACGCACGGCATCCTCCTTGTTGAGCAACTCGGCTGAGTCGTTCGCAAGCCAGTCGATGTGAGCAATCTCTCGCTTCAGCTCGGCAATCGACACAATCTCGGCACGCTCGGGGTGGAATACGGTCTCTAACTCGATGTACGCAGTCTGCTCTCCACTCTCCTCGACGAAGAGTTCGGGTGTGGAGGTGAATCGTCCCGCAGCAAAGATTCCCGGATTCTCCTCGCCCGTGTGCACGATAAAGAGGCGATCACCCTTGCGGATTTTATCACATTTGCCCACCACCCACGTGAGTGGTTTGCTCCAGAGACCTTGCGCCCAACCATTCATATCGTAGTCGAATTGCTCCATTGTGTAGGGCGATGTTGTGGGGTTCCATCTCAAGATGTAGGTGTTGTGTTGTGCCTCAATCTTCTTGTTGATCGAAAGTTTGATGTCAAGTTCCATAATCCTAAGTTTTTGTTGTTTTCTACTTTTATGTCACAAAAGTACTCCCTTATTTTGACAGGTTGTGTCAAAGGGTGTAATATTTTTTATAGAAGTGACTAATTTCGTCGGATTTGTGCTTACGATAGCTTTTGTGGGTGCGAAAATCGATTAGTAGTTATACATTTGTCTCGCACAATTAAAATTACACATAATGTCAAATGACAAATGCCTCGGAGTCGACCCTGCGGTCGGTTTTGAGGTGAAACGAATCGTCGAAAGCGAAACTCTTTCATTGCGAAAAATCGTCACTTCATATATCACAATTGGTTATGTCGAGCGAGGTTGTGTGCACCTCTTTGCGGGTGGTCACACCTCCGAGGTGGGTGCAGGAAGTATCTTCGTGCTCGATGCCGGACGCTGTTACGAGGAGAGGGTGGTGGATGCGGACGGCCACTTTGAGCAGATGCTCTTATGCGTTGCCCCCTTCTATCTTGAGCGTGCAATCCACGCTTTGAATGTGAGCTACGGAGTGCACGCATCGTCGAACCATCGTTGTTCGAGGTGTATGTCGTACGGCGCTCTTGTGGTGCAGGATGAGTGTTCGCTGCACCGTTGGTTCAAGGAGGTGAGCCTTGGTGAGGACGAGATATGTAAGCGCCTAAAGATTGACGAACTGTTATACACTCTGCTGACTGGTGAGAATAGCTGCCTGAAGCGCAAGTTGCTTCGCCTGGCGAGTTGCCAAACGTCCCAATTTATGGATGCGGTATATGGAAATATGTTCGAGGCGCCATCGATAGGGAAGCTTGCCGAGATGACCAAGATGTCGCCTACCTCGTTCAAGAATGAGTTTCGCCGACAGATGGGCTCTTCGCCCCATCGGTGGATGGTCGAGCAGAGGCTCAATAGGGCTGCGATGATGATGACAATGACTGCGAAAACCGTCTCGGAGATAGCCTTCGAGTGCGGATTTGTGAACTTGTCACACTTTATAAAACTCTTCAAGCGCCACTACGGATGTCCACCCGGCACGTACCGTAACAGATAAAAAACAGCCCTCGGAGAGAGGACTGTTATCTTGATGCAGAGTTAAAATACTCCTTTTTCTAACGCTTCGGCGACGACGAAGGTGCTACCGCCGATAAAGAGCATATCCTCCTCTGTGAGTTGTGCTTTCGCCACCTCCAACGCCTCGGCTACGCTCTCGGTGAGTTCGAAGTCGAGCGAAAGCGCTGTTGCTACCTCGGCAATCTTTTCCAATGATGCGGCACGACGAATCGAGGCCTTGGTGAAGATGTAGTGAGCATCTTGCGGCATCGCAGCCACCATCTTCGAGAAATCTTTGTCCTCGCAGAAGCCCATCACGCAGAGCAACTTACCACTGTTGGTGCGAGCCTTCAGCTGTCTTGCTACCTCATTGATGCCGTGCTCGTTGTGGCCTGTGTCGCACACTACGAGTGGCTTGCTCGACAAAATCTGCCAGCGACCTCGGAACGAAGTGAGCTGCGACACCTCGCGTAAGCCCTCGACAAAGGCGCGACGAGAAATAGAGAGTGGAGTGCGTCCGTGCAGTACATCGAGCACGGTAGCTGCAGTAGCCAAGTTCGCACGCTGATACTCTCCGAGCAAATCGAGGCGCACCTGATATGGGTAGTTGTCGCGTGTGCGAGTCATCGTTACAACCTGCTTGTCGCCGTCGTGGTAGCTCTCCTCGAGCACAAATGCCTCGTTGGCATAGATGAGATCCGAGTTTAGGTCGGCAGCAATCTCCTCGAGCACAAGGTTGTAGTTCGGATTCTTCTCGCCCACAACAACAGGTGTACACTTCTTGATTATACCGCCCTTCTCGCGGGCAATCTTAGGGAGAGAGTCGCCCAAGTACTCGGTGTGCTCCAACCCGATATTTGTGATTACCGAAACGAGAGGCTGAACGAGGTTTGTAGCGTCGAGACGACCTCCCAGGCCGGTTTCGATAACGGCTACCTCGACGTCGCTCTGCGCAAAGTAGTCGAAAGCCATAGCTGTGGTCATCTCGAAGAATGAGAGCTGCAAGCGCTCCATCTCTGCCTTGTGGCGATCGACAAAGTTCACGACCTTCTGCTTTGGAATCATCTCGCCATTGACGCGGATACGCTCACGGAAGTCAATCAGATGGGGCGAGGTGAATAGGCCCGTCTGATAGCCCGCTTGCTGCAGCACCGCAGCCAACATATTCGAGACCGAGCCTTTGCCATTTGTACCCGCAACGTGGATAATGAAGTAGCTGCGCTGAGGATTGCCAATCGAACGGCAAAACTCTGCTATGCGCTCCAAACCAGGCTTGTAGGCGTCGCCACCTACCTGCTGAAACGATGGCATCGACGTGAATAGATAGTCGAGAGTTTCGGTATAGTTCATATTCTATTGCTTTAAATTATTCTAAGTAGTGACGCTTCTTCACGCAGTATGCGACGAAGTAGAGTAGGCACAAACCCGCAATCAACAACGACAAGCGGCCGATATAGTCGCCGAACTTGGCGTAGAAGGTCTGCTTGGTATTGAGTCGGATATCCGATGTGAGCACACCGCGGTTATCCCATCCGAGGCTCTGAATATCCTCGCCCTGCATAGTTATAAAGCCCGATACACCAGTGTTGGCACTGCGTGCAACATCGCGTCGTAGCTCTATGGCGCGCAGGCGACAGAACTTAAAGAGATATCTGTGACCCAAGGTGTTGCCCCACCATCCGTCGTTCGAAACAACGAATAGTGCCTCGGCACCATTACGTGCAAATTCGGCCATATGGTTGCCGTAGAGACCTTCATAACAGATTGCAGGTGCAACCTTCTTGCCATTGTGTTCAAATGGAACCTGCGCCTGACCTATGCCGAGCTGACCAAATGTTCCGCCCAAGTCGACCGTAAACATATCACCTGCCTTGCGTAACCACATAGGAATGGTCTCGACGCCCACAACGAGCTTGCCCTTGTGGTGCACCTGTACCTTCGACGAAGAGTCGATGCCGAGCGACGCGTTGTAGATATCCATATACTGCGTACCGCGTTTGCGTGCAGTCTCCGAACCTCTGACTACGCCATAGTAGCGTGCAGTCTCACCGCCCGAAACAACCATTGTCGATGGCTTTTCACTCTGGAGATAGCCCGAAATGCGATTTACGATGTGTGATGTGGCGGGTTGGGTGTCGTTGATTATCTCTGCCAAAGCGGTCTCAGGCATCAGGACAAACTCTGCCGAATCGGGAGCCTCGGCAAGGAGCTCGAGAAGATTGTTCTGTTGCTTCTCGGCTGTCATATTGAACTTGTCGTAGCAAGGAATGTTTGGCTGAGTGACCGATACGGTCATCTTTGGAAGTGAGTTGTATACCTCGCTGTCAGGCTCATACTTGAAGTAGAGTCCGATCGAGATGCCAATTGGGATGATGAATGCGAATGTCGCTGCAATCCACGCCTTCTTGCGCATTGTAAGACACGCCTCGAAAGCCAAGATGTTGACCAACAATACCCACAACGAACCTCCGAATACGCCGGTATACTCGTACCACTGCACTGCCCAGGTGTCATCCGCAAAGCCGTTACCCAATACCAGCCACGGGAACGAGAGTGCGGGGGCTTGAGTATAGAGGTACTCACCTGCTATCCAGGCTGTTATGAAGGTGATGTAGGCCAATGCCTTCGGGCCTCGCTTCGACACGATGTGGTATGCCATAAAGGCCAAGAGACTCCACCAACTCGAACATATAGTTGCGACAATCGGGCCTGCAGGAGTTGCATTCCATACCCACCATATGGTGGCGATGTTCCATCCTATGAATGTGAGGCTCGCCCAGCCCAACATCGCGAAGGTCTCCTTCCACGAGTCGCCATATTGTGCGCTCACCAGTAGGAGCGGGAGCAGACCCACAAACAGAGTTATACAACTTGCCCCTTCCCAAGGTATCGAAAGGAGTGCGGCTGAGGCCAAGCAAAGCGCTATTTTGGTCTTAATCGGAAATTGTCGTTTGAACTGTATCATAATGCAAATATAACAAAAAATCTCTAAAAACTGAAAAAATCTTTTTTCGACTTTCCGTTTTCGACTTTCCGTTTTTTTTGTATCTTTGCCCTTTAGAATACTTATATATATTATAGATAATAGGAATGGAATATTTATATCTTTTGCTTTGTCTTGCAGCAATCGTCTTTAGTGCCGATTGGTTGGTGGCTGGTGCTGTGACCATAGCAAAGCGTTTCAAAATTTCGGACTTCGTAATCGGAGCAGTGATTGTTGGAGTAGGAACATCGTTTCCTGAACTCGTTGTCAGCTCGATAGGCGCATTTGACGGCAATGCCGATATTGCACTTGGAAATGTTGTAGGCTCGAACATATTTAACATCCTCGGTATCCTCGGTTTGACAGCAATAATTGCTCCCGTAGCGGTATCGAAGGAGAATAAAAAGTTTGACCTGCCCTTCTGCTTGGGAGTCTCGTTGCTTGTGATGTTGCTCGTCTTCAACTTCTTTGCGGGCGGTGAGGCGGTACTTGGTCGTGTCGATGGCTTGATTATGCTTGCAATATTTGCCTTCTTTATGTTCAAGTCGCTCAAGGGTAACAAAAATCAGTCGGCAGAGTCGGACGAGGTGATTACCAATAAGCAGCTCGCTTTGGGCATAGCAAAGGTCGTTGTTGGTCTTGCGACACTCATTATCTCGAGCCGTTTCTTCCTCAATAACGCTATTGTCATTGCTAAGTCGTGGGGTGTGAACGATGCCTTTATCGCCATTACCCTCGTAGCTTGTGGTACTTCGTTGCCTGAGTTGGCAGCCTCGATTATGGCGGCAGTGAAGAAGAATACGCAGTTGGCTTTGGGAAATGTTATCGGTTCGAACATCTTTAACCTCACACTCATTCTCGGCGCTGCGTCGCAGATTACTCCGCTTACGAGTGGCGGTATCACGATTGTGGACTATGGCGTGATGACCTTTGCGGCAATATTGCCGTTTGCACTCGGCTTGGATGGTAAGTTGAGCCGTTTCGAGGGAACTTTGATGTTCCTCTGTTTCGTGGCGTATAACATATACCTCTTATCGACACAAATGTAAAAAACAATAAAAAAGATAGAAACTATGGATTTTGTATTTGAAGGAATTGTATTTAGCATCTTGCCTGAGCAGAGTGGAACTACAGCTCGTGGCGAGTGGCACAGTCAGCACGTTGTATTCGAGATGCAGAACAACTCGCAGTATCCGCGCAAGGTTAGCGTGAAGTTCTTCAACAAGCGCGACGAGGTGGCACGTCTGGTTACTGGTGCTGCATATAAGGTGACTTTCGATGTTGAGTCGCGTGAGTATCAGGGTCGCTGGTATACCGATGTTGTGGGTCGTCGCATCGAGCCGAAGGAGGCTGCGCAGGTGGCACAGGCGCCATATAGTGAGCCTATTCCTGCAGCTGCTCCGGCGCCAATGGCCGCGCCAATGCCTACCGAGGAGCCGATGATGTCGACTCAGGGTGCGCAGGTGGTTGATGACCTCCCATTCTAAACTCGAAGAAAATGATTAAGCGAATAGCTACTCTTTTGATCCTCCTGCTGTCGGCTGTGGCCGTATATGCAGGAGGTATTCGTTCCGCCAAGGAGCTTCTCGCTTTCGCGGCTGCGCTCAATAGCGGCGAGGATATCTCGGCGTGGCAGAATGAGAAGGGCGCAGTCTGTCTTGAGTGCGATATCGATATGGCCAAGATGAAGAAGTGGTCACCAATCAGGGAGTTCAAGGGCACCTTCGATGGTAAGGGCTTCGCCTTGAAGAATTGGAAAACGCAGAAAGGACTCTTCGATATGATTGCCGACAGCGCTGTGGTGCAGAATCTGAAAATTGACGCTTCGTGCTCGATGACGGTTGCCGCCGAGGGCGAGGTTATTGCAGGATTTATCGCCCGCATCAGCAAGGGTAGAGTAGATAATTGTGAGAACTGTGCTCCAATTTTTTATAAGGGCGTGCCGACAGAAAAGGGTATCTCGATTGGAGGTTTGGTCGGTCAGAATGGCTATGTTGTGAGCAATTCGCGCAATAGCGGAAAGATTACGGTGGAGTGCTTTATCGCTTCTCTCGATAATAAACAGTCGATATATGTTGGTGGCATTGCGGGTCGCACCGTGCCCAAATCACGTGGATACTACACGCTTTTCAACTGCGAAAATAGCGGTGCAATAAGCTATAAGGGTGATATCTTGCGCGCCTATGTAGGTGGCGTTATAGCTCGCTCCTATCGTGCAGGTATTCGTCTCTGCGTCAATCGAGGCGATGTTAATGTCGCTTGTAAGAGTGCGGAGGGCATCCGAGGATACTCCTATGTCGGTGGCGTTGTCGGAAATACCGATCAGCACGTTCAAAGTAGCGACAACTTCGGCAAGGTGGCTGTTAGTGGAACACATTCGGTCTCGGCGGGAGGCGTATGCGGTACTGTTGCGGCGGCAAAAAATGTCATCGGCTGTGTCAATTATGGCAATGTCGAGGCTGCTTGTAACGACACCTCTTACTTTGCGGGTGTGCTCGGCGTGTCGAAGTTGGGAGCGCACGTCACTAACTGCTATAACTATGGCACAATCCGTTTCCTCGGTGGAGAGGTGAGGGACTTGGTCTATGTTGGTGGTGTTGCGGGTTGCCTTGTCAGCAAGAAGGATGCTACCCACGGCTCCTATATGCGCAATTGTACCAACTATGGCAATGTCGAGTGTGCGGAGGAGAATAAAAGAGTGCGTATGGGTGGCGTTGTCGGCTTGTTGAAGGGTACGGAAACGGCTCCTATAAAGGTCGTAGATTGCGGCAACAACGGAGAGATTCTTTCAAATGGCTCACCTGCGGGTGAGGTCTCATCGCGCGCAACAAATGCAAAGATTGAGGGCAACCACTTCCACAACAACTATGCCAAGGCTGTGGAGTCGCTCGATGGAGAGTGTAACCTCTACGGACGTGTAACAACCACTTCGGGTGAGCCTGTTGCGGGTGCGGTGGTGTCGGATGGCGAGGTGTGTGTGCAGACCGACAAGAGTGGCTACTACAAAATCAAGTCAAACCTCTCGTCTGCGAGATTTGTCACAATTTCGACTCCGTCGGATTATAAACTTTTGTTCCGCAGTGGTATTCCGCAGAATTTTAAGCGCATTCCACGCCACGCAAAGGCTGTGATGGCGGACTTCGTTCTCGAAAAACGTGAGAAATCGCTCGATAAATATACTATAATTATGATGGGTGACCCTCAGATTCGCGGTGTGGGAGTCGATAGTGCGGTCTACCGCTTGAAGAATTTTGTCTATCCCGATGTCGTTGCTCTCAAGAAGGAGAAGATGGCGACTGACGACGATTTCTTCGCCATTAACCTTGGTGACCTTGTTTTCAACGATATGACCAAGTTCGACGATTTTATCGATTGTGCTTCGCAGAGCGGCTTCCGGATGTTCCACGTAATAGGTAATCACGACCACGATCAAACGACAATCCTCGACACTCGTCTCGGAACGATTCACTTCGAGGAGTACTTCCAACCGGTGAACTATTCGTTTAATATCGGCAAGGTGCACTATATCGTCCTCGACAATATTTCGTGGAACAGAATGAGCACAAAGCGTACCTACGATATCGGTCTCGACGACTTCTTCGTGAAGTGGTTAGAGCAGGACCTGCAGTTTGTGCCAAAGGATCATACCATTGTGGTATGCTCGCACGCGCAGCTCTATCGTCGACCTCTTCCTGTCCATATGAAGCTCCCTTATGAGCCCGATTTGAATAGCGGTGACAAGGTTAATTTTGCAGCCTACTCGAAGCTCCTTGCGCCATATGCCAAGGTCTATACTTGGTCGGGGCACTACCACTATAACTTCGGCTACGACTATAGTATGACGGGCGTAGAGCCTCGCTTCAACAACATCACAAGTATCTGTGTGGCGCGTTGTTGTGGCGGTTTGCATGTTAGTCGTGAGATGTTCAACGATGGCACTCCGCAGGGCTATATGGTTGTGGAGGTCGATGGCGAGAATTTCGAGTGGTACTACAAGACCGTAGGCCATGACCGTAGCTACCAGATGAATGTCTACGCCCCAACCCGTACGGGTGGTGAGCTCGTCAAGGTGAATATTTGGAACTGGTCTCCCGACTATTGGACAATGCCTGAGTGGTGGGAAAATGGTCAAAAGGTGGGCGAGATGACCCATCTGCCCGAGAAGGATATCGCCTACTTGGAGGATTATGCAAAGCAAGGCCCTTTCCTCGGCCGTAAGGGCGATGACAAAGCCATTCCACACGAGGCGCACGGCACATTCCACATTAAACCAAGCGAGGGCGTTCGCTCGGGCGAGGTGCGTGTAACCGATAACTTCGGCCGCACTTACATCCAAAAAGTGGAGTGGTAAACCTGAAATAAAACTTAAAACTATACTACAATGAAACGTTTATCAATCTTTTTGATCCTCCTGCTCTCGGTTGCTACTGTATTTGCAGGTGGTATCGGCAGTGTTAAGGATTTGGCAGCCTTCGTAAAGGCGGTCAATAAGGGCGAGGATATCTCGGCGTGGCAGAATGAGAAGGGTGCAGTCTGTCTTGAGTGCGATATCGATATGGCCAAGATGAAGAAGTGGACTCCGATTCGCTCGTTTGCGGGCACCTTCGATGGTAAGGGCTTTGCCTTGAAGAATTGGAAGACAAAGAGTGGTCTCATCGATACACTCAACACAGGTGGCATTGTTTGCAATCTCCGCATCGACGGCTCTTGCTCGATGAATGTTGTCTCGAAAGAGGCGGTCTCGGCGGGATTTGTTGTCAATGTCAACAAGGGTACCGTCTACCGTTGCGAGAATGGTGGTAGCGTCACTTACAAGGGCGCATATACCGAACAGCATATCTACATCGGCGGTTTGGTTGGTCAGAATGGTCACTCGATTCACGATTGTCGCAACACGGGAGATATCAAGGCTGAGAGCCATATCGCATCGGCAAACAAGAAGCTCGATGTTACCGTTGGAGGTATCGCTGCTTCGACCATTTCGAAGGGACATCGCAATATTGTAATCTATCGTTGCGAAAATACGGGCGCAATCTCGTTCAGTGGCGATACTCCGCGCATCTATGTTGGCGGTGTTATCGGTTATTCGGGACGTGCGGGCATCCGCTATTGCACCAATCGTGGAGATATCTCGGTCGAGGGAGTGCAGGGAAATCCTGAGGCGAAGTACTATGGCCACGTAGCAGGTGTGGTGGCGCAAATTGCTAACCATGTGCAGTGTTGCGATAACTTTGGTGCAGTTTCGGTTGCGGGAACACACTCGACATATGTGGCAGGTATCTGCTCGACTTTGGCGCGTGATTGTAACCTTCTCGGCAGCTCAAACTATGGAAATATCTCGACAAAGTGCTCGGTTTCGTCCTATGCTGGAGGTATTATGGGTACCTCGGGCGAGGGTGCTCAGCTCTGCAATTGTAACAACTATGGCGCAGTGCGCTTCAATGGTTCGACCGCCAAGAATGCAACTTGTGTAGGTGGCTTGGTGGGTTATATCTTCAGCAAGGCGAAGACAAAGTATGGCTCACGCATCCGTCAGTCGAACAATTTCGGCGAGATTGCTTCGGATGCTGCGGGTAGCAAGATTTGCGTCGGTGGTCTCTTTGGTCGCTCGCGCGGTAATGCTGCGGCCGACATCAAGGTTGTCGATTGCGTAAACAAGGGAAATGTCGTGGCAGAAGGTTGCCAGGCGGGTGATGTTGCCGGCAATATGAGCTACACAAGTGTCGTGGGTGACTACTTTGATAACAATATGGCTCAGGCGGTTGATGCTGCAGAGGGTGAGCACAATCTCTTTGGTCGCGTGACCAACACCCAGGGCGAGGCTGTTGTGGGTGCCGTGATTTCGGATGGAACACTGTGTGTGCAGACCAATGCCGAGGGCTACTACAAGATGAAGTCGAACCTCGCTATGGCACGCTTCGTTACAATCTCGGTACCTTCTGAGTACAAGATGCCATATCGCAAGAATGTGCCGCAGAACTTCCGTCGCATACCTCGTCACGCAAAGGCTGTTTCGGCAAACTTTGTGCTCGAGAAGCGCGAGAAGCCAACCGATAAGTATACCGTTGTGATGATTGGCGACCCTCAGATTAAGGGTGTCAAGGTCGATAGCGCAGCCTACAAACTCAAGAACGTAATCTATCCCGATATCGTTGCACTCAAGCAGTCGAAGGCAGAGAGCGAGGGCGAGTTCTTCGCAATCAACCTCGGAGACCTCATCTTCAACGATATGACCAAGATGGATGACTACGTGGAGATTGTGGCTGGTAGCAACATCCCGATGGTTCACGTTATCGGAAACCACGACCACGACCAGACCACTTTCTACGAGACTCGTCTCGGAACGGCGCACTTCGAGGAGTACCTCACTCCGACCTACTACTCGTTCAATATCGGCAAGGTGCACTACGTAATGGTGAACGACATCTCGTTTGCACGTAAGAATTTCAAGGAAAGATATCGCACCGGTCTCGAGTATTCGCACTATAAGTGGTTGGAGCGCGACCTCTCATTTGTGCCTAAGGATCACACCATCGTCATCTGCGGACACGCTCAGCTCTTCCGTACCTATGGCGGCAAGGATGTTGACAATAAGCGCAGCCTCTCCTATGCTCGCTACTCGAAGCTTCTCTCGCAGTATGCTCGAGTATATTCGTGGTCGGGACACTACCACTACAACTTTGGCTACGACTATAGCGAGTCGAACCTCGAGAACTTGAAGAATATTACAAGCATCTGTGTGGCCCGTGCTTGTGGAGGCTTGCACTGTAATCGTGACTTGAACAACGACGGAACCCCTAACGGATATATGGTGATGGAGGTCGACGGTGACAACTTCGAGTGGTACTACAAGTCTATCGGTCACGACCGCAGCTACCAGATGCATGTCTACGACCCAAGCCGTACAGGTGGCGAGTTCGTGAAGGTGAATGTATGGAACTGGTCGAAGAACTATTGGTCAACACCGGAGTGGTGGGAGAATGGCGTGAAGGTATGCGATATGATTTGCAAGCCGGGACTTGATGTTGCATTCCTCGAGGATCACGCAAAGCAGGGTCCTCATATTCTTGGCGGCCGAGATAAGAGCGATAAGGCTCGACCATATAAGGCGCACGGAATGTTTTATGTAAAACCGAGTGCAGGTGTCCGCTGCGGAGAAGTTCGCGTCACTGATAACTTCGGTCGAACATATATCGAAAAGGTGGAGTGGTAGTGTAAAACAGACCCGAATCCTCCAAAAAGGCTCGCAAAACAGACTTTTGCGGGCCTTTCTATTATATATATAATATAGGTATAAAAGAATTTTTAAAAAATATTAAAAAAAAGTTCAAAATAATTTGCAGAATAAAAAAAAGTCGCTACCTTTGCATCCGCAATTGAGAAACAAACCAAGTGCAGCGATCTTCGAAATAGTTCCGAAAGGAGTTGAAAATTGCCAAAATGAAGAAATTTTCAAAAAAAAGTGAAAAAAGTTCTTCAAAAATTTGGAGGTTTCAAAAATTTGCCTTACCTTTGCACCACTTTCGACAACGAAATCGTGACGAAGGTTTTTAAAACGGTTCTTTGAATTACTGGTTATATTTAAGAGAGAAAATGTAGTATTTATCTGTCAATTTCCTTTAATGGAAAATGAGGTAGTCAGGACTCTAACAATACATTATAATTTTTTTACAATGGAGAGTTTGATCCTGGCTCAGGATGAACGCTAGCGGCAGGCTTAACACATGCAAGTCGAGGGGCAGCAAGGAAAGTGCTTGCACTTTTTGTTGGCGACCGGCGCACGGGTGCGTAACGCGTATGCAACCTACCTATAACAGGGGGATAACACTGAGAAATTGGTACTAATACCCCGTAACATCATTAAGGGCATCCTTTTTGGTTGAAAGTTCCGGCGGTTATAGATGGGCATGCGTTGTATTAGCTAGTAGGTGAGGTAACGGCTCACCTAGGCGACGATACATAGGGGGACTGAGAGGTTAACCCCCCACATTGGTACTGAGACAC
>JAZLCQ010000060.1:0-17544 GCA_045614285.1 Alistipes sp.
ATCTACTGTGTAGGTGAGAACTTGGAGGAGCGTGAGGCTGGTAACCACTTCGCAGTTTGCAAGGCTCAGATTGAGGAGGTAGTATTCAACCTCACTGAGGAGCAGTTCGCTAACCTCGTTATCGCATACGAGCCAGTTTGGGCTATCGGTACAGGTAAGACTGCTACTGCAGACCAGGCTCAGGAGATTCACGCTTACATCCGTGAGGTTCTCCGTGAGAAGTTCGGTGCAGCAGCTGAGGAGTGCCCAATCCTCTACGGTGGCTCTTGCAAGCCTTCAAACGCAGCTGAGATCTTCGCTAAGGAGGATGTTGACGGTGGTTTGATCGGTGGCGCTGCTTTGGTTGCAGGTGACTTCCTCGCTATCGGCAAGGGTTTCTAATTAGAAAAATTTTTTGAGGGACTTTTACTGTGTTAAGCTTGATTTGCAGTTGCTCACATACGCCAAGTATGCTCCGCACAGCAAACCTTAGCAGGCCTTGTAAAACCCTTCTTAAAAGAATTTTTCGGGTAACCGAAGACTAAAAACTTTTGGGCTGCTTGTATGAGGGCAGCCCAATTTTATGAAAAGCTATGCAAGAGCGATATATTAATATAAACGACTACGACTATCCACTTCCGGATGAGCGCATTGCGAAGTTTCCGCTTTCGGAGCGCGACTCGTCGAAGCTGCTTGTCTATCGTGGTGGCGAGATTATCGAGCGACACTTCTCGGATATCCCTGAGATGTTGCCCGAGGGCTCTCTCCTCGTCTTCAACAATACGAAGGTTGTGCGCGCACGCCTTGTGATGCACAAACCTTCGGGTGCACGCGTCGAGGTCTTCTGCCTCGAGCCGCACGCCCCGGCCGACTACGAACACGCCTTCTCGGTAAAGGGAGAGTGCGAGTGGTCGTGCATTGTGGGCAACCTCAAGAAGTGGAAGGAGGGTGCCGTGGAGATTCCGTTCGACTACGAGGGTGAGCACTACACCTTGCAGGCCTATATCGCCGAGCGAGGCACACGTGAGCACATTGTACGCTTCGAGTGGGGTGCTCCGATGACCTTCGGTCAGCTCTTGGAGTATCTTGGTCGTATTCCTATTCCGCCATATCTCAACCGCGAGAGCGAGGATATCGACAACACGCGCTATCAGACGGTATACTCTCGCTTCGAGGGTTCGGTGGCTGCGCCTACTGCAGGTCTTCACTTTACGCAACCTCTTATCGAGGGTATGCGTGAGCGAGGTTTCGACTTTGCGGAGGTTACGCTCCACGTCGGAGCTGGAACATTCCTTCCTGTGAAGGATGAGGATGCCACCAAGCACGCTATGCACACCGAGCATTTCGATGTTACGCTCTCTACGCTGCGTAAGTTGCGAGCTAACTACGGCAAGATTGTGGCTGTCGGAACAACCTCGGTGCGTACTCTCGAGTCGTTGACCGCCTTGGCGTGGCGCATCAAAAATGGCCAGGCCTACGACTGTGCGACAGTGGGTCAGTGGGAGCTCTACGATGTACCGTCGGAGTTCTCGGGTGAGGAGGCTCTCGATATACTTATATTATATATGGAGCAGCAGGGACTCGAGCGACTTCGTGCCGCAACCGAGATTATGATCACTCCGCTTGGCTTCAACTACCGCATTGTGCGCAATATCGTTACCAACTTCCACCAGCCTAAGTCAACCTTGTTGCTGCTTGTGTCGGCCTATGTGGGTGAGGATTGGCATCGTATCTACGACTATGCACTCTCGCACGATTTCCGTTTCTTATCGTATGGCGACTCGTCGCTCTTGATGCGATAGGGGAGTGATAACAATAAAAGAATCGGGCAAGTCACCTTGCCCGATTCTTTTTTGCCTATGGCTTATATTAGTAAACCAACTCGTCATTCTCCGAGCCGAAGCCTGGAAGAAGTACGCTGTCGCCGTAGCCGCGCTCGGCTACAACCTCAATTACATTTACATCAGGAGCAGAATAGCTCAACATATTTCTCTTCATAATCTTTTCAAAATTTAATTGTTAAACCATTCATTTTACTCCTCTGTACCAGCCTCAGGAGTTGGTACCGGAAGGGTAGTGTAGTCAATCTGATCCTTCGAAGTGAGGATTGTGTAGACCTCTGCAGCAACCTGCTCGTCGGTCAATGCTGCGCCTGACATCTTGTAGAGGTAGCTGCGGAAGTTGTCCTCGGTGACAGTGATCCACTTCTCCGACTCATCCTCATCGTCAACCTCTGTGCAGATGCGACCACCAACCTTAGCATTGGTATAGGTTACTGTAGCCGAGTGAACTTTACCCGAGAGCAAACCAATCTCAGTATTGCCATAACCAGGTGCGAAGATGTCACAGAAGCACTCAGCGTTGTCGATTGGAGCTTTGAGGTTACCGCAAAGACCCGAAATTGTTGCGTTGGTGTAGCTCTTAGCAGTACCTGTTGCAACGATATTACCGGTGTTGATAATCTTTATAGGAGCGGCAGGAACTGTGTAGTTCATAAATGCCGAGAATCCACCAATATAGAATGAACCAACTGTCTTACCGGTGAACGAGATGGTACCCTCGTTGATGATGTTACCTGTAGACTCTGTGCTCCAAGCACCGCCATCAGTACCACCACCTATGATACCACCAATCGAGGTTCCGCTATCCTTCATCTGATAACCTGCATACTCGACATTACCGGTGTTCTTGAAGCCGTTAAGAATCTTTACGGTACCATTTGTGAAGTGACCGAACATACCGCCGATACGAGCTACACCTGCAGACTGTGCTGATGTATTAGCCTTAACGAGGATGTTACCATTGTTCTGGCAAGCGTCGATGATGTTAGTCTTGTCTTTAGTCTCAACATTCGCAATCAAACCACCGATACGGCAGCAGTTTGCAATGGTTACATCACTCTCAACGGTAATGTTACCATTGTTTACGCAGTTGCGGTATGTGGTGTTCGAAGCACCGCTGTAGCACAAACCTCCCAAGAAACAGTCTGCTCCGGTTGCTGTCGAATTACCGATATTAGCTGCCGATACGGTGAGATTACCGTTGTTTATGCTGTTCTCGCGCAAGCAAGCGCTATTTGCAGTACAGAGACCTCCGAAGTAGAAAGTACCGCTAATATTACCAGAAAGGAACATATCACCATTGTTTACACAACCTGACATTGTGTGCTGACACTGACGGCAAATACCTCCGATGTGAACATGGCTGCTTGTACCGTTAACGAAATTAGCATAGATGTTACCATTGTTTGTACACTCGCGGATTGGACCGTTTGTACCCTCATCTACAGTAACGTTGCTCTTTGCATAGTGACGAGTAAACTGTCCTATAACACCTCCGATATAGATTGCGCTGGAAGCTGAAGCTGTAATGTAGATGTCACCGTTGTTCACCCACTTGTAACCACCGTGGCGGCACTGACCTGCGATACCACCGATAGATATTACGGCTGTGTGGCTACCGCCAACATGAACATCGCCGTAGTTAGCAACATCTACACGCTCGTCGATACTGTCGCTTCCTCCGAGAACACCGCCAATATGAATACGCTCTACATTGGTAGTACAGCTCTCATCGATAGTTACGGTACCGTAGTTTGTGGTATTGTTGAGAGAAGAAAAACCTCCTACACCACCAACATACAACTTCTCGCCAGAGTATGAACCCTTAACGATGATGTTACCGTGGTTCTCGCAATTAGTCAATATCTGCGATGCGTAACCACCTACGCCGCCGACGAAGAATGAACGGTCGGTAACAGAGCCAGTGTTGTTCTCTACACCCTCCTTGTTCGAGTAGTTGATCTCACAGATGATATCGGCGTAGTTCTTACAACCCTCCCATGGGCAGGTGGTACGATAAGCACATACGCCACCAACCTCGCAGAACATATCTGTCTTACGGGTGTTGACGATGTTACCCTTGACGGTGATAACACCCTCCTTGTTGTTTACGCAGTTCTTGGCAATGCTACGACCGAACGACTCGATACCACCGATACGATAGTGCCAAGTACCACCTACATTCGCATTTGGATGGGTTGAACCAAAGCAGCTGACAGGAGCGTTGTTCGAGCAATCCTCCGTACGGAAAGTGTAGTCAGCGGAGCTATAGTTCATAGCAGCAAGACCAGCACACGAGATACCGAAGAATGAAGACTTCTCAGTAACCATTACCTCGCCATAGTTGTGGCAGTCGAGAACATCCGAGTAGTAAGACGAACCTGCAACACCACCGACATGGGCCTGTCTGAAAGTACCGTCGATAGTCACCTTACCGTAGTTCTTACAACCAGACAACGAGATGTAAGCACCACGACCTACAACACCACCAACCTGAGTCTGTGGGTAACCCTGAGTATCCTGCGACAAACCGCCCGAGATAGCCTGCATAGTTACATTACCGCGGTTTGTACAGTTGATAATGCTTACAGCTGTTTGGTTAGTACCGGCTGTGAGACCTGTATTGTGATATACAGCACCTGTAATACCACCGATAGCTGGATAGACCTCCCACTCCTCGGTTGTACAGCTGTTATCCTTGTAGAGAATATCGCCATTGTTCTCGCAGCCTACGAGGTTTGTGAATACCTTGCCCTCTGTTACAGCAGCGTAGAATGCGTTACCGGTGATACCGCCGATAGCAGGAACTACATCCATAGTGTCGCCATCCTTAGCAATCTGAAGAACGGTGATAGCTACATTACCAACGCAGTTGTTGAGTGTAGCACCGCACGAAATACCTACCAAACCACCGTATGCCATCTCCGAAGCCTTATCGTCGTTGTTTGCATACTTGGTCTTAGCAGCCGAACCGTCAATCGGAGCGTACTCCTTGTTCTCAATGGTGAGAGCGCCCGAAACCGAGCAGTGCTCGATAACCGGAGTAGTAGCATCGGTTGCAACAACCTTGCAAGCCAAAGCACCGTAGTGAGTTGCGCTGTTCGAGTTGAGAACAACATCCTTGAGGTGCAAGCCCTTGATTGAAGCACTTGTAGTGCCGAACAATGGAGCGTTCAAGCCCTTGATAGCGTAGCCGTTTCCGAGAACGCTCTTAGCGTAACCCTCGATTGGAGTCCACTCCTCGCCTGTCATATCGACATCAGCAACGAAGAGTACATCCTTGTCCAACTCAGCTGCCTGAGCAGCGAAAGCCAACAACGAAGCCTTGTCCTTAACTACGAGAACGGCAGCATTTGGAGCATAGGTGATAGCGTTCGAGAACTCACGCACAGCACCAGCCTTGAGTGGTTTCTCGTCGTTTGCCTTTATGGTTGCGTACATCACGCCACCCTCGTTGTCGTACAATGTAACGTACAACTCGCCGTACACGCCTGCAGGAACTGCTACGTGAATATACGATGGAGTGGTCGAGAGTGCCAAGCCCTCACCGAATGAGTAGCTGATCACCTCCTTCGACTGTGCAGTAGCTGATACCTCACCTGTTGTGAAGTCGAGAGCGAAAGCACCTGCGATAGGAGCGCGATCTACGGTTGAAATCTGTGCGTAAGAGAGGCTCTTCTCGCCCACAACACCAATCTTCAACACGCCTGTGAGGTGGTTCAACTGAACGCCACCGCCATTCTCGCTATAGCCGTACATTGTCGACGCACCATTAGCGAAAGTTCCCTCGGTGTAGGTCTGCTGCTCAGCGAAGAGTACCTCGCCAGCCTTTGCTGCAGGGTAGGCAATGCAGTAAGGGGTGTTCAATACGCCCGGTACTGTGAATGTTGCTACCGCACCATTCTCGCCTATTACAGCCTCGTTAGACTCAATACCATTTACCGAGATTTTGTCGCCCTCGCTCCAGTAGAGTGGGTACACCTCGCCGGCCTTCTCGCCAAGCTGCGTACGTGTCTCTGCCAATGAAAGGACAAACTCAGTCTGACCATCGACTGCTACGCCGAGGTCCTTAGTTGCATCTGTGGTACACGAAACGGCCACCAAAGCTGCAACTACCAAGAAAATTTTTGTCAAATTTTTCATTTGGTTTTGTTTTTAATGGTTAATAATATTTTTCTCTTAGTTAATTGTGTGCTCTCTTTTGGTTGCGGTCTTGACATAATAAGCCACGTGGCAAAGTTAATGAAAATATTCAAAACAATGGATACCTATATAAAAAATAATATAGCAGATAATAAAAATGAATTTTTATCGTTTTTAGAGTACTATCGGATAGCCCGTGCGCCATTTCTTGCACTATGCGAGAAATGGGTTACCACACGCGAGAAAAAACTTTGAAAACTTTTTTGTTATTTCGAGTTTTCTCTCTATATTTGCGCCGTGATAAATTGCGAAAAAGTATGGCGAGTAGAGAACAAGTGATTAAGCGAGCGGCAGAGATGATTGTCGAATTGGGTGTTAAATCATTGCGAGTTGATGATTTGGCACATGATTTGGCGATGTCGAAACGCACTATCTATGAGCTATTTGCAGATAAGCGCGAGCTGCTTTATCATAGTATAAAGTATCTCTTTAACAAGGAGGCTGAGGAGATTTTGGCAAAGGTAAACACTCGTACGGGCGGTATTCCTGCGCTCTTCGAGATGTTCGATTTGATGGCTCAGTCGGGCACCGTGCGCCAGCGTATTATGGAGAATCTGCGCAAGTTCTATCCCGAGTTGTTCGAGCATATTATGATTGAGAATCGCGACTATGGCTTGGCGCAATTGCGTCAGCACTTGAACGAACTTATCGAGGAGGGCTTGGTTGCCGATACAGTAAATGTGGATTTGTCGGTTACGATGTTTTACTACACCTCGATGGGCTTGATGCGTCGCCAGGGTCGACTTGTCTTGCCTGAGGGTGTCACCGAGGCAGATGCGTTCCGCTACACAATTGTAAACTTCTTCCGTGGTATTGCCACATTGAAGGGTGTTGAGCAGATTGATGCCTACCTTGCAGAGAAAACAAAAAAATAACAATAAATAGATTTAAGAGAATGAAAAAGGTTGGTTTATTTTTAGGCTTAGCTCTCGTTGCGCTCACCTCGTTTGCGCAGAATACCGAGCAGCAGGCACTTACCTTGACTTTGGAGCAGGCGCTCGAGATTGCATTGACCGAGTCCCCTACAATTAAGATTGCAGAGCAGGAGATTGAGATTAAGCGCTATGCGAAGCAGGAGACCTACTCCTCGCTCTATCCGCGCTTCGATGCAACTGCGCAGTATCAGCGAGTAATCGCAAAACAGACAATGAGTATGCAGATGGGAGGTCAGGCTCAGACTATTAAGGTTGGTAGCGATAACTCGTTCAATGGCGGTGTTACGGCTTCGATGCCTATCGTTAACGCCCAGTTGTGGGAGAGCTTGAAGGTGTCGGTAGCAGATATTATGCTCTCGATTGAGAAGGCTCGTTCGTCGCAGATTGATATGATTGAGCAGGTGACCAAGGCCTACTTCGGTATCTTGTTGGCGAAGGAGTCGGAGGTTGTGTTCCAGCGCGTCTACGACAATGCTGTGGAGAACAACAAGAATATCCAGAAGCGTTACGATGTCGGTTCGGTGTCGGAGTATGACCTCATCACATCGAACGTATCGGTGCAGAATGCCATTCCAAACCTTATCGAGGCGCAGAATGCTGTGGTTTTGGCGTTGTGGCAGTTGAAGGCGTTGCTCGGTATCGACTTGCAGAAGAATATCGATGTCGTAGGCTCGTTGATGGATTACGAGGCGCAGATGAACTATGCGATGACTCTCGAGCAGCTCGACCTTTCGAACAACACTACATTGAAGCAGTTGAATATCCAGGAGGGTATGTTGGAGAGCGCTCACAAGATTGCCAAGTATGCCAACATCCCGACCTTGTCGATTAATGCGGCATTCCTCTACACTGCACTCGGCAATGATGGCGCATTTTTCCAGGCTAAGGCGTGGAATCCATATTCGTATGCAGGTGTGCAGTTGAATATCCCAATCTTTGCAGGTTTGCAGCGTCGTGCAGCTATCCGTCAGTCGGCAATCAACCTCTCGAATCTCCAGCTTCAGCGCGAGAATGCAGAGCGTCAGTTGCGCGTAGCGGTGGTGCAGTCGTTGAACAATATGCAGACCAACGTAAAGAAGTTCTCGGCAGCGGCAGCTACGGTAAGCCAGGCACAGCGTGGCTACGAGATTGCTGTGAAGCGCTACGAGGTAGGTCGCGGAACTTTGGTTGATGTCGACAACTCGCAGTTGGCTCTCACTCAGGCAGAGCTCGGTCGCAACAACGCTATCTACAACTTCTTGGTATCGAAGGTTGCCCTCGACAAGATTCTCGGCAATCACGAGGTTAAGACCAACCACGACTACGTAGAGAAGTATGAGCAGAAGTACGAGAAATATTATGGTGACAAGTAAGAGAATAAGTGTAAAAAATAGATAAAGTAAGATTATGAAGAAGATTTTGTTTAAGTCTGCATTTGTTGTTGCAGCGGTAGCTATGGTGTCGTGTGGATCGAACGGCAAGTCTGCACAGCAAGAGGAGGAGGTCGTTGTTGTACTTCCACGAATTGAGGCACAGCAGGTTGCAACCCGCGAGGTATCTCAGGAGATGACATTTACCGGTACTGTAGAGGCTCAGGTTGTGAATAATATCGCACCGCAGCAGCCATTGCGTATCAAGGAGATTCGTTACGATGTGGGTGACCATGTACAGAAGGGCTCATTGCTCGTGACCCTCGATAACTCGTCACTCGTTCAGGCTAAGGCTCAGTTCGAGAATGCCAAGACCGAGTATGAGCGTACCAAGGAGTTGTTCGATGCAGGTGGTGCTTCGAAGTCGGAGTACGACTCTCGTCGTTTGCAGTATGAGGTGGCTGAGACTGCCTACAATAACCTCGTTGAGAACACAACTCTTATCTCGCCAATCTCGGGTATTGTAACTGCTCGTAACTACGATGTAGGTGATATGTGCAGCGGTCAGCCGGTGCTCGTTATTGCGCAGATTACTCCGGTGAAGATTAAGATTAACGTGTCGGAGCCACTCTTCGCGAAGGTGAAGAAGGGCATGCCGGTAAGCATCACCCTCGAGGCTTATGGCGACGAGGTGTTCGCAGGTAAGGTTTCGCGCATCTACCCAACTATCGACCAGGCTACTCACACCTTCCAGGTTGAGGTGTCGATTCCAAACCGCAACGAGCGTGTTCGTCCGGGTATGTTTGCTCGCGTAACCCTTCCATATGGCAAGGAGAATCACGTTGTAGTACCTGACCAGGCAGTTCAGAAGTTGATGGGCTCGGGCGATCGCTACGTATTTGTATACAACGAGGCTGACAGCACTGTTCGCTACTCGAAGGTTGAGCTCGGTCGTCGTATCGGCAACGAGTTCGAGGTCCTCTCGGGTGTTGAGGATGGCGAGGTTCTCGTTACAAAGGGCCACTTGAGCCTCACTAATGGCTGCAAGGTGGAGTTGGTAAAATAGTCTTTATTGAAAAGAGTTTTTAGGAGATGAATATCTATAAAACAGCCGTCAATAATCCGATAACGACAATACTTGTATTCGTCGCTATCTCGATTTTTGGTATCTTCTCGTTGGTGAAGTTGCCTATCGACTTCTTCCCACATATCGAGACTACCAACATTATGGTCATCACATCCTATCCGGGTGCGAGTGCCATCGATATCGAGGAGAATGTGACTCGACCTTTGGAGAATACACTCAACAGTGTCGAGGATTTGAAGCACCTCTCTTCGAAGTCTAAGGAGAATATCTCGATTGTAACCCTCGAGTTCGAGTATGGTACAGATATCGACGTTGCAACTGCAAACGTGCGTGATAAGCTCGATATCGCAACCAACATACTCCCTGACGAGGTGGACAAGCCTATCATCTTTAAGTTCTCGACCGAGGAGATGCCTATTATGCTCATGGCAATCAAGGCAAACGAGTCGTGGAGCGGTCTGTATAAGATTATCGATGAGCGCGTTACCACACCTTTGGCGCGTGTTAACGGTGTAGGTTCGGTGTCGGTATCGGGTATTCCTGAGCGTCAGATTCAGATCTACTGCGACCCTTACAAGCTCGAGGCTTACGGCATCACAATCGAGCAGATTGCTCAGGTTGTAGCCGCTGAGAATACCTCTGTTCCAGGTGGTCAGATGGATGTGGGTTCGAACACCTACTCGTTGCGTGTAGACCAGGAGTTCAACAGCGCTGAGGAGATTCTCAATATTGTTGTAGGTACTCGCAATGGCGCAAATGTCTATATGCGCGACGTTGCAACCGTATCCGATACTCAGCAGGAGCGTGCGCAGGAGTCATTCAACAACGGTACCCGAAGCGGTATGATGATTGTGCAGAAGCAGACCGATGCAAATGCCGTTCAGATTTCGAAGAAGGTGCAGGCTAAGTTGGTAGAGTTGCGTAAGGATCTCCCTTCGGATGTGACCATCGAGCCTTATATCGATATGTCGGACAACATCTTGGATGTAGCTTCGTCGTTGGTTGATACTATTTTGATCACCTTCATCGTGGTTATGTTCGTGGTTATGTTGATGCTCGGTCGCTGGCGTGCGATGTTTATCATCGTGATGACCATTCCAATCTCGATGCTCTCGGCCTTGATCTACCTCTTGGCTACGGGTAGCACCTTGAATATCATCACAATGTCGTCGCTCTCGATCTCGATCGGTATGGTCGTGGATAATGCGATTGTGGTGTTGGAGAATATCACTACTCACGTCGATCGTGGTGCTCGCGTTAAGCAGGCTGCAATCTTCGCAACCAAGGAGGTGGGTGTCTCAATTATCGCTTCGACCTTGACCACTTTGGCGGTGTTCCTTCCACTCACAATGATTGATGGTATGGCGGGTGTATTGTTCAAGCCGATGGGTTGGATGGTAACAATCACCTTGACCGTTTCGATGGCTGCCGCATTGACCTTCACACCGGTGCTCTGCTCGAAGATTATGAAGCAGAATCCGAAGAAGTCACGTATGCAGCACTATGTCGATAGCGCTATGGGCTGGATTGAGAATGGCTATGCTCGTTTGTTGAAATGGTGTGTAAATCACCGTATTACCTTTATCTCGGGAGCATTGGCACTCTTCGCAGCCGTTATCGTATTCTTGGCTCCAAGAATGAAGACCGAGTTCTTCCCTACACAGGACAATGCGCGTATTGCTGTAAAGATTAAGTTGCCTATCGGTACTCGTCAGGAGATTACACGCGACTTGGCGTTGCGTATCGACGAGCAGTTCCGTCGCGACTACCCTGAGATTATCGCTATCGGTATGAGCGAGGGTATGGCAGATACCGACAACACCTGGGCATCGATGCAGGAGAACGGTACTCACTATATCTCGATGAATATCCGTCTCTCGAAGAAGACCGAGCGTGAGCGCACAATGACCGAGATTTGTGACCTTATGCGTAAGGATTTGGATGGCTACACCGAGATTCGTACCTACGAGGTTATCGAGTCGGGTCAAAAGGGTGGTGCCGGAGGTCAGCAGAGTGTCGATATCGAGCTCTATGGCTACAGCCTCGAGGAGACTGACCGCGTGGCTGCCGAGATTAAGGAGCGTATGCTCACCGTTGATGGCTGTACTGAGGTTATCATCTCGCGTGATGAGTATACTCCTGAGTATCAGGTTGTATTCGACCGTGATAAGTTGGCTATGAATGGCTTGAATATCGCTACCGCAGCAACCTACCTCCGTAACCGCGTAAATGGTGCCATCGCATCGTACTATCGCGAGGATGGTGAGGAGTATGATATCTTGGTGCGTTACGACCGTCCATTCCGTGAGTCAATCGAGGATTTGGAGAATATTACACTCTACAACAATTCGGGTCGTGCGATTAAGGTGCGTGATGTCGGCCACGTTATCGAGGCTAACACACCTCCAACCATCGAGCGTAAGGACCGTTCACGCTATGTGAAGATTTCGGGTGCAATCGGTCACGGCTATGCTATGTCTGATATCATCCAGGGCACTGTGGCTGAGTTGAACAAGATGGAGTTCCCTGCAGGTATCACCTGGGAGTTGGGAGGTTCGTATGAGGATCAGCAGGATACCTTCAAGGATATGATTATGCTCATGGTGTTGATGGTAATCCTCGTATTCGTGATTATGGCGTCGCAGTTCGAGTCGTTGACCTATCCGTTTGTGATTATGTTCTCGCTTCCATTTGCGTTGGTGGGTGTAGTCTTCGGTATGTTGATTTCGGACACCGCAATGGGCGTTATGGGCTTGCTCGGTTTGTTGATGTTGGTGGGTATCGTAGTAAACAACGGTATTGTGCTCGTCGACTACACCCGTTTGCTCGTAGGTCGTGGCTATTCGATTCTCGATGCTGCTGTTGAGGCGGGTCGCTCGCGTATGCGTCCAATCTTGATGACTACCCTCACTACCGTACTCGGTATGGTGCCAATGGCTGTCGGTAGTGGTGTAGGTTCGGAGATGTGGAACTCGCTCGGTATGTCGGTAGCTTGGGGTCTTTCGTTCTCGACCCTCGTAACACTCTTCCTCATTCCGGTACTCTTCTCGACATTCGCACTCATTGGCGAGCGTCGCAGAGCAAAGAAGGCTGCTAAGGAGGATCCAATTTTGAACGCTTAAAAAAGAGATATAAGTATGAAAGCACTATTTATAGCTTGTGATCAGGCACTCTACGACGAGGTGCAGCAGCAGATGGCTGCCCTCGGCGTACGCGGATACACCTCTTGGGAGGAGGTGCAGGGTTGTGGTAGCGAGACTGGTGAGCCTCACTTGGGCGACTACGTATGGCCGATGTTGAACTCGGCAATCCTCTCGATTACCGACGATGACCGTTGCGAGAAGTTGATGAACGCATTGCGCGGAATCGAGGCTAAGAACCCTCAGCTCGGTATTCGTGCATTTTGGTGGGAGGTAGGCGGCACTTTGTAGTCGCACCTCGCCCCGACCTAAAACTAATAAATCGAAGGAGTAGTGTGCAATCTGTTTCGATAGGTTGATGCATTAAATATTTGATATGACAAAACAATCAATTTTCCCATTGTATGCCGAAACACTCCGTGGTGTAGCGGGTGCTCAGGTGGTAGAGACCGATGGTGCATTGTTGCTTGGTCTCGACAATGTCAATCGTGAAGATGTGCAGAACTTGAAATACCCGTGCCGCATCGAGGCTTTGGTGATGGTGGTGTGCGTAAGTGGAGAGGTCTCTTTCTCGTCGCATATGAACAAATATCGCCTCACTGCGGGCCAGTGTTTCGTCTCGTCGGCTTCGGTGTTCGAGTTTCATTCCATTGGCAATAGCGTATTCTACACCTTGGCCTTGGAGTCGAAATTCCTCACGAGTATGAATGTCGATATGCGCTTTATGCTGAGTATGATGACGCAGTTGCGACAGAATACCAGCGTAGCAAATGTTTCGGAGATGGATATGGATACATTCCACTGCCTCTTCAGCCGACTCTTTGCCGAGTGCTCTTCGCCGAATCGTTCCGAGTGTATGGATATGTCGTTGCGCCACGTGCTCTGCTCGGTGGTGTACCGTATCTGTGAGTCGATTATGACCGTGCAGGAGTTGCCGACATTGGGAGTTAAGGATCGCAGCTCGGAGTATTTCGATAAGTTGATGGCTCTCCTCTCGGATAACTTCCGCGAGCAGCGCAATGTCGAGTTCTATGCCGATAAGTTACACGTCTCGTCCAAGCACCTCTCGCGTGTTGTGCGTGCCTATACGGGTAAGTCGGTACACCAGTGGATTGATGAGTTCGTAGCGCTCGAAATCAAGAACTTACTCAAGTATTCGAACTTGAGTATTCAGCAGATTTCGCTCGAGCTTCACTTCCCGAATCCTTCGTTTATGGGTCAATACTTTAAGCGTATTACCGGTATGACTCCTGGTGAGTATAAACGCAGCTAAATCGCTTATAAATCAAATAGAAAGGGCATCCAAACGGATGCCCTTTCTCTATTGTGATAATCGTAGTTTAGTACTTCAACTTGAACTCTGGGTGCAGCTCATTGCCGTACCACAAGTTGTTAACCTTGCACTGAACTGGCTTGCCAGGCTTTACGCTTACGATGATAGACGACAATGCAGGGAGGATAACAGGGTTGCCCTTGCCAAACTGCAATATGTATGGGATTGACGACTTGTTGATGAGCGATACGCGCTGGCTCTTCTTCTTGTTCTTGCCTACTACTACAGCGAGCTTGCGTGTCTCGATAGATGCCTCGAAGAAATCACGCAACAACTTCTCCTCGCCTGCCAATACGCCAAACGAGTAAGCCAATGTACGACGTGACTCCAAACCCTCGCGAATAGCCTCCGAAGTCAAATCCTTAGCGTAGATGATGGTCATATTACGCAAGTGGCCTACTTCGCGGTATGTCTCGCCTGTGGTACCGTGGATGTCGGTTGTAGCGGCGAAGAAGATCTTGTTCTCCTTTGCAGTCTCGATAGCTCTTGGGTAGAAGAATGCACCATTCATAATCTCGACGCCATCAACGAGCTTCTCAGCGTAAACACTCTTTACAAACTCGTTCATCTCCAAGGTCGACTGACGCCATCCCGGGTGGTTGTGCATAATCATAGCACCCTGAGCGCGAGCATTGCGGATGTTCTGGATAGGGTTGTAGTCGAAGATGGTGTTGTTGTCGGTGGTGAAGAGAGCGTTGAAGTGTCCCAATGTCTGAGCTGAGCCTGTAATCTCAACTCCAGGGATAACCAAGATACCATAACCTTCGGCTGTTTTAACAGCGTCGTTTACTGCCTGTGCAGGGCGAGCACCCTTCTTCTTCTTAGCAGACTCCGGAGTCTCAACACCTTGCTTGTCAGTATAGTTCTTAATACCCATATGGTCGGTAACTGCGATTACGTCCAAACCATCACGCCAAGCCTCGTAAACACGACCCTTGCCTGTGTACTTCATAACACCATCCGAGTAGGTACTGTGGATGTGCAAATCGGCCTTGTAAGGGGTGTAGCCGTTTACATTTGGAAGGATAATCTCCTGACGAGCGCTGCTTCGTGGAATGTTAGGCAAGAGAGTCTGAGGCTCTGTTGCGCTCTGGAAGTGAGTCTGGTAGCCCTGTGCGACTGCCGAGAATGCCATCAACAACGAGATGGCAAAAAGAATTGGTCGTTTCATAATTGAAAGTAGTTAAAATGTTAGTATTGTTAAAATTTTACGTTAAACTCTGTTTCGTTTATGCAAAGATATAAAAAAATGTGATTCGTGATAGCTCTTTTCGCAAATGAATGCACGTAGAAGCGGGGTGTTAGGCAAAAAAGCCGAGCTATATTTGCGGAAATAGAAAAATAGCTGTACCTTTGTCTTAATTAATTCGCTAAAATTATGAGAACTAAAAGCTTTATTTTGACACTTATTTTTGCGTGCGCCATCTCTTTTAATGCAATGGCGTGGGGTGGCTTTGGTCACCGTGCAGTAGCTGAGATTGCCGAGCGTAACCTCACCCCTGAGGCGAAGGCCAATATCGAGAAGTACACCAAGGGTACTCCGTTGGCTGACTACTCGGTATGGATGGACGAGGTGCGTAAGACCGACCCATTCAACGCTCACGCTACACGTGGTTGGCACGCATCGGTTGTAGATGCCGATTGCAAGACCTCGCAGGAGTTGCGAAACAAGGTACGCGAGGGTCGCGATGCTGTGACCGGCTTGTTGGAGTTCGAGAAGATGTTCGCTGAGCGCGAGAAGTTGAGCGACTCGGTTGTGATGTTCGCCTTGAAGAGCATTATCCATATGGTTGGTGATATGCACTGCCCTGCCCACGTTCGTTTCGAGGATTTCGAGAATCAGGGTAAGTTCCCAATCAAGTTCTTCGGCAAGAAGACCACTTTGCACAAGGTGTGGGATACATCTGTGCTCACTCGTGATTATAAAGAGTGGGGCTACCAGGGTTATGCTCAGAAGCTCAATAATCTTTCGAAGAAGAAGGTGAAGAAGATCACTGCGGGCTGGGTTGAGGATTGGCTCGAGGAGTCGGCTCGTGATGTTCGCCCACATATCTACGATGTGAAGGAGGGTGACGCTTTGAGCGATGAGTTTATGTCGTGGGGATACCCATTGGCTGAGATGCAGGTGCAGAAGGCCGGCTATCGCTTGGCTAAGGTATTGAATACACTCTTCAAGTAGTAGACTATGAGAAAGATTGTTATCGTAGTGGTGGCTTTGATTGCCACTTTGGAGGCTATGGCGTGGGGTGGTCTTGGTCACCGCACTATCGCCGAGATTGCCGAGCGCAACCTCACACCGAGAGCTAAAGCTAATATCGAGAAGTATACGGGAGGTACTCCGTTGGCCGATTATGCCACTTGGATGGATAGCCCGAAGAAGCCTAAGCGCGAGAATGACGTCTGCAAGAGATGGCACGCTTCGGTTGTCGATTCGCAGAATCGAGCTACACAGGAGGTGCGTGACAGAGTTCGTGGCGGTCAGGATGCCGTGACAGCTACGCTGATGTTCACCGAGATGTTCAAGGAGCGCGAGAAGATGACCGATTCGGCTGTGATGTTCGCCTTGAAGTGCCTTGTGCATATGATTGGCGATATCCACTGCCCAGCACATATGCGCTACGAGGATTTGAACGGCCGCGGCTTCGACCACGGTGTTACGGTTGTCTACTTCGGCAAGAAGCAGAAGTTGCACAAGGTGTGGGACACCTCGATTATCGCGAGCAACCATCGCGGATGGACTCCACAGCAGTATGCCAAGAAGCTCGACACCTACTCGAAGCGAGAGATTAAGCGTGTTACTAAGGGTTGGGTTGAGGATTGGCACTCAGATGCTGCTGTCGATATTCGCCCTGCCATTCATTGGTCACCAGAGGGCTCAGAGTTGGATGCCGACTTCGATAAGAAGGCCCTTCCGCTTGCCGAGTTGGAGATTCGAAAAGCGGGCTATCGCTTGGCAAAATGCCTTAATACGTTATTCAAATAAGGGACAGATAGTCTTCATTTTTATCCAATAACACTCCTCGCAAGAGGGGTGTTATTATTTATTCGTAAAGCGTTGGTAATCAGCGGATTCTGTCGGGGGGGGGTAAAAATAGTTGCATTTTTATTGCATATATGAGAATATTTTGCTTATCTTTGTAGTGTGTGTCGGAATGTTTGCGGAATATCGTCTAATTATCTAAGATAATTCCCCATTCTGAAAGTGAAGATTGCAAAACAAATTTTTTACATTGATACAAACTTTTAAACTTAATTTTTATGAAAAAACTTTTCTTCGGAATGTTGGCAATCGTGGCAATGATTGCAACATCGTGTCAGCAGGAGACTGACCTCGGAGTAAATGTTGGTGAGACTGCTACAGTTTCTTTCAATGTTGGTACTCCTACCCGTGCTTACAGCGACGGTACAACTGCTACTGAGTTGGAGTGGGCTGTTTACGACGCTAACGGCGTTCTCCTCAGCGAGATTGGTGGCGCAAAGACTATCAACCTCTCGACTACTGTTGAGCTCCAGCTCGTTACTGGCAACCAGTACACAGTTCTCTTCTGGGCTGAGGCTGAGAATGCACCTTACACATTTGATGCAGCTACTCAGACTGTAACTGTTGACTACACAAACGCAGTTAGCAGCGATGAGGTTCGCGATGCATTCTATGCTTGCCACCCATTCACTGTTAA
>JAZLCQ010000061.1:0-48556 GCA_045614285.1 Alistipes sp.
ATACCATACGGCCGATACGTCCGAAACCGTTGATACCAATCTTAATTTGTGCCATAATTGTAATTTAATTTATGTGTTATAGAAACTCTGTTTAACCTAAATTGTGTTGAGTATGACGGCATTGCACATCTCCGCACACTCTATTGTTAAATTTTTAACGGTGCAAAGGTATATACTTTGTATATATTTAGCAAATTTTTTGCCGTTTTTTTTTAGACCTGCAGAGAAATTATAAAAATAGGTTCCTCTAAAATTGGAAACGAATGAGGAAATTTCGTGCTGAATCTCTACCCTGAAAATAGTCAATGATGAGGATATTTTTGCGCGTTGTGCAGTGGTGGAAAGCGCAGTTTACTTGGGCGTAAATGAGCCTTTACACCGCAAGCAAGGTGCAAAAAGAGCCCATCAGAACTATTTTCTTTTCACGAGGCCATACTCTGCAGCCAGGCACTCCATCATTGCGTGAGCAGCGTCGTAATCGTTCGGTATTTCGCCGTCGAGGATTGCATTTTTAATCGCCTCCTTTATCTCGCCGAGAATAGCGCAAGGTGCGATATCGTACTCGCGCATAATGGTATCACCGGTGATTGGCGGTTGGAAGTTGCGGATGCGGTCACGCTCCTCCAAATCGCGCATCTTCTCACGCACAAGCTCAAAGTTCGCAAGGAAACGCTTCACCTTACTCTCTATGCCCGATGTGATATCGGCCTCGCAGAGGGTCATCAGCTTCTCGACATCGTCACCCGCCTCAAAGAGGAGTCGGCGCACTGCCGAGTCTGTCACAACATCCTCGGCCAAAATAATAGGACGAAGGTGGAGGAAGACGAGCTTCTGCACAAACTTCATCGACTCGCCAAGCGGCAACTTCATACGGCGGAAAATAGGCTGTACCATCTTCGAGCCGAGCACCTCGTGACCGTGGAACGACCATCCGATACGCGGGTCGTAAGATTTGCACTTCGGCTTGGCAATATCGTGCATAATGGCAGCCCAGCGGAGCCACAAGTCATCGCTCTTACGTGCCACATTATCAAGCACTTTGAGCGTATGCTTAAAATTATCTTTATGGGCGTGATTGCCTCTGCGCTCCACACCGCAAAGGGCGTGTAGCTCGGGGAATATAATCTCCAACAGACCCGTCAACTCGAGCAGCTCGAAGCCAATCGACGGAACGGGCGAGGCGACAATCTTGTTCAGCTCGGTGATGATGCGCTCCTGCGACACGATTTTGATACGCTCACGGTTGCGCTTCATAGCCTCAAAAGTCTCATCCTCCAACTCGAAACCGAGTTGCGATGCAAAGCGAATGCCTCGCATCATACGGAGAGGGTCATCCGAGAAGGTGATATCGGGGTCGCACGGAGTGCAGATTATACAATCTTCAAGGTCGTACATTCCATCGAACGGATCGACCAACTGACCAAAGGTCTCGCCATTGAGCGACCACGCCATAGCATTGATGGTAAAGTCACGACGACGCTGGTCATCCTCGATAGTTCCATCCTCGACATGGGGTTTGCGCGAATCGGGCGAATAGGACTCCTTGCGAGCTCCCACAAACTCCACCTCATAGCCGTCGGCGTGGAGCATAGCCGTACCAAATGTTTTAAAGACTGACACCTTGGTTTTCAGCTCTTTACCGAGTGCCTCGGCAATTTCAATGCCGCTACCAACCACAACTACATCGATATCGGTGCAGGGGCGGTGAAGATAGTAGTCACGGACATATCCGCCTACGACATAGGCTTCGACACCTCGCTCGTCAACAAGGCGTGAAATTCGCTTAAATATTGGAAGGTTTAGTGGGTTAGTCATCTCTCTGCTCTCGTCTTATTTAAGGCATCTGCGATAGAGTTGCACCGTATTCTCCAAGCCGTAGTAGAGGGCGTCGCTAATCAGAGCGTGGCCAATCGAAACCTCGTCGCACCACGGTATCTGCTGAGCGAAATATTCGAGATTCTCGAGCGAGAGGTCGTGACCTGCGTTCAGGCCAAGACCACACTTGCGAGCCTCCTCCGCAGCAGCGACATATGGTGCAATCGCAGCCTCTCTATCAGCCTTATAATTAGCGGCATAGGCCTCAGTATAGAGCTCTACTCGATCGGCACCGCAAGCCTTAGCACCGGCAACCATCTCGGGCTTCGGATCGACAAAAATCGAGACACGAATACCCTTCTCGTGGAAGCGCTTGGTGATATCGGTCAAGAACTCTTTGTTGGCGATGGTATCCCATCCCGCATTCGAAGTGATGGCATTCTCGGCATCGGGAACGAGGGTCACCTGAGCCGGTACAACCTCCAACACCAAATCGACAAACGAGCCGATAGGGTTACCCTCGATATTGAGTTCGGTCTTGACAACCTTCTTCAACTCGCGAACATCCGAGTAGCGGATATGGCGGGCATCGGGGCGTGGGTGAACTGTGATTCCCTCACCTCCAAAACGCTCTATGTTGAGAGCCGCAGCAATAACATCGGGGGTATTTCCACCGCGCGAATTGCGAATTACCGCAATCTTATTTATGTTTACGCTTAACTTTGTCATAAAAAATAACTATCTTTGCAATGTGATTTTGCACACTTTGCGCCAAAATCGATGTAAAGTTAATAAATTTCGCCGAAACAAGAGATGAAAATTATACTTTTTTCACGAAAAGGCATTACACTCCGCACCGAGGATATCGACCAAATCTTCGGAGCGATAGAGCATTACGGCTTTGAGTATGCCATAAACAGGGCTTTTGCCGAGAATATCGCCGAGCACACTTCGCGCACAATTGCAGCCGAATATATCTATGATGGAGAGGTTGGAACACAGCCCGAGGAGTCGGTGATGGTCTGCTACGGCGGCGATGGCACTCTGCTCGAGGGCGTACACCGTCTCAATGGCGCTAATATTCCGGTTGTCGGCATCAATGGCGGACACCTCGGATTCCTGGCTCTTGCACCACGCGAAAACATCAAAGAGGTATTCGACGAGATAGCTGCCGGAGAGCTCAATTTGGAGGTACGAGATATGCTCTGCATCGAGGGCGTTTTCGATGGCGAGAAGAGGTCACTTTACGCCTTGAACGAGGTCTCGATTCAGCGTCTCGGAGCATCGATGATTTCGATTGATGCGAGCATCGATAACAACAAAGTCTCAACCTACAATGGTGACGGTGTAATCATCTCAACGCCAACAGGTTCGACTGCCTACTCATTGAGCGCAGGAGGCCCAATTTTGGCACCTTCGTGCCACTCATTTTTGCTCACTCCGCTGGCACCGCACAACCTCACAATGCGACCTATCGTGATGCCCGATTCAAGCGTCGTTTCCTTGCAGATCAACACCCGCAAAAACGAGGCTTCAATCTCGGCCGATAATCGCACTTTCAAGATATCGAACAACACCATTTTGACCATCAAAAAGGCTGAGCGAAAGATACGTCTAGCCGTTCCACACAATAAATCATTCTTCGATTCGTTAAGGAATAAAATGATGTGGGGAGTAGATATTCGATAAAAAATGGGTATTGCAAAGCAATAGTTCCAAAATAATTCGTATATTTGCGCCTTACAACGGATAAAAGTGGAGAAGATACCAACACATATCGCAATTATCATGGACGGCAATGGCCGTTGGGCGAAGTCGCAGGGCAAGGAGCGATACGAGGGACACATCGAAGGTGTGGTCTCGGTAAAGGCGTGCATCAAGGCGGCCCGTAAGCGCGGTGTGAGATATCTCACCCTCTACGCCTTCTCGACCGAGAATTGGGGTCGCCCTCAGGCAGAGGTGAATGCTCTGATGGAGCTCTTCTGCAAGAGTGTAACCAAGGAGACGCCAGAGCTTATTGAGCAGGGCGTGAGAGTTCGATTCATTGGCCGTCGTGACCGCTTCTCGGAGGAGGTGCGTGAGCGATTGCTCCACATCGAGGAGAGCACCAAAGGTGGCGATAAGTTGACGTTGGTATTGGCATTCGACTACTCGTCTCGTGACGAGATGTTGCGTGCTACGCGCGCGATAGCCGAGAAGGTGGAGCGTGGAGAGTTGTCGGCCGAGGCTATCGACGAGAGCACTATTGCTTCTCACCTCGACACTGCCGGTATGCCCGACCCCGACCTCATTATCCGTACAAGTGGAGAGTGCCGCCTGAGCAACTTTATGCTTTGGCAGGCATCTTACGCTGAGATGTACTTCCCACAGACCATGTGGCCCGACTTCCGCGAGGAGGCCTTCGACCTTGCATTGGAGGAGTACGCCAAGCGTGAGCGCCGCTACGGAGTTTTATAATTTGAATGAAAAGTAGTTTAACGATGATATTTCGCACCAAGATAATCTGCATACTGATGATGGTCTTCGCGGCTGTGAGCGTTGCAGCACAGCCTCGCAACCTATCGAAAGACCCGTCGAATGCACCAATGATAAACGCCGATACCACCGAGGTTGTCGATGATTTTGTCATTCCCGAGAATGCACAATACCTCGACAAGGCGGATGACAAGATGTACCACATCCGCAAGGTTAACATTCACGGCGTAAAGCACATCAACCACGATATTATCCGCTCGTCATCGGGCTTGATTCCGGGCGACTCGATTCACCTCTCGGGTACATTTATCCAGAACGCAATGATGCGCCTCTGGTCGCAGCGCTATTTTGAGGATATCCAGATTGGTGCAACCATCGAGGGCGATAGCGTAGACTTGGAGGTTGTACTCCGTGAGCGTCCACGAGTGATGAACTGGGCAGTTTCGGGCGTAACAAAGAACAAGTCGAAGGATCTTATCGAGGAGGTGCTCAAGCTCAAGCGAGGTCACGAGCTCTCGGATCATATCATCGACAGAAACATCAAGCTCATCAAGGAACACTACGCCGAGAAGGGATTTCTTGACTGCGAGGTGAGCTACAAGGTTGAGCCCGATTCGGTTATCAAGCAGGCTGTAAACGTCACCTTCGACGTAACGAAGAATAAGCGTATTCGCATCGGCGAGATCAGCTTCAACGGCAACGAGGCCTTCGATACTAAGCGTCTCACTCGCACCTTCAAGAAGACTCACAAGGTGAGCCCTTACTTCTGGCAGAAGACCAAGTTCAACGAGAAGGAGTACGACGAGGATAAAGAGTTGTTGCTCGACTTCTACAACTCGAAGGGTTACCGCAACGCAAACATCCTCTCCGACTCACTCTACCGCTTCACTACCAAGAAGGGTAAGGAGCGACTCGGTATCAACATCAAGTTGAGCGAGGGTAACAAGTACTATATCCGCAATGTAAACTGGGTGGGTAACTCTAAGTACGACACCGAGACATTGCAGCGTATGTTGGCCTTGAAGAGCGGTGACGTCTACGACAAGAAGTCAATCCACAAGCGTCTCGGCATCGGCAAGGAGATGAACCCTGACGATATGTCGGTTTCGTCGCTCTACCAGAACGACGGATACTTGATGTCGCAGATTGAGCCAGCGGAGATTGTTGTGGGTGCCGATTCACTCGATCTCGAGATTAAGATTTTCGAGGGTAACCAGTTCACCATCAACAATGTGGGTATCACAGGTAACAACCGTGTAAACGACGAGGTTATTCGCCGTGAGCTCTATACACGTCCGGGTGAGTTGTACAACCGTGCCCTCATCATGCAGACCATCCGTACCTTGTCGGGTATGCAGCACTTCAATGAGGAGGCCTTGATGCCAGATATCAAGCCTGTATCGAATGACTTGGTTGATATCAACTGGCCACTCGAGGAGAAGGCTTCTGACCAGTTCAACATCGCAGCAGGTTGGGGCTCGGGAACATTCGTGGGCTCGGTAGGTATCACCTTGAACAACCTCTCGATGCGCAACTTCTTCAAGAAGGGTGCTTGGAAGCCATACCCAATGGGACAGAATCAGCGTCTCTCGATTTCGGGTCAGACAAACGGTACATACTATAAGGCTATCGCCCTCTCGTTCCAAGATCCTTGGCTCGGAGGCCGCAAGCCAAACTCATTCACCATTTCGGGTCACCTCTCGGAGCAGAACAACGCTTACTACCTCTGGCAGTCGGCAACATCGTACTTCCGTTCGTATGGTCTCTCGATTGGTTTCGGAAAGCGTCTTTCGTGGCCTGACCCATACTTCACATTCTACGGTGAGTTGGCATACCAGCGCTATGGCTTGAAGAACTACACATCGTTCGTAATGACCGATGGTAATGCAAATATGCTCTCGTTGCGATTGGTGCTCTCGCGTAACTCTACCGACCAGCCAATCTACCCACGTCGAGGTTCGGATATCTCGCTCTCGTTGCAGATTACCCCTCCATTCTCGTCGATGGATGGCAAGGATTACTCGGATAAGAGCATGAGCGACCAGGATCGTTACCGTTGGAGCGAGTTCCACAAGTGGCAGTTCAAGGCAAAATGGTTCCAGGCCCTCACACCTGACAGCAAGCTCGTCTTGATGGCTAAGGCTGAGATGGGTTACCTCGGACACTATAATAAGAATAAAATTTCGCCATTCGAGCGATTCCAGGTCGGTGGTGACGGTATGTCGGGCTACACAATGTATGGTGTCGATATCATCTCGTTGCGTGGTTACGAGGACGGCGCTCTGGATCCTACAAACAACTACTCGATTGGTTATAACAAGTACACCTTGGAGTTGCGCTACCCTATCATCTTGAAACCTTCGTCGCAGATCTATGCGCTCGGTTTCCTCGAGGCGGGTAACGGATTCTCATCGTGGAAGGATTTCGCACCTTGGAAGGTGAAGCGCTCGGCAGGTGTCGGTGTACGCCTTTACCTCCCAATCGTGGGTATGCTCGGTATCGACTGGGGTTGGGGTTTCGACCCACCAGCAGGTTCGACCAAGCCTAGCGGCAGCCAGTTCCACTTCGTCATTGGTCAGACTTTCTAGTCGCGAAGTGCACTGTGGCAATGTATTTGAATGCTTATGTTTAACATAAAGAGAACTAAGAGTATGAAAAAGATTATCTTGACAGCTATTTTCGCTTTGGCTACACTCGGTATTGCCTCAGCACAGAAGTATTGCGTTGTCGACAGCGAGAAGATTTTCAAGTCGCTCGATGCCTACAACTCGGCTATGACTCAGCTCGACGAGCTCGGCAAGTCTTACCAGACTCAGGTAGATGAAAAGTATAAGGACGTAGAGAACTTGTACAACCAGTATATGGCGCAGAGAAGTTCGCTCTCGGCATCATCACGCGCCACCATTGAGCAGCAGATCCTCCAGCGTGAGGAGGAGGCTCAGAAGTATCAGGAGAGCCTTTTCGGCGAGGAGGGTGAGCTTATGAAGAAGCGCATCGAGCTTATCAAGCCTATCCAGGAAAAGGTATTTGCAGCTATCGAGCAGTATGCCAAGGAGTACGGTTTCGACCTCGTGCTCGACAAGGCATCGAACGCATCGATACTCTTCTACAACGAGGCTATCGACCACACTGCAAACGTGATTGCGCACCTTAACAAGTAAGAGAAACTCAAAAAATAATAACTCAAAAACAGATTTTTAAGATGAAAAAACTTTTAATTTTGGCTGCCGTAATCCTCGGCGTAAGCACCGTATCGGCACAGAAGTTCGCCCGCATCAACTCGCAGGACATCGTAGTAGCGATGCCAGAGTTCAATGAGGCGCAAAAGAACCTCGAGTTGTTCGGCAAGGACTTGCAGGAGCAGATGGAGCAGATTCAGGTGGAGTTCAACAACAAGTTGGCTGACTTCCAGAAGAACCAGGCCACTATGGCAGCATCTATCAAGCAGATGAAGCAGCAGGAGTTGGAGCAGTTGCAGCAGCGTTTCGCTGAGTTCCAGCAGATTGCACAGCAGGACTTCCAGAAGAAGCAGCAGGAGTTGCTCGAGCCGTTGCAGGAGAAGGCTCAGAACGCTATCAACAAGGTAGCTAAGGCTAACGGTTACATCGCAGTAATCGACACATCGGTGCCTTCATTCGTATACGTTGACGAGGGTCAGGTTGTAGATATCGCTCCATTGGTAAAGAAGGAGTTGGGTATCGCAGTTGCAGCTACCGAGAAGCCAGCAGGCAAGAAGTAGTAGTTTTGTAGCTACAAATAAGAAGGGCGGATCCTACAGGAATCCGCCCTCTCTTTTTGCTCTTCCGTAGGAGATTACTCCTGTGGAATCTCGAAGGTGGTCAAACCAGCCTCAACGAGCATATTGAACCACGACACAGCCTTCTTGATATCCGAGTCGTGTACACGCTCGCGGTCGTAGTCAGGAATAACAACACCGAAGAACTCCTTCAAACGTGCTGCACCCTCCTTAGTCGATGGGCCCTGCTTACCCTCGGTATATGCATACATCTTAGTGTATACCTCAGCGAGAGGAATATCCTCACCCTCGGTAAACATCGAGATCTCTGCCAAAGCGCTGATACGCGACGATGCCGAAGCATTCATACGCTTACCATCGAGAAGTGACTCTACGATAAAACCATTGCGCGACTGCGCTACATAACGGAACAAACCAGGCTGTCCCGAAATTGCCAAAATATCCTTAAACTCCATAGCTAATTATATATTGTATTGAAATTACTCCTTCTTGAGATGTACATCCATCTGCGGGAATGGGAAGTTGATGCCCTTCTGCGGAAGCTCCTTGTACATCTTCTCGTTCATATCAAAGTAGAGCGACCAATAGTTAGCATTTGCCACCCACGCACGGATGGTCAAATCTACCGAGCTCTCGCCCAAATTCTTCACGTATACCACAGGCTCGATGTCGGCCAAGACACGCTCATCAGCCTTGAGCATAGCCAAAATCTCGCGGCGTGCAACATCGATGTCGTCACCATACGAAATTGAGAGAAGCCAATCCACACGACGGGTATCCGACTGCGAGTAGTTGTCGATAATCGAAGAGGAAATGCTGCTATTTGGTACATAGACGATGCGGTTGTCGGTAGTCTTGAGGCGAGTCTGGAAGAGACCAATCTCGTCTACAGTACCCGACTGACCCTGTGCCTCGATATAATCGCCAACCTTATAAGGGCGCAAGATAAGCAACACCACGCCACCTGCAAAGTTCTGCAATGTGCCGCTCAAGGCCATACCGATAGCCAAACCTGCAGAGGCGAAGATAGCGAGGAATGACGATGTGTTGACTCCCAAAGTCTGCACAATAGCCAAGAGGAGTACAACCATCAACAACACCTTAACCAAGCTACGCAAGAAACTGCGCAACGAAGTCTCAACCTCGTGACGAGTGAAGGCCTTGTCCATAAGACGGATAACCCAGCGGATAATCCAGCGACCAATGACATAGATTAAGAGTGCAATCACTATCTTGAGGAGAATCCAACCCGCCTCCTGTATCATATCGGTCATAAGCTGACGATAATCGATGTGTGTAATCTTCTGCAAAGTCTCTAAAAAATGCTGCTTCTGGAGGCTATCAGGCACTATCAATTTCGATATACCTTCAGTCTCGCTTTGTAAGAGGTGTAACATACGCCTATATAGTTATTTAATTCGGCGACAAAAATAGCAAAAATTAACTAGTTTTTAGTAAATTTGTCCTAAATTGATTCATTTTTTATGAAGTTACGCCACATATTATTGATATTCCTCGTCGCGATTATTGCCACGACTGGGTGCTACGATGGTGGTTATAGCTCTCCTACGGTAGAGTTCACCGAGCAGGCAAACTGCAAAATCGGCTCTCTGCGCCAGATGTGTGAGGAGGGTTGCGCGACCATCACAACCGACCTGAGATGTGTGGGTCGTGTGGTAAGCACCGACTTTGGCGGTAACTTCTATCATTCGCTCGTTGTGGAGGATGCGACGGGTGCGGTCGAAGTAAAAATCGGGCTCAACAATATAGCGACACTCTACCCCATCGGCTTAAAGGTGGCACTGCGACTCAAAGGGCACGCGATAATGGTCGAGGATGAGGTTGTAACGCTTGGCCTTCCGCCAATGTCGCACGACGAATCATCTCGCGAATTGGCTCCGCTGGCGATTATCGATAGGCTCATTGTGCGCAGTGACGATGTGGCTACCATCGAGCCGCTCCAAATTGCTATTCCTTCGCTTTCGAACACACTATGCGGTCGCTATGTGGAGGTCGAGAGTCTGCTCCACTCTCCTACCGAGGAGTGTACGACGGAGGCCACAATGGAGGGTTATCACCGCTTTGTAGATGGTGAAGGCAACGCCATATTCACCTTCGCAAGCGAATATGCCAAGTTCAAAGATGACTTTTTGCCGACCTCGGCAATTACGGTTAGGGGCATTCTCTATCGCCGCGTTGTAAGCCGTGAGATAGGTGACCAGTTTGTAATTATTCCTCGCACAAAAGATGATTTCACGACTGCTAATAGCGATTTGTAGCGTTGCACTGCTCCTCGGATGCAACAACTCTACGGAGGGCAAAGATGAACCGAAAGTGCTCAATATTGCCCACCTTATCTCGCTATGTCACGACGACCACTACCGCATTGTCGAGGAGTGCAGGCTCCGCTGCGTCGTGGTAGCCAACGATCTATATGGCGAACTTTACAAAAGCATCATCGTGGGTGACGAAACGGGCACCCTAGAAATCAATATCGACGTACGAAACTACGACGAGTGCTTCCCGCTCTACAGCGAGGTCGACATCTATTGTTGCGGGCTGATGCTGGCACGCGTAGGTCATCGCATCGAGATGGGCGCAGCACCTACGGGCGAATATCCGCTATCGAACATTGAGGAGGCCGTGGTAGATAGATATATCCACAGAACGGGGCGCAGAGGCACATACACACCTACAACAAAGCAGATAGCTGAGATTTCGCCACTCGATATCGGCGAGATAGTAACAATCGAAGATGTACGCATCGAAGAGGCCGAGAGCGGCATGTTTTGGTGCGACTTTGTAGATGGTGAGGCGATATCGACACTCCGCACATTGGTAGACAAGAGGGATATGACGCTCCCTCTGCGCACAATATCGACCTGCCTATATGCCGGCGAGCGAATGCCGCAAAACGAAATATCGGTCACCGGAATTATTGATTACTCCGACGACCGATACTTTCTCCGTATCCTGAACAAGTGGATTACTCAATAGTCGCTACGACCTCGACAAGCAGTTTCCAGAACTTATCTACGGTCGAAATCTCCAAGCGCTCATCTGGCGAGTGTACACCGCGGAGAGTTGGGCCAAACGAAACCATCTCCAAGTGAGGGTACTTCTCCAAGAACAAGCCGCACTCCAAACCTGCGTGAATAGCACGCACCTTAGGCTGTGTGCCAAAGAGTTTGTTGTATGCCGACAATGTGCACTCGAGGAGCTTCGACGATGGGTTTGGTGACCAACCCGGGTAACCATCCGAATGAACGACCTTGCAGCCCGCAGCTACAAAGACACTCTCAACCATCAGCTTCGCATACTCCTTCGCACTCTCCGACGACGAACGCTGCGATGTGGTAATCACAATCTCGCCATCGACAAACTTAACCGACGCAAGGTTAGTCGAGGTCTCGACCAAGCCAGGCATTGCTGCCGACATAGCCAACACGCCCGAAGGTACTCCGATCAAAGCCAAGAGAAGATTCTTCTCGGTCTCAGCCGCCAAGACGGTAGTCGGAGCATCGACCTTGGTCAACTCAACCTTTGCATTCTTCTCGACCAATGCAAACTCATCGCACAAGGTCTTGCCATAGGCTGTCACATCAGCCTCGAACTCAGCCGCCTTATCAGCCGCTACGCCCAAGATGATATATGCCTCACGTGGAATTGCATTGCGCAAGTTACCACCATCGAAGTGCGACAAACGAGCACCAAAGAGGCGTCCTGCACGCTCTGCGATACGTGCCGCGAGTTTATTCGAGTTGGCGTGACCCTTATCGATATCGTCGCCCGAGTGGCCACCCAAAAGACCGCTTACAGCGACTTTGTAGTATGCGTAATTGCTTGGTGCAGCCTCCTCAACAAGTGGCAAATATGCCAATGTGTCGACACCACCCGCACAACCGATGAAGACCTCACCCTCATCCTCCGAGTCAAGGTTGATGAGATACTTTCCTTGTACCATACCCTCGCCCAAGTTGAAAGCACCTGTCAAACCGGTCTCCTCGTCAACGGTAAAGAGCGCCTCAAGCGCAGGGTGAGCCACGCTATCGTCTACGAGCAGAGCCAAAGCTGCTGCGATACCGATACCGTCATCTGCACCGAGTGTAGTGCCATCCGCCTTCACCCAGCCATCCTCGATATAGGTCTGGATAGCCTCAGTCTCGAAGTCGAACACCTTGTCCGAGTTCTTCTCGCACACCATATCGGTGTGAGCCTGCAACACCACGGTTGGTCTACCCTCGTAGCCTGCCGAAGCCGCCTTGCGGATAACGACGTTGCCGATAGCGTCGCACTGATACTCCAAATTGTGCTTCTTGGCAAACTCAACCAAAAATGCACCTATCTTCTCCTCCTTCTTCGATGGACGTGGTACACGCGTGATATCATCGAAAAGTTCCCACACCAATGTAGGCTCTAAAGTTCTAATTGCTGACATATTTTTCTATTTTATTTTGCTAAATGTTAATCCTTAATTATAGTGCAGACTGCCGTAGCCGAAACACCCTTTTCCTCGCCCTCGAAGCCGAGCCACTCGGTTGTAGTAGCCTTTACCGAGACACGCGAAACATCGATACCCGCCGCTGCAGCTATGCGCTCACGCATAAGGTCAATATGTGGGCGTAACTTAGGGCGTTGCATAGCGATTGTCGAGTCGATATTGCCAATGGTGTAACCCTCCTTCGCAAGGAGCTCAACCACACTACGCAGAAGTATCAACGAGTCGATGCCCTTGAACTCTGCCGAGCTATCAGGAAAGTGTTTGCCGATGTCGCCCAATGCCGCAGCACCAAGCAGGGCATCGCAGATGGCGTGTACCAACACATCTCCGTCCGAATGGGCAATACAACCCTTTGTGTGGGCAATCTCAACGCCTCCCAACACTAATCGCAACCCTTCACCCAGGGCGTGTACATCATAGCCGTGGCCTACTCTAAAGTCTCTCATATCGTTACTTTCTATAGTATATTGTATAGACCACGCACTCTCGTGGGATCATAATATCGGTCTCGTACTTCGTCGCCTCAATAACATTGCCCGCAGCGTCATAGCGGTAGATGATGCGCCACTGGCAGCATCCATTCTCACCGTACAAAGTGCGCTCAATCAACTTGCCCTCAGCATCGTGCTTGCGCACCGAAGGGTCTGAAGCGTCACTCTTCGGAGTCTCGGTATTGAGCAACGCTCCGCTACCATTGTAGTTACTTATTTCGGCCAACTTACCCGACTCGTCGTACTTGTAAAGGATCTTCTCCTCCAACTCGCCACTACTGTTATAGGTGCTCAGTTCACTCTGACGGCCTTTGTCGTCATATCTCATCAACACCTTCTGTTGTAAGGTACCATTCGAGCCATAGATAGCAGAGCCGAGTACCTTACGATTCGAGTCATAGTCAAAACGCGCCAAACCCTGTACGGTCTCGTCCGAGTTGTAGAGTTTCAGCGACGACAAATCACCCTCGCTATTGAAGGTACAGGTAAACTTGCTATCAATCTTCACCTTTGTAATCTCGCCAAAGACATCCTTCAAAGTGAATGTCGTAACGACAACGCTATCCACATCACCATAGAGCGGTGGCAGGCCATCCTCATCACTCCACACGCCTCGTTGTGGGGCTTGTGCACGCTGGGCTGAAAGTGTAGCTCCGGCCATCAATACCATTAGCACAGATAGTAGCAAACGTCTCATAGTTATAAAGTTTACAAGGTTATTGTTTCACAAATATAGTAAACTTTAGCGAGACGCCCAAACTCACAACAACAAAAAAGAGGCCAGCCGCAATGGTTGACCTCTTTGTTAAAATCTATAAATTGTATGATAAGTGGGTTTTCAAGGCTTACGCAGCTTGCGAAACCGAAGCATACTGGACGTATGTGAGAATCTCGACGGCAAGCGTAACGACGAAAACACCTTATTATCTTTAACCGCACTTAGAGTAGCCGCAAGAGAGACATGTCAAGCAACCATTCTGGTATGCCATCTGCTCCTGACCACACTGTGGGCACTTACCCTTTGAGCGAGTACCATCCTCGATGTACTGCTTCAAAGCACGCTTCACACCATTCTTCCAAGTGTTGATGTTCTCATCGTCGAGGTGCAAGCCATCAATCAAGGCTACAACCTTCTCGATTGGCATATTGTAACGCAATACACCCGAAATCAACTTAGCATAGTTCCAGAAGCTCTCGTCGAACAAACGCGAGATACCTCCGATAGTGTTGGTGTAACCGTAACGGTCAGTGTACTGGAAGTCGTAGCGCTTAGTGCCATCGTCCTCGCGTACCTTGAGAATGCTACCCTTGGTAATCTTTGGTGGGATGTACATAGCGTCATCCTCAATCTTACCGGTGAAGATCTCGTATGGACGACCCTCTACCATACCCACGAATGCAATCCACGACTCATGACCGTTCTTGAAGCGAACAACCTCTGCAGGAATCGACTTTGGACGACGATTCTCGCCTGTTGCCTCCTCGCACTTCTTAGGCTCAGACTTCTTGCTCTTCTTGTCAACGAGCACACCTGCACGGCAACCGTCACGATATACGGTGATACCCTTACAGCCCGACTCCCAAGCGGTGCGATATACATCTGCTACAACCTCCTCAGAAATGTTGTTTGGAAGGTTCACGGTAACTGAAATCGAGTGGTCAACCCACTTCTGAATTGCGCCCTGCATCTTAACCTTAGCAACCCAGTCGATATCGTTTGCGGTAGCCTTGTGGTATGGCGATGCTGCAACCCACTTCTCCAACTCCTCGTCGCTGATGGTGTCGAGGCGTGAGATATCGTAGCCATTGATGCGCAACCAATCCACAAACTTGTGGTGGTATACGTTGTACTCCTCGAACATCTGGCCCTGCTCGTCGGTAAATGTTGCCTTCACGTCACGATCCGATGGGTTAATCTTACGACGACGCTTGTATACAGGACGGAATACAGGCTCGATACCCGAAGTTGTCTGCGACATCAACGATGTGGTACCTGTAGGTGCAATGGTAAGCATTGCGATATTACGACGACCATACTTAACCATCTCCTCGTAGAGCGATGCATCAGCATCCTTAAGACGGTTAATCATTGGGTTGTTCTTCTCCTTCTCTGCGTTGAATACGGTGAATGGGCCACGAACACGTGCCATATTTACCGACTCACGGTATGCCTCAACTGCAAGGGTCTGGTGTACCTTTGTAGCGAAGTCGAGAGCCTTGTTCGAGCCGTAGCGCAAACCGAGTGCTGCCAACATATCGCCCTCAGCGGTGATACCGAGACCTGTACGACGACCCTTGAGAGCCATCTCCTTAATCTTGTGCCACAAGTCGAGCTCTACGCGACGAACATCCTTATCCTCAGGGTCCGAAGCAATCTTGTCGATGATGAGCTCAATCTTCTCCAACTCCAAGTCGATGATATCGTCCATCAAGTGCATAGCCATATGCACATGCTTCTTGAAGAGGTCGAAGTTGAACGAAGCCTCCTTTGTGAACGGATTCTCAACGTAGCTATAGAGGTTGATAGCCAACAAACGGCAGCTATCGTATGGACACAACGGAATCTCACCACATGGGTTGGTAGATACTGTTACAAAGCCCTCGTCAGCGTAGCAGTCAGGCACACTCTCACGGATGATTGTATCCCAGAACAATACGCCCGGCTCAGCCGACTTCCACGCGTTGTGGATAATCTTCGACCACAACTTTGTAGCATCGATATTCTGTACGAGCTTTGGCTTGTCAGCGTTGATTGGGAACTGCTGAGTATAGGTGCGACCCTCGATAGCAGCACGCATAAACTCGTCGTCAATCTTAACCGATACGTTCGCACCTGTCACCTTGTTGGTGTCGAGCTTAGCATCGATAAACTTCTCTGAATCGGGGTGCTTAATCGAAATCGAAAGCATCAACGCACCACGACGACCATCCTGAGCAACCTCACGTGTAGAGTTCGAGTAACGCTCCATAAATGGAACGATACCTGTCGAGGTGAGAGCCGAGTTCAATACAGGGCTACCAGCAGGACGGATGTGAGAGAGGTCGTGACCCACACCACCACGGCGCTTCATCAGCTGCACCTGCTCCTCGTCCATACGGAAGATACCGCCATACGAGTCAGCAGGATTCTTGTGGCCGATAACAAAGCAGTTCGACAACGAAGCAACCTGCAAGTTGTTACCAATACCGGTCATTGGGCCACCCTGTGGGATGACATAACGGAAGTGGTCGAGCAATTCGAAAATCTCCTGCTCCGAGAGAGGCTCACCGTACTTGTTCTCGATACGGGCGAGCTCCTTTGCCAGACGGTAGTGCATCTGCTCAGGCGACGACTCGTAGATATTACCCTGCGAGTCCTTCAAAGCATACTTGCTAACCCACACTGTAGCAGCGAGTTCATCACCTCCGAAGTACTCCTTCGAGGCAGCGACAGCATCAGCGTACTGGACTTTTTTAAGAGTCGAGTTATTCTTCATTATATATATAGTATTTAAATTGTTTGTCTACTTGGGCGGAAATACCCTCCCGAATAGGAGGGCATTATCCCGAGTTTTACCGATACAAAGGTACTCCGTTTTCTACGAAATTAGCAACTAAAATCGGGCAGATTATTTACAAGTTATTAACAATTTTCAACAATCCGCTCTGTAGGTGCGTAGGAGGCGGAATAAGGTTTTCAAATTAAAAATTGAGTACAGCAAATTGAAAATTTGGAGCAAAGAAGGCGGTCGTCGAGAAAAAGAAAAAGGTGACGCTCATCGCATCACCTTCTCCATCTATTGTAACCTCTTCTACTCCTGCTTTTTACCCTTGCCGGTGTAGAGGAAGCGGCGAATCTTCTTGGTTGCAGTCTTCTCGAACTCCTGCTCCTCCTCGACTACCTCCGAAACCTTCGAGTAGCGATTTACGCGCTCGTTCACATACTGCTTGATGTCACGCATCAACTCCTCCTTGAAGCGAGCGAACTCCTCCTTCTTCTTGTGCCAAGTCTCAACCATCTCGGCATAACGAGCCTCGATAGCATCGGTGTCGAAGTGAACCAACGCCACCAACTTACCCTCCTCCTCGGTAACCAACGACTCCGAGATGAAGACGTGCGAGTTGAGCACATTCTCGATATCCTCAGGATAGATATTCTCACCGCTTGGGCCGAGAATCATATTCTTCGAGCGACCCTTGATGTAGAGCCAACCATCCTTATCGAAGCAGCAGAGGTCTCCCGTGCGGAAGAAACCATCCTCGGTGAATGCCGAAGCTGTAGCCTCAGGATTCTTATAGTAGCCGACCATCTGCGATGGGCTCTTTACGACCAACTCGCCGATGCCTGTAGTCTCGTCGACATTCTCGAGACGGTACTCGATACCCTTGAGGATTGGGCCTGTCGAGCCGAGGCGAAGCATACCATCCACAGCACCTGCGATGAGCGGTGCGGTCTCGGTCAAACCGTAGCCGATATCGTAGATAGCCTTTGCATCGAGCAAGAACTGCTCAACCTCAGAGTCGAGCTTCGAGCCTCCGATACCGAAGAATCGGATGCGACCACCGAAAGTCTTAGCCAACTTCTTACCTGCAATGCGGTGCAAGTAGCGACGGATGAAGCCTACGCCATAGAGCGCACGCATAAAGCCGTTCGAGGTGAACTTCTTCTTCACCGAGCCCTTGAAAATCTTCTCGATGATGAGTGGCACGGTGAGCATAATGGTTGGGCGCACCTCTGCCAATGCAGGGAGAAGAATCGATACGGTTGGTGCCTTGTCGAGGTATACCACGTGTGCACCGTGATAGAATGCAAGGATGAGACCAAGTGTACACTCATAGGTGTGGGCCATAGGCAACACCGAGAGGAAGATATCGTCCTCACGAACGAGGAACAACGGGTCAATCAACCACATCTGCGATGCGAGGTTGTAGTGGGTAAGCATTACACCCTTAGGCTGTGATGTAGTACCCGATGTGTAGATGATAGCTGCCAAATCCTCAGGCTGTGGCACGGTCAACTCACCCTCCTCCTTCACGTTCTGCGAGAGAATCGAGAGGTTCTTGGTGCGGACGATGATGTTCATCTTCTGCGACACCTCTTTCGAGATCTTGGTGAAGAGCTTATCCGATACGCACATCGCCTTTGCCTCCGAGTGCTCGACAATACGGTCGAGGTCTGCCGATGTAAAATCAGGCAAGACAGGCACTACCGTATAGCCACCCGTAGTAATAGCAAAGTAGCAGACGCCCCAGTTAGGCATATTGCTACTTAGCAAGACGACCTTATCGCCCTTTTTGAGTCCAGCCGAGCGGAGCAACTCTTGTACCTCGGCAACCTTCTCGCCCACCTGCTTGAAGGTGTAGCTACCGCCTCTCCACAACGAAAAGGCTATACGCTCCGAAAAATTCTTCACACTGTTGTGGAGAATTTCGTAAAGTGTGTTCAACTTCATAAGTATAATTTAAGTTTTCTACTGCGTGGTGCATCGCCCTTATCGTCACTTTTGACACGCGCGCAATCCACAAATCTGCGCAAAAATAGTATATTTTTCGTAATTATAACTATCTTTGCGATAAAATTAGTCACCTATGCTCCAAAATGAACATATCAAGCAAATTGCACGCGAGGTGGGTTTCGACCTCTGCGGTGTAGCGCAATGTACTCATTTTGAGGACGATAGGATATTTCTTGAGGGGTGGATTGAGGCAGGATATGCCTCGTCACTCGACTACCTAAAGCGAAATATCGAGCGTCGAGCCGATGCTGCGACCCTTGTCGAGGGGGCAAAAAGCGTCATCGTATGCGCCGTGGCATACAAGAATCACATCAGCGAGGGCTACCCCGCAGAGCACCGCGCGAAGGTTGCATCCTATGCCCTCACAACTGACTATCACACAACCATTAAGCAGATGCTCTTCGAACTCTCGGCACGCCTGAAGGAGCTCTGCCCGACACTCTCGGGACGCTGTTTTGTCGATAGTGCTCCCATCTTCGAGAAGCGCTATGCCGTCGAGGCGGGTTTGGGTTGGATAGGTCGTCAGTCACTACTCGTAACACCCGACCACGGAACATTCGTTCTGCTTGGCGAAATCGTCGTTACGGAGGAGTGCGACACATACGACAAACCCCTCACAACGGTTGGATGCGGCGAGTGCCGACGTTGCGTCGAGGCGTGCCCGAATGGTGCCATCAAGGAGCGCCACATAGACACCTCGCGCTGCATTTCGTGCGCTACCATCGAGTGCAAAGATTCATCGTGCAATCTTCACGGATGGATTTTCGGCTGCGACGAGTGCCAGATGGTATGCCCTTACAACCGCAAAGCACCCCACTACAGCAATCCGCGCTTTGCACCTCGCTTCGACCCGCTATCACTCACGCCCGAATGGTGGCACGATATCTCGGATGAAGAGTCCAAAAATCACTTCGGCGGAACGCCGCTCGAACGAGCCAAGAGACGATAAAAAAAGCGAACTTCCTTTTCGGAGTTCGCTTTTTCGTAGTGGCATACCACCAAATATCTCTTAGCCCAAGTATGACTTGAGAAGTTTCGAACGCGACGAGTGACGGAGGCGACGGATTGCCTTCTCCTTAATCTGGCGCACACGCTCACGTGTGAGGTCAAACTTCTCGCCAATCTCCTCGAGGGTCATCTCCGAGCAACCGATACCGAAGAAGTAGCGGATGATATCACGCTCACGGTCAGTCAAGGTCTCGAGTGCACGGTCAACCTCGGTTGCCAACGACTCGTTGATAAGGCCACGGTCAGCATTTGGCGAATCAGGGTTCACGAGCACGTCGAGCAACGAGTTATCCTCACCATCTGCGAATGGAGCATCCACCGAGATGTGACGACCTGCAACACGGAGGGTATCGGTAACCTTCTCGCGTGGGAGCTCGAGCTCTGTTGCCAACTCCTCAGGCGAAGGGGTACGCTCGTGCTCCTGCTCGAAACGAGCGAAGGCCTTGTTAATCTTATTGAGCGAACCTACCTGGTTGAGTGGAAGACGTACGATACGCGACTGCTCAGCGAGAGCCTGCAAAATCGACTGACGAATCCACCATACAGCGTAAGAGATAAACTTAAAACCACGTGTCTCATCGAACTTCTCTGCAGCCTTGATCAAACCGAGGTTACCCTCATTGATAAGGTCAGGAAGGCTCAAGCCCTGGTTCTGATACTGCTTAGCAACCGACACCACGAAACGGAGGTTTGCCTTGGTGAGTCTCTCGAGAGCCTCCTGGTCGCCTTTGCGGATACGTTGGGCGAGTTCTACCTCCTCCTCAACGGTAATAAGTTCCTCTTTACCAATCTCCTGCAAGTACTTGTCGAGAGATGCACTCTCACGATTGGTGATGGATTTCGTAATCTTTAATTGACGCATATTTGTTTCTTCGTTTTTAGCTATTAGCCTATGGCTAAATTAGTTTCTACTCCACTATTACATAGCTGGCAGCCTTACCATCAGGATAGACTCCGTCGATGGATTGGATTTTATCGGTCAAACGACCAAGATCCGCTACCGAGCCTATGGCTTTATCGTTGATGTGGGTGATGACAAAGCCCTCACGCACACGAGCTTTGGCCAGCAAACCGCCACTCTTAACCGACTGCACCTGTACGCCACCTCGAATATCGAGTTTCTTGGCGAGACGGTTGTCGATATCGGCAAAACGACCACCCAAAACCTCGACTACGTCGACATCATTTTTGGTGAGTAACTCTGCCTTACCTGCTTTATTACGAAGAACAACCTCAAAATGTTTCACTTTATCGCCTCTTTTTACAACCAACGATATTTTATCGTTAGGACGATGCTTGCCAATCTGCTCGGTAAGGGTTGTCGGAGCGGTGATTTTTACGCTGTCAATCTCGATGATAACATCACCCTTGCGGAGTCCCGCCTCCGATGCCGAGCCACCCTCCGAAACACTTGCCACATAGACGCCACCAACCTCGTTGATCTTAGTCTCCTTGCCGAACTGATCGATGAAATCCTGGTCGATATAACGGTATGAGATACCGAGCAAAGCTCGCTGCACGATTCCATACTCACGAAGGTCGTTAACTACCTTACGCACAATGCTTTCAGGCACTGCGAACGAGTAGCCGATATAGCTTCCTGTCGAGGATTTGATGACGGTATTGATACCCACCAACTCGCCACGAGCATTGACCAACGCGCCACCCGAATTACCAGGATTTACGGCAGCATCGGTCTGGATAAATGACTCGATGCGGAACTCGTTCGGAATAACATCCAACTGACGAGCCTTAGCGCTCACGATACCCGCTGTAATGGTCGACTGCAGGTCGAATGGTGAGCCGATAGCCAACACCCACTCGCCGAGGCGAAGCGCATCCGACGAGCCGAACTTGATAATCGGCAAATCGGTCTTGTCGACCTTGATAAGTGCGATGTCGGTGGTAGGATCTTTGCCCACAATCTTAGCGTCGAAGACACGACCATCGTTGAGCTTCACTCGCAACTTTGTTGCACCATCCACTACGTGGTTATTGGTGACGATATATCCATCTGTCGAGATAATAACACCCGAGCCTCCCGAACGTTGCTCACGTCTCTGAGGCTGACCATTGCCGCGCTGCTGAGGCTGCGGAAAACCGAAGAACTCGAGGAACGGGTCGTAAGGTATCATCTGCTGCGCCACCTCAACCTCGAGGATAGCCTCGATATTGACCACCGCCTTCACTGCATTCTCTGCAGCATAGGTCAAGTCGGGATAGGAGGCCGACTGCTCCAACGATACAAACTTTGTCTCTGCCGAAGATGCGCCTTCGCTACGATCGACATAGGTGATAGTCGAAGCATCCTTGGCATTACGAATCACTGCATAAGAGGCCACCGTAGCACCTACAAGTGCCGAGGCGAAGCATACTGCTGTCAATACAAAAATATTCTTTTTCATACTTCTATCATTTTACTCACTCAAAACGAATGGCTATACAAAATTATTGCAATAAGAGCGAATTTTCAAAAAATTCTCCGAAATTATCACCTTCGCCCAAGCCGTTTCGGCCCTTTTCACCACCTTTTGTGGCAAAAAAGTTAGTTATTTGGAATAAAATGACTACCTTTGCGAACTACTATGATTATAGAATAATCACCACAAATTATAGATTCAATGAGAGCAGTTCAATTTGGAGCAGGAAATATCGGCCGTGGTTTCATCGGCGCGGTATTGGAGCAGGCAGGTTACCACGTGGTATATGCCGATGTAAATCAGGAGGTTATCGACCTCATCAACGAGAAGAAGGAGTACACCGTACTCGTGAAGGATGTTGATTGCGTAGAGCAGCACATCACCAACATCTCGGCAGTAAACTCACTCACACCGGCAGTTGTCGAGGAGATCGCTAAGGCAGATATCGTAACTACAGCTGTAGGCGTTGTTATCCTTCCTCGCATCGCACCAACCATCGCAAAGGCTATCGTAGCACGCTACGAGGCAGGCTTGGAGCAGCCACTCAACATCATCGCTTGCGAGAATGCAGTTCGCGCATCGTCGCAGTTGAAGGAGCACGTCCTCTCGCACCTCTCGGAGGAGCAGCAGGCATATTGCAACAAGTGGGTAGGTTTCCCTGATTGTTCGGTAGACCGCATCGTGCCACCAGTACGCACCGAGAACCCTATCGACGTAGTTGTAGAGGCATTCTACGAGTGGAACGTAGAGGAGAAGTCATTCGTAGGCGCAGTACCGCAGATTGCAGGTATGAACCTCGCTGACAACCTCATCGCATACATCGAGCGCAAGCTCTTCACCCTCAACACAGGTCACGCCATCACCGCTTACATCGGTAAGTTGCGTGGTAAGGCTACCATCGACGAGAGCATTGCTGACGAGGAGATTTTCACTATCGTGAAGTCGGCTATGCAGGAGAGTGGCTTGGGCTTGGTTGCCAAGTATGGCTTCGACAAGGAGGCTCACTTCAAGTATATCGAGAAGATTATCGGTCGCTTCCGCAACCCATACCTCAAGGATGACGTTACCCGCGTAGGTCGTGAGCCATTGCGTAAGTTGTCGGCTTCGGACCGTTTGATCAAGCCTATGCTCACAGCTCAGGAGGCTGGTGTTGCTACACCTAACCTTCTCTTGGGTATCGGCGCAGCATTGCACTACAACAACGCCGAGGATCAGCAGAGCGTAGAGTTGCAGGCAAAGATTGCAGAGCTCGGTTTGGAGGGCGCAATCAAGGCTGTGACAGGCATCGAGAACGAGGCTCTCGTTGCTGAGATTATCAAGGCTTACAACGAAATCAAGTAAAAAACAAAATAACTATCATGACACCTGAACAGCAGAAAAAATTTAAGTATTGGCAGTGGCGTACACTCATCGGTACGATGGTGGGCTACATCTTCTTCTACCTTATTCGTAAGAACTTCTCGTTTGCGATGCCCGGCTTGACCGCCGAGTATGGTATCACCAAGGCGAGCCTCGGTATCATCCTCTCGTTGGGAGGTTTCCTCTATGGATTGTCGAAGCTCTTCAACGGTATGTTGGCTGACCGTGTAAATGGTCGTTGGCATATGGTTATCGGTCTGATTGGTAGTACCTTCACCGCATTCGGTATCGGCTTTGGTACAATCATCATCACCAAGTTGACCGGTGTAGCTGAGGGCTCAACAGCCGACTTCGTAAGCAAGTTCGTAATACTTATCTCGGTATTCTACATCATCAACCAGCTCTTCCAGGGCTGCGGTTTCCCTCCATGCAGCCGTCTTATCCCTCGTTGGGTACCTGCAGGTGAGTTGGCAACCAAGATGTCGATTTGGAACACTTCACACTCGATTGGTGCAGGTTTGGCTTGCCTCTGCGGTATCTTCATCATGGGTATGATGGGTACCGATATGTCGGGCAACCCTGAGGTCGTAGCATCTATCGCAGAGAACCTCGGCAAGGCGACTACCGACGAGGCTGTAATTTCGGCAGCTTCGAACTATGGCGCGTGGAAGATGATGTTCATCATCCCGGGTATCGTTGCAGCTATCGGCGTTGTTATCACTGCAGTAATCCTTCGTGATACTCCTAAGAGCGTAGGTTTGCCTGAGTTGTCAGAGGGCAACGAAAAGAAGGAGGAGAGCACCGAGACATCGGCTGAGATCTCGGCATTCATCCGCAAGCACGTATGGAAGAACCCTATTATTTGGGCTTTGGCAGTTGCCGACTTCTTCGTATATGTTATCCGTTTTGCCGTTCTCGACTGGGGTCCAACATTCCTTCGTGAGCACTGCGGCATGACCCCTGAGTGGGCAGGTATCACCGTATTCGTATTCGAGATCTTCGGTGTTATCGGTATGCTCATCGCAGGTTGGGCAAGCGACAAGTTGTTCAAGGGTCGTTCGGCTCGTACCTGCCTCATCTGTATGGTTGGTACATTGGTTTCGGTACTCGGCTTTATCGGATTGCAGAAGGCCGGCGCAAGCCCTGTAGTATTGCTCTTCGTCTTGGCTTTGGCGGGTGCATTCATCTACGGCCCACAGGCACTTATCGGTGTTATCTCGTCGAACCACGCTACTCGTAAGGGCTCGGCTACCGCACTCGGTATCATCGGCTTCGTAAGCTACGTCAGCGTACTCGTCTCGGGCTGGGGCTTCGGTCTCATCGCAGACTCGAAGTATGGCTGGAACGGTGTATTCGTAGCAATGGTATTGATGGCAATCATCGGCGCAGTTATCTTCGTTCCAATGTGGAAGATGAAGCGCGACGCATACTCTGATGAGGAGTAGTATCCAATTGCCAGTTGATAATTTGGGGTAGAGATTTTCTCTACCCTATTTTTTGTCCTACGGATTGCCGCGTATTCTTTTCGATACCTACATAAAAAACAGTATCCACCCTTGGTTTTCATAAAAATTTACTATCTTTGCATTAAGTAATATTTAGAAAACTACCTAAACAAAACTTATTCGTAATGAAAACTTTATTCAAACTCTCTTTGGTATTGTTGCTAGGTTTGACGGCTTGTCAGCAACAAAAGGAGTACTCGTTCCCTCGCACAGGCGCAGAGGATACGGAGCATATTATGTCGGAGAAGTACTGGTCATACTGGACTCCTGAGGTGCAGGCAAAGATTGATGCCGACATCGAGAAGAATCGTAAGGGTGATGCTCAATTTATAGTTGAAGGCGTTGCTGAGGGCACAGAGGTAAAGGTCGAGCAGATTTCGTCGGACTTCACATTTAGCGCAAGTGCATTTAACTGGGACCAGCTCGGAAATGCCAGACGAAACAAGCGCTACAAGGAACTCTTCGGAACGCTCTTCAATCGTGCTATTATTCCGCTATATTGGAGCACAACCGAGTTGGAGCAGGGCCACAAGCGCTTTTTCCCCGAGGAGCGAGATAGCGAGGAGTGGTGGAACAACTGCAAAGACCCTAATTCGCAGCCTCATTGGCGCAGACCACCAAGTGAGCCAATCATCGAGTGGTGCGAGCAGCACAATGTATCGATGCACGGTCACCCACTGCTTTGGGGCCACGTAATTCAGACTCCAAGTTGGCAACGAGAGGGAGTACCTGCACACGAGTTGGCAGCCCTCGACACTCTCGACAGATTCCTTGTCGAGAAGCCTGAAGAGCGTCATTGCCCAACATACAACAAGCTCTCAGCAGACGAGATTGCCGCTATTGTGCCCGAATATACCCGCATATTGGACGAGCGAACATACAACAATATGAGGGAGCTTATGACACAATATGAGGGTCGCATAGATACTTGGGATGTTGTAAACGAGAGTTACTTCGACCATCGCGATAATACCCTTGTTCCGGGAGCTAAGCTCACCAAGAGCACCCGATTTGGTCTTATGCCGGGCGACTATGTGTATCGTGCATATAAGCTTGCCGAGGAGTTGAACAATGGCAAGGCTCTTCTCTACATCAACGAGACGATGTCCGATTCGAAATATGAGAATGCCGATATATACAGTGACCAGGTGAAGCACCTCTTGAAGCGCGGAGCGAAGATTGATGTTATCGGTATTCAGATGCACCTTGCACGCACCCATCGCAACACTGAGCACGTCGCGCAGGGCAGGGAGTTTTGGACACCCGAAAGGGCTTACTACATCTTCGATAAGCTCGCAGAGAATAATCTGCCGTTGTGTATGAGCGAGACTACAATCACATCGCCAGGCTCGGACTATCGCGGCGAGATGATTCAAGCTATTGTCGCATCAAACCTATTCCGTCTATGGTTCAGCTACCCTACTATGAACTCTATCAACTGGTGGAATATCGTGGATGGTTGTGGCTACAAAGATGACCCTACAATCTCAGGACTCTTTACCCGTGATATGCAACCAAAACTCGCATACTATGCCGTTTCGAATCTCATCCTCAAGGAGTGGCGCACAAACGAGACTCTCCACACCGATGCTGAGGGTAAAATCTCGTGGCGAGGCTTTAAGGGCAATTATCGTTTGACCTGGACCGATAGCGAGGGAAAGGAGCACACCGCAGAGCATCATATCAAGTAACAAACAGTTTTTTTACCATACATTAGGGGGGGGGTTGTCCGACACTTTGTCCGACAATTCCCCATTGTTTTCGAGGCCTATCTATTTGTAAAGTGTGATTTTTTTCATACCTTTGTATATGCTCTCGCACGCAAAAGGGAGCAATTAGAGAATTAAGAAATTAGAGATGAAAGTTGTAGTAGGTTTATCGGGCGGCGTCGATTCGTCGGTGGCGGCATACTTGCTCAAGGAGCAGGGACACGAGGTCATCGGCCTATTTATGCGCAATTGGCACGATACGACGGGTAAACTTGAGGGTGAGTGTTCGTGGCACGACGACCAGGTCTTTGCGGAGCTGGTGGCCAAGCGCCTCGACATCGCATTTCACTATGTCGACCTATCGAAGGAGTACAAGCAGCGAGTGGTGGACTATATGTTCTCGGAGTACGAGAAGGGTCGCACGCCCAATCCCGATGTGTTGTGCAACCGCGAAATCAAGTTTGACGTCTTCCTCAATGAGGCGCTCAAGCTCGGTGCCGAGGCTGTAGCTACGGGCCACTACTGCCGCAAGGAGGAGCGCATTGTCAATGGCGAGAGAGTATATTCGCTCCTCGCAGGAAGTGACCCAAACAAGGATCAGAGTTACTTCCTCTGTCAGCTCTCGCAGGAGCAGTTGAAGTATGCCCTATTCCCGATTGGCCACCTCCTCAAACCCGAGGTGCGTCGCATCGCCGAGGAGCAGAAACTCGCAACGGCCAAGCGCAAGGACTCACAAGGCATCTGCTTTGTCGGCAAGGTTGACCTCCCCGTATTTCTTCAGCAGCAGCTCGCTGCAAAGAGGGGTAACATCCACGAGATACTCCCTTCGTGGCGCAGATATGGAGACCGTGAGGCTGCGACAGAGCTCGAGGTGCTTGCCGAGCCATACCGCTACACCGTGCGTGACGGCAAGAAGATTGGCGAACACAATGGCGCCCACTTCTACACCATAGGTCAGCGCAAGGGACTCGGCATCGGAGGTCGCAAGGAGTCGCTCTTCATAATAGGTACCGACGTCGAGACCAACACCATCTATGTGGGTGAAGGCGATAGTCATCCCGGTCTCTACCGCAAGGCACTGCGCATCGACAACTCGGAGGTGCACTGGGTGGAGCCGTGCGAGGCACTCAAGGTGGGTGAGGAGCGCAGAATAAAGGCGCGCATCCGCTATCGTCAGCCACTCGAAGAGGCTACACTCATACAGCACGAGGATGCCCTATACATCCTTTTCGACACACCTCAGCGAGGTATCGCAGGCGGTCAGTTCGCAGCCTGGTACGAGGGCGAGAAACTCATCGGCTCGGGCGTAATTAAGTATTAACCATAAAATTAGCATACCATGAAAAGAGTTTTAACTACAATCATTTTGGCTGTTCTCCTTTGCGGATCAGCTATGGCAAAGACAGAGTTGAAGTGGGTGGATGGCACCACACTCAACATCTGCGGACACACTATTCGTAACGCCGAGAATCCATACTCTCGTCTCGAGACTAAGCCTTACGGATTCACCAACAAGGCGATTATCCGCTACTCGCAGTACTCGACCGGTCTCTATGTGATGTTCAAGACCAACTCGAAGAACATCTCGGCAGAGTGGACCGTGAAGTCGGTAAAGATTCGTGACAATATGACCCCAATCGTACAGCTCGGTGTCGACCTCTACGTTAAGCACAACGGCAAGTGGCAATTCTGCAGCGTTGGTCGCGTATCTACCGATCCGAATGTTACAACCTACAAGAAGGCGCTCATCAAGCATATGGACAACAGCGAGAAGGAGTTTATGCTCTATCTGCCTCTCTGGAGCGAGATTACAGATTTGAAGATTGGTATCGACGAGGATGCTACAATCGAGGCTATCCCGTCGCCATACAAGCACCGCGTAGTATCGTACGGCACAAGTACCCTCCACGCAGCTTCACCTTCACGTCCGGGTATGGCACCTTTGGCACGTATGAGCCGAATGCTTGGCGTTGACTTCGTAAACTTCAGCTACAGCGGTCAGGGCAAAATGGAGCCTGAGAGCGCCGATGTACTTGCCGACTGCGAGACTGACGCTATCATCTGCTACTGCTTCGGTAACACCAATGCTCAGCAGGTCGAGGAGCGTGTAGATGGCTTCATTGCACAGCTTGTGAAGGCTCATCCTAAGAAGGCCATCATCGTGATGCCTCCATACCTCAATGGCGAGTACTCGTTGAACCTCGTTAAGCGCAAGAGTGTTATCGAGAAGCGTCAGGTTATCGTTCGCAAGATGACAGCCTTGGCAAAGAAGTATAAGAATGTCTACTTCCTCAACATCAAGGATTCGTGTGGTACCGACCTCGAGGCGAGCATCGACAACTCGCACCCGAATGACCTCGGCTTCGACCGTATCTTGCAGAGCTACGGCCCACAGATCGCCAAGATCTTGAAGAAGCACGGCATCCCTACAAACAAGATACAGCGCTAAAAAACCATTCGACTATGAGACGTCTGTTTACAGCTATGGCACTCCTTTGCGCCATCGTAGCATCGGCTACAGCGCAGGAGTTGAAGTGGGTGAACGCCACCGAATTGGGCATTCACGGCTACACAAAAAAGACCGACAAGAGTCCTTACTACCGCTTCGACCACACACCTTACGAGTGGAACAACAAGATAATCGTAAGCCACGCGAAGAAGTGTACGGGACTATACATCACCTTCAAGACCAACTCTAAGAACATCTGGGCAACGTGGGAGAATACCCCGAGCCGAATGGGCGACAATATGACCGGCATCGTGCAGAAGGGTCTCGACCTCTACATCAAGGAGGGTAACAACTGGCGATTTGCTGGTGTCGGACGTGTCTCGAGCGTACCCGAGAAGAGCAAGCGCACAAAGGCTATCGTGCAAAATATGGTCGAGGGTGAGAAGGAGTTCCTGCTCTACCTCCCAATTTGGTGTGAGCTTCTCAACCTTGAGATTGGCGTAGATAGCGACGCTACAATCGAGGGTCTGCCGTCGCCATTCCGCTACAAGGTTATCGTGCACGGCTCGAGCATCACTCACGGAGCTTCGGCTTCACGTTCAGGCTTAACCTATAGCGCACTTCTCTCTCGCAACCTCGGTATCGACTTCGTCAACTTCGGTTTCAGTGGAGAGTGCAAAATGCAGCCAGAGTTCCTTGACTTCTTGAAGACCTGCGAGTGCGATGCATTCCTCTTCGACGCCTTCTCGAACCCGAATGCCAAGGAGATTGGTGAGCGTTTAACCACTTTCGTCGAGGAGCTTGTGAAGGCTCATCCGGGTAAGCCGCTTATCTTCTTGCAGTCACCTATCCTCGAGACTCTCGACACCAAGAGGTATGAGCGCCGCATCTCTCGCATTGAGCTTTCGCGCAAGATGATGAAGGAGCTCGCTAAAAAGCACAAGGATGTCTACTACCTTGAGGTGGAGAATGTGACAGGCGAGAATGGCCTTATCGACGGTAGCCACCCTACAGACCTCGGTTTTCACCGCTTCGTAGAGGCTTACCAGCCTAAGATTGCCAAGATATTGAAGAAGTACGGAATCAAATAATCTACCACTATGAGAAGGTTTATTCTCACGCTTATTGCCGCTACATTTGTGGCATTCGGAGCATCTGCCCACAACCCGAAGTCGTGGGGCAAGATGAAGAAGGATGTCAACCTCTTTCTGGTAAGTGACCTCGGTCGTGAGGGTTGCTACTATCAGCAACTCGTTGCCTCGCTGATGAACGATATGGCAGCTAAAGTGAAGCCTATGGCCATTGTAGCTACGGGCGATACCCACCACGGCAACGGTGTCAAGAGCATCGACGACAAGGATTGGAAGGAGAATTTCGAGAACATCTACTCGCTCCCACGACTCAAGGCGTTGGATTGGTATGCTGCCATCGGAAACCACGAGTACAGAGGTAGCACTCAGGCACTGATTGACTACTCGAAGGTCAATCCGCACTGGAAGATGGGTGGCCGATACTACACCACCGTATTCAAGAGGGGTGGAACATCGATTCGCCTCGTCATCGTCGACACCACACCGATGATTGGCCGATATCGCGAGAGCGATAAGTACCCCGATGTTGCCGAGCAGGACAAGGAGACGCAGTTGGAGTGGCTCGACGAGGTATTGAGCAAGGCGACAGAGGATTGGGTCATCGTGGCGGGTCACCACCCTATCCACGCCGACACCAAGAAGAGCAAAATCGAGCGTACCGAGATGCGCAATTCGATAAACAAGGTGCTCCGCGACCACAGCAACGTCGACATCTACCTCTGCGGTCACATACACAACTTCCAGCACCTGCGTGACAAGGGTTGCAACATCGACTACGTCGTGAATACTTCGGGTGCCGAGAGTCGCAACGTGAAACACACCAAGCGCACCGTATATTGCAGTGGCGAGGCGGGTCTCTCGGTCCTGACTGCCAACGAAAAGGAGCTTACGCTCTATATGGTCGACAAAAACGGCAATGTACTCCACACGCTTAGACGTCACAAGAAGTAGCGATAAAATTCACAAAACAGACTCTAAACACTCTCACTCGATGATTTTCGGGCGAGAGTGTTTCGCTTTTACAGGAATATTTGTATCTTTGCACCGATTTTCGAGTTCTTCGAAAATGATGTTAGGTTTATATTAGTTTTTTATATTATGGATTGGTTAGTTAACCTATTTACAAGCCACTCTATCGCAAGTGCGGTCGTTATTCTCGCGCTTACGATTGCTATCGGCATGATGCTGAACAAGATAAAGTTCGGCTCGGTGTCGTTGGGAGTGACTTGGGTACTCTTTGTTGGTATCATTTTATCGCACTTTGGTCTCACGATTGACCACCAGATCTGCCACTTCATCAAGGAGTTCGGCTTGATACTCTTCGTCTACTCAATCGGTATTCAGGTGGGACCGAGCTTCGTATCATCACTTCGTGATGGCGGTATCAAGTTGAATATGTTGGCCATGCTCATCATCTTCTTGGGCTGCGTAATCTGCTACGGCATCCACATCATCACAGGCGAGAGCCTCACCACAATGGTCGGTGTTTTGTCGGGTGCGGTGACCAATACCCCAGGTTTGGGTGCGGCACAGAGCGTAGCCGGCGATGAGGCATCGACTATGGCAACCGCATACGCTGTGGCATATCCGCTTGGTGTTGTAGGTATCATCCTCTCGATGTTGATTATCCGCGGTCTCTTCCGCATCAAGATTGATCGCGAGGCTGCAAAGGCTTCACGCTCGGATGCTCCGCGCACCGTACGCATCGATGTACGAGTTACAAACCAGGCTATCTATGGCAAGACCATCGAGGATATCGGCCGTATGACCCGCAGTCAGTTTGTTGTGGCGCGTATCTTCGACCACGAAAATCAGCAGCGCATCGCATCGGGTAAGACCGAGTTGCAGGAGAATGATATCTTGCGTATCGTAGTCAGCAGTCAGGATGTTGACCTTATTCAGACCTTGATTGGCGAGGTTGTGAAGGTCGATGCCGCCGAGTGGGGAAGCGCATCGTCGCACCTCGAGAAGCGCCGTATCGTGGTTACCAAGCCTGAGTTGAATGGTAAGCACATCGGCGACTTGCACATCCGCGAGAACTACCATGTAACCATCACACGCGTGGTACGTGCAGGTATCGAGCTCGTGGCAACCTACGAGTTGCGTTTGCAGATGGGTGACGTCGTAGTCGTTGTGGGTCGCGCAAATGACCTCGACCAGGTATCGACCATCCTCGGTAACTCTGTAAAGCGTCTCGACCGTCCAAACCTTACACCTATCTTTATTGGTATGTTCCTCGGTGTTGTGCTCGGCTCTATTCCGATTGCAATCCCAGGCGTTCCGCAGGCTGTGAAGCTCGGCTTGGCAGGTGGTCCACTCATCGTGGCTATTCTCTTGGCTAAGTATGGTCCGAAGTATAAGCTCAATACCTTCACCACCAACTCGGCAAATATGATGATTCGTGAGATTGGTATCTCGCTCTTCCTTGCCGCTGTAGGTCTCGGTGCGGGCCAAGGCTTCGTCGAGGCTATCGCAAATGGCGGTTACTGGTGGATTCTCTTCGGTGTAGCAATCACTATGTTGCCACTCCTTATCGTTGGAATCCTCGCACGCAAGGCGATGAAGATGGACTACTTCTCGTTGATGGGCTTGATGTCGGGCGCGATGACCGATCCTCCGGCACTCGCTTACGCCAACACCGTAGCAACCAACGATCGTGCAGCCGTAGCCTACGCTACAGTCTACCCGTTGACAATGTTCCTCCGAATATTCACGGCACAGATTTTGGCATTGATAGCGTTATCATAGCTTTTATCAAGCAGTTACATAAAAGCGTTACTTCATAAAAAATATGGGGTAACGCTTTTCTTTTTTGATGAAAAATTCTTACCTTTGGTAAGAAATATACTATAACCTTAAAACAACAATACTATGTTCAACGAAAATCAGATTCAAGAAATTGAGGCTCACGGCTTGACCGTGGTACAAGTCGAGGCGCAAATCGAGGCTTTCAAGCGAGGCTTCCCATCACTCGAGGTAGTGAAGGCCGCTTCGCCCGAGGATGGCATCATCTGCCTGACCGAGGAGGAGTGCGACGAGGCTGTGAAGTACTACGAGGCTGTTGCGGACAAGCTCGAGGTTGTCAAGTTCGTACCTGCGTCGGGTGCTGCGACTCGTATGTTTAAGGAGTTGTTCGAGTTCGTGAACGACGACAAGCGCGGCAAGGGCATCGACACTCTCTTGCAAAATATCGATAAGTTCGCCTTCTACGAGGAGTTGAAGGCTACGGGCGTAGACTTCGCAGACGACAAGGCTGTTGTCTCGGCCATTATCAAGGAGGGACTCAACTATGGCGCAAAACCAAAGGGTTTGGTAACCTTCCACAACTACGAGGATGGTGCTCGCAAGGCTATTGAGGAGCACTTGATGGAGGGCGCTCAGTATGGCTCATCGAAGGGTGTTTCGCGACTCCACTTCACCGTATCGCCTGAGCACAAGGAGGCATTCAAGGCGCTCCTCGCTGACCGTGTGGCAAAATACGAGGCTAAGTTCGGCATCAAGTACGACATCTCATTCTCGGCGCAGAAGCCTTCGACCGACACCATCGCCGTAAATCCTGACAACACTCCGTTCCTCACCGACGAGGGTAAACTCTTGTTCCGCCCTGCGGGTCACGGAGCGTTGCTCTCGAACTTGAACGACATCGAGGCGGACGTCATCTTCGTGAAGAACATCGACAACGTAACCACCGACGCTTTGCGTGGCGACACCATCCGCTACAAGAAGGCTTTGGCCGGCCGACTCCTCGCTACACAGTTGCAGGCATATGCACGCTTGGAGGCCTTGAACGAGGGCACAGCAGACTTGGCTGAGGTGGCAACATTCGTGGAGAAGGCACTCTGCACTAAGCTCCCGGCTGAGTATGACGCCGAGTTGTTGAAAGCAATCCTTGATAGACCTATCCGTGTATGCGGTATGGTACGCAACGAGGGCGAGCCTGGTGGAGGCCCATTCTGGGTGAAGAACGACGACGGCACGCAGTCGTTGCAGATTGCCGAGTCGAGCCAGATTTCGGCCGAGGATATGCCTTTGATGAAGGAGGCCACCCACTTCAACCCTGTTGATTTGGTCTGCGGAGTACGCAAGGCTGACGGCACAAAGTTCGACTTGATGGGCTACACTGACCCTAGCACAGGCTTCATTTCGTCGAAGTCGAGCGGAGGTCGTGAGTTGCGCGCTCAGGAGTTGCCAGGTTTGTGGAATGGTGCAATGGCGAAGTGGAACACCATCTTCGTGGATGTGCCTATCTCGACATTCTCACCAGTTAAGGTTGTGCAGGACTTGCTCCGCCCACAGCATCAATAATTTTACTATATAGCTTACAATTATGAAGAGATTTATAGCATTTCTTGCCCTTACAATGATGGTTGGCACCCTCTCCGCTCAGGAGTTGATACCCACTCCCGTCGAGGTTTCGTACAAGGGCAACAAGAGAGTTAAGATTGAGAAGGTAGATGCGAAGGTTGACTCGTCGCTCGACCTCCCTGAGGAGGGCTACACCCTCGAGATTAAGGGTACGACAGCCCTGCTCCGTGCCAAGACCGCACAAGGTATGGTATGGGCAAAGGCGACTCTCGCACAACTCCACGACCGTGAAGGTTTGGTGCGCGTAGCGAAGATTAAGGACTACCCTGCCTTTCCGATTCGTGGATTTATGCACGACACCGGTCGTAACTTCCGCCCCGTGGAGGTAATCAAGAAGGAGTTGGACCTCTTCTCTGCCTACAAGCTCAACGTCTTCCACTGGCACTTGACCGACAACCCTGCGTGGCGTATCGAGAGCCGTTGCTACCCACAGCTCAACGACCCGAAGTATTGCCCAGCAGAGCGTAATCCGGGTAAGTTCTACACCTACGACGAGATTCGCGACGTCATCAAGTACGCGAAGGAGCGTGGTATTATGGTCATCCCTGAGCTCGACATTCCTGGTCACAGCCAGTACTTTTGGACTATCTTCGGAGTCTATATGGAGAGCGAGAAGGGTATGAAGATTCTCGACAAACTCTTTGCGGAGTTCTTCGCTGAGATTCCTGCCGAGGATTGCCCATACATCCACCTCGGCTCGGACGAGGTACGTCGCAAGATGAAGGATGCCGAGGGCTTTGTGCGCTACTACGAGGAGATGTTGGCAAAGAATAACCGCATCCCTATCGTGTGGGATCCGGGTATTAAGCCATCATCGACTACCATATGTCAGATTTGGAACGAGGCTATCAAGAGTAGCTTAGCCGAGAATAAGGATTACAAGAATCCGTACCTCGACTCATATATGGGCTACCTAAACCACAGCAACCTCATCAACAACATCCACCGCAACTTCCTTCACCAGATGTGCACCACTGACAAAGCATCGGAGCGTGCATTGGGAGGCATCCTCTGTTTGTGGAACGACGTACGTCTCGCATCGCCCGAGCAACTCTACCCTATCAACGGCATGCCGATTGCGATGTTGCCATTCGCAGAGCGTTCGTGGGTTGGTGGCAAGGGCTACGGTTTGACCTTCGATATGCTCGTACCAGGGCCTGAGAATCAGGGCTACCACGACCTCATCGCCTTCGAGAAGAAGATGGCATATCACCGTGACAACAACCTCCGTGAGTGGGATATCCGCTGGGTGGCAAATGCACATATTCCTTGGCAGGTGACCATTCCTCAGCCAAAGGGAGCAAAGCTCGAGGAGGCGCAGTGGACTAAGGCCTACGGCGGCTCGGTAAACATCTACGCCCTCGGCAAGCAGCACGGCGTAAAGCAGCAGGATGAGATGATTGCTTGGCTCAAGACCGAGATCTACTCGGAGGAGGAGCGTGAGATTCGTGCCTGGGTATCGCTCGAGACCCCTTCTCGTTCGACCCGTCGCTCAGCCGGTATTGGCGAGCAGGGCGAGTGGGAGACAGGCGGTAAGGTGACCATCAATGGCGAGGCTGTAGTTCCTCCGACACCGTGGAATGAGCCCGGTATGTACTCGTACCACTTCAGCACCTACAAGTACCCTGATATTCAGAACTTACCATGGACAAACGAGCAGTTGTTCTGGATGCGTGAGCCTGCAAAGATTAAGCTGAAGAAGGGCTGGAACACCCTCTTCATCGAGGCTCCACTCCACTACAAGACTCCGTTCTGGTACGTATCGTTCACCCCTGTCGAGGTGGGTGCTGACGGTCGTTTAACCGAAGTCCAGGGCTTACAGTACAGATAGTTTATACCTATATATAATATAATATAATATAATATAATATAATATAATATAATATAATAATATAGACGATTATGAGACGAATATTTTTAACCTTAGCCGGAGCAGCTTTGATATGCACCTCGGGTAGCATACTCAACAACGCATCTGCTCAGAAGAGACATCCTCAGCATCAAGCACCTCAAAATGGAGGCAACAACAAGGGTCACAATGCACCACAGGGTGGCTCTCAGCATAAACCGTCGGGTAATTCTCAGCACAAGCCGCAGAGTGGTTCGCAGCACAAGCCGCAGAATAATGCTCAGCACAAGCCTCAGAGTGGCTCTCAGCATAAACCGTCGGGCAATGCTCAGCACAAGCCGCAGAATAATCACCCTGCGCCACCGCCACAGAACAATGCGCATCATAAGCCGCAGAATAACCATCCTGCGCCTCCGCCAAGCAATGTGCACCACAGACCGCAGGGCAATCATCCGCCTCAGCATCCGCACAATGAGCGCCCACGCTACTCGAGATACAACTCGAACCATCTCCGCGTGATGGAGGATCGTGGCACAGGTTTGTACGGTTACCTCGGCAACTATGGTAGATGGGTTATTCCGCCTAAGTTCCGCTACGCAAAGTCGTTCAACCACGAGGCTGGATTGGCAGTAGTACGTCTCTCGAATGGTTATTGGGGAGCTATTAACGCTCGCGGACAGACCGTCATCCAGTTCAACTTCACCTCTTCGCACGACGTTGAGAGCGCAATTCGCAGCATCCTCAAGGGTCGCTACCGCGGCATCGACTTGTGGAATGTCTACGACTCATCTCGCGAGCTTTGGGGCTACCTCGACTACTTTGGCAATTGGTACCTGGCTCCACAGTTCAGAGATGCACGCGATATGTCGGATAGAGGCTTCGCAATTGTGCGTTTCCGACACGGAGGTTGGGGTGCGATTGACCGCAGAGGCCAAATCGTAATCGAGCCAAACTTCAACTATTCGAGTGATGTCGACAGCGAACTCCGCCGTATGGGACTCAAATAGGTGTACGACATAGAATAAGAATAGGGGTATTCAACATTGTTGATTACCCCTAATTTTCATAAGTCAATTGTTCGACAACTACTAGAATGGCATCTCGTCATCAGCCTGAGGAACTACCGGCTGCGGCTCAGTCGCTGGCTGCTGGTAGATAGGCTGTGCTGGCTGCTGATAAATTGGCTGCGCTGGCTGTGCAGCTGGCTGAGCATAGCCCTGCTGAGGTGCAGGTGCTGCGGCTGGAGCATCCATACGACGACCGAGCAACTTCATCTCGTTAGCCACAACCTCAGTAGTGTAACGCTTCTGGTTATCCTTATCGGTCCACTCACGTGTACGAAGCGAGCCCTCGATATAGAGCTGGCTACCCTTGTGAACATACTTATCAACCACATCCGCCAAGTTGCGCCACAAAGTCACTGTGTGCCACTCGGTCATCTCCTTTGTCTCGTTAGTCTGACGGTCTGTGTAACGCTCGGTTGTTGCAAGGCGCACACGTGCAACCTTTGCGCCCGACTCCAAAGCTCGTACCTCTGGATCAGCACCTACGTTACCAACCAAAATAACCTTATTAATCATATCTCTTCAATTATTTTTATAACTCTCTAATCAACTCGGTAAAGAGTCGGGACATTCGCACTCCCGCCTTCTTACCCTGCAACTGCACATCCTCGTGGTCACCCTTCTCGTCGCTCAAACCGCAGTTTGTGATAACCGACACACCGAAGCAAGGAACACCCATATGACGAGCCACGATAACCTCAGGTACGGTCGACATGCCCACCGCGTCACCTCCGATAGCCTTGAAGTAGCGATACTCGGCCTGAGTCTCGAAGGTAGGGCCTGTAGTGCCGACATAGACACCATACTGCAACTTGATAGCCTCACGCTCGGCGATAGCTGTAGCCTTGGCGATAACCTCGTGGTTGTAGCAGTCGTGCATATCAACAAAGCGAGGGCCGAACTCTGCCATATTTGGTCCAATGAGCGGATTTGGCAAGAGGTTTATGTGGTCGGTGATAATCATCAAATCGCCCACGCAGAACGATGTGTTGACACCACCCGCAGCATTCGACACGAAGAGGTACTTGATACCGAGCAATGCCATCACACGTACCGGGAATGTCACCTGGCTCATAGCATAGCCCTCGTAGTAGTGGAAACGACCCTGCATAGCCACAACCTTGCGACCTGCAACGGTTCCGAAGATAAGGCAACCTTTGTGACCCTCAACGGTCGAGACCGGCATATTCGGAATATCCTTATACTCCAAGCGATACTCTACATCTATGCTGTCGACGAAACCACCCAAACCCGTACCGAGGATTATACCTACCTCGGGCTGGAAATTATTTGTAGCCTCCTGAATTGCCTTCTTAGCCTCTAACATGCGCTCCATTGTCTCTATTCTTTATATCGTTATCAATCTTCGTAAAGAGTTCGCGGCTGTCACCCATAAAGCAGAGAGATATGCGCTCCAAGAAGAGTCGTTTGCGCAACTCCTCAGGCACAGCCGTGCTATTTGCCAACTTAACCGCATCCTTCTCGGTAGTCATAATTACCGCGTTAGGATGCTTCTTAAGCATTTGCTCCATACGGACTACATCGCTCAAGCGATAGAGGTGATGGTCAGGGAGGTCAATCTTCTCCACAACCCTATAGCGTTTAGTTAAATCCGCGAAGAAAGCATCGTTATCTCCGAGACCTGCCATCGCAATAACCTCCGTACCATATGGAACTGTACCCTCTACCTCTGCAAAAACCGGGCTAGCCGGCATCGAATGCATGCGCGAGAAGTAAATTTCCTGCGAAGCCTTCTGACGAAGCTTCTCCTTGTAGAGGCTCATATCGATAGGTTTCATATTGAGCGGACACTTCGTAACGATGAAGTAGTGAGCTCGTGTCAACGACTCCTTTGTATCGCGCAACTGACCATACGGAAGGAGATTATCCTTCTCGATAGGACGATTGGCATCTACAATGATGATATTGATAAGCGGCTCCACATAACGGTGCTGGAAGCCGTCATCCATAATAATCAGATTAACCTCAGGGAACTCGGCATTGATGCGCTTAATCGCAAAGGAGCGCTTCTCGCAAACGATAACCTTCACGTTCGGGAACTTGCGCTTCATCTGCAATGGCTCGTCACCGACGCTGAGATATGAGTCTGTGGTCTGCACCTCGCGGTAGCCGGTAGTCTTGCGACCATAGCCACGAGAGAGGATAGCGATGTTGTACTGATCCGAATAATTCTCGACAAGCATCTCCACGGTTGGGGTCTTGCCGGTGCCACCTACGGTGATATTTCCGACGCAGATAATCGGAGTCTCGAAGCTCTCGCTATGGAGAAGTTTGGCATCAAACAATGCGTGTCGGATTTTAATTCCGACCCAGTAGAAGAATGATGCTATTTTCAAAAAGAATTCTCTCATATACTCAAGTAGCTTCGTTACTTTTTTTCGATATGGCCATCAAGTGGTCATATTACCTTTCAAAGGTAAGCATTTTATTTTTTTTAACCAAAAATTGCACGATATTTTGCTAAAAAATGGGAAATTATCACTTTTTTCCGTACTTTTGTCACTATGAAACGACTTTTTAACATAACATTGATAGCAATTATCGCCTTTTCGGCGATTGCATGTTCATCGAAAAACGATGAGAAAACCACCCCAAAAGCGAACATTCAATTTGGCATTAATGCCGACGATTACACCGTAGAGCGCAAGACCGTCGAAAGTGGTGAGTCGTGGAGCAAAATCCTCGACAGCTATGGCATTGGCCACCGCAAAGTGTTGCGTTTGGACGAGCTTACAAGGGAGATTTGTCCGCTTCGACAGATTCGTGCCGGTAACCGCTACACCACCTTCACCCGTCAGGACTCGGTGAGTGTTCAGCTAGACCACCTCGTATACGAAAAGAATATGGTTGACTACGTCGTATTCTCGTTCGTGGGCGACTCGGTGGCAGTACGCGAGGGTAAGCGCGATGTCACAATCAAGCGTCAGAAGAGGACCGCAGTGATCAATAACTCGTTGTGGGGAGCAATCATGGAGGAGAAACTTCCATACTCACTCGCTGCCGAGATGGAGGATATCTACCAGTGGACTATCGACTTCTTCGGCATCCAGGTAAAAGACAGTTTCACAGTCATTTACGACGAGAAATTTATCGACACAATGTCTATCGGTGTCGGTAGAATCTGGGGTGCAAAGTTCGTTCACCGAGGCAAGGAGATTTACGCTATTCCATTCGAGCAGAATGGTGTGGTGCAGTACTGGGAGGAGGACGGAGGATCACTCCGCAAGCAGTTGTTGAAGGCTCCGCTCAAGTTCACCCGTATCTCATCGAAGTTCTCGAATGCACGTCTCCACCCTGTTACCCGCAAGGTGCGTCCTCACCACGGCGTAGACTACGCAGCTCCAACAGGAACACCTGTCTACTCGGTTGCTGATGGCGTAATCGTAAGCAAGGGCTTCAATGGCGCTGCAGGTCATATGATCAAGGTTAAGCACCCTGGCAACCTTATGTCGGGATATCTCCACTTGAGCCGATATGCCAAGGGCATCAGCGTCGGTACACGAGTATCGCAGGGTCAGGTTATCGGATATGTGGGTAGCACAGGTCGCTCGACAGGTCCGCACCTCGACTTCCGCCTCTGGAAGAATGGCACAGCTATTGACCCACTCAAGGTTCCTCAGAAGCCGGCCGAGCCAATCTCGAAGGCTAACCGCGAGAAGTTCGAGAAGGTGCGCTTCCGCGTAGTTGCCGAGTTGAACGGCGACGTGGTTGACTCACTCAAGATTACAAGCCTCGATAACATTCGATAAAGAAGATGGTCGACAAGCGCATAGTAGACTTTATCAAGCGCCACCACGTGCTCAACCTTGCCACCGTTTCAGGCAGTGGCGAGCCCTACTGCGCAGCTTGTTTCTACGCCTATGACAAGGAGCGCAATCGACTGATATTCACCTCTGACGACTCGACTCGTCACGCGCAGGAGATGTTGCAAAACAAGAGCGTTGCCTGCGCCATAACACTCGAGACTCGCATCGTCGGCAAGGTGCAGGGAGCGCAGATTTGTGGCATAGCCGAGCGAGGTGACGAGAAGGACAAGATGGTCTACATCAAGCGTTTTCCATACGCCGCTGTAGCTCCGTTGAACATATGGGCAGTGGAGCCCACATTCATAAAGTTGACCGACAACACGCTCGGTTTCGGCAAGAAGTTGATATGGAACAGCCAAGAGTAGGTGTCATAATCGTTGCCGGAGGTAGTGGCAAACGAATGGGAGGAGCACTCCCCAAGCAGTTCTCGCTTGTGGGTGGTGAGCCAATCCTCGCACGCACTATCAACACCTTCCGCAAGGCGTTACCATCGTCTCGCATCGTAGTTGTTCTACCTGCCGAATATATCGATTTTTGGAAGAATTTCTCGGCTCGTTTCGAGGTTGCCAAGCACTCTCTTGTCGAGGGTGGCGAGGAGCGTTTCCACTCGGTTCGCAACGGCATCGAAGCACTGAGCGACGCAGTCGATTTGATTGCAGTTCAGGACGGTGTGCGTCCATTCGCATCGAAAGAGTTGATACTCCGCGTAGTCGATTGTGCAGCCCAAAATGGCGCTGCTATACCTGTTGTTAAGGCGGTCGATTCGTATCGCGCAGTCGAGGGCGAGGAGTCGCATATCATCGACAGAAGTCCGCTTCGCATTGTGCAGACACCACAAATCTTCGCAGCACCTATTCTGCGTGCCGCCTATGACACCCCATTCCGTCGAGAGTTCACGGATGACGCCTCGGTAGTGGAGTTTTCGGGCGAGAAGATTGCACTCTGTGAGGGCGAATACACCAACATAAAGATCACCACGCCAACCGATATCGCTATCGCGGAGGCCATCATATCAATGGAGAGGTAAAATGGAGAGAATCTACTCATACCAACTCGGCAAGCGAGTACCCTACACATCGGCACTCTACCTGACAGCCTTTGTGGGGTTATCGGTGCTCTTCGCCTTCATCTACGATGGTGGCTACATCTCGGCTTGGTTTATCTCGCTTATTTTGGCAGTTTTGGCACTTATGGTACTCTCTATCCCACGCCGCGTGGTGGTTGACGAGGAGGGCATCGAGATTCAGTGTATAGCCGAGGACACTACCCTATCACACGAAGAGATTGCAAAAATTCGCAAGGTCGAAAATAGCGAGATGAGCGCCTGCATACCAATCTTTGGTGCGGTGGGATTCTTTGGTCACTATGGTCGTTTCCTCAACCTTCGCACAATGGATTTCATCTACATCTACGCTTCGCGTTGGGACAACTTCGTCGAGATTACCGACATCGACGACAACAAGTACTATATCTCGTGCGAGAATATCGACGATATGATAAAGCGCGTCGAGGGCTATATCCAACCGCACGACACCCAAGAGAATATTTAACTACGATACATATACAAGAAAAGAGGCCTTCGCATTGAAGACCTCTTTTTCTATTTTATCGGTTGCTATCTGTAACCAACTGTTTAATCTTTTCGTTGAGAGTAACCGCATCTGCCAACTCGTCGAGTGTCAGGTGCATACGATAGCGCCAGTAGTGATTAGCCACTGATGGCACATTGATACGCTCCCCCTCGATGTCGTCGCTACGCAACTCCTCCGACAACGACAGCCAATCCTGCAGAGGCAAGATGGTCAACATCGAAGGTGAGGCGAGGTGGCGAGCCACAATCTTCTCGCAGAGCTCAGCGGTAGCCTCCTCAGGCACATCACCCTCAAGGCCAAGCACCTCCTTATAGTAGAGCTGACGCTCCGCCTCATCACGCCACCACAATCGCAAAGGCGACATATCGTGGGTCGAGGTGGTGCAGACCGAGAGATAAGGGTTGCACAATACATTGCCCACACGCACACCATACTCCTTCGGCATACGCTCAATCTCGAGCGAGAGAATCTGCTCGTCGCGCATAACCTGAGGCACGCAGCTCGGAATCATTCCCAAATCCTCACCGCAAGCGAGCATCGATGTCGATGCGGCCAACTCAGCCAGACGCTCTGCTCCGGTCATACCCCAGAAGGCGTTGTGGCGGTGGTAGTAGAAGTTATCGTGCAAGCGAATGAAGGCCTGTTGCTGCGACTTCGACAGAGCCTTGAAACACTCGGTCTCGAATGGCGAGATACGAGGTACATAGCCCTCACCATAGGCTAACCAGAGCACATTGTCATCCTTAACGTCGGTAGCGACATCGCTCTCCTTATCGAAGTTGTAGCCCTCTGAGCGAATTTCGCCCTCCGAGTATGGCAACGATGGAGAGAATGCTCCGAGAAGGGCATTTTTAGCACCCTGCGGCACTGCCCAGATACGGAAGAAGCCGAGGATATGATCGATGCGATAGGCGTCGAAATAGTCCGCCATCTTAGCAAAGCGCGCACGCCACCAAGCGTAGCCATCCTTAGCCATCTCATCCCAATTATAGAGCGGGAAGCCCCAATTCTGCCCCTCTGCTGCAAAGTCATCAGGCGGAGCACCCGCCGATGAGGTAGTTACGAAGAGTTCCGGATTCTGCCATACATCTACGCTCGTTGGCGAGACCCCAATCGGAAGGTCGCCCTTCAAGACTACGCCGAGCGAATGAAGCGTCTCACGCACCTTACGCAACTGACGGTCGAGGTGATATTGAACATAGTAGTAGAAGCCCACCTCCTTCTCATTGCGCTCGGCAAAGGCTGCACAGCGCTTCTCAGCATACTTTGTAAAGGTCTTCCACTCCTCGAAGTTTGCAGTACCATATTTATCGCGCAACACCGAGAATACCGCATACGGCATCAACCACTCACGATTACGCTTCTCGAAGTCACGATATGACTTGCTGTCCATACAGCGTGCACCAAGCTGCTCGTAGAGCTTACGCAGATACTTCATCTTCGCATTGATTACTCGCTCGTAGTCCATCTCTGGCAGAGCGTTCAACTCCGCCTGCAGAGCCTCCATTTCGGCTCTATCAGCCTCGCCTCGCAAGTAACCCACATCGCTCAATCGGATATAGAGCGGATGGAGCGCAAAGCTCGATACTGTATTATATGGGTATGAATCGTGCCACGAGAAGGATATCGAAGTATCGTTGACTGGCAGAATCTGAATCACACTCTGCTTCGTAGCGTTACACCACTCTCCCAAGCGGGCCAGGTCAGCAAATTCGCCAACACCAAAGCTCTGCTCCGAACGCAACGAGAAGACCGGAACGGCAACACCCGCACCTCGCCACTGCGCCTCATCGCGCAAGCGCAAGCCGAGCGTCATATGGAACTTATCAACCGGTGCAAGTACACGGTTTCCGCCTCGTTCCCAACGGATGAGTGCGCCATCAGCCGAGGTTACTATAAATTTATACTCCGCGAACTCATTTGTGCGGAGATAGACACCCCAACGATAGTCGCCAAGGTAGACCATCTTGACAGCCTTGTTGCACTGCCAGCAGCCCAACTCCTCCGACGAGCCGACGATAGCGAGTCGCTCCGAAGGTGGCAAAACGGCCTCAACCTCGATGTAGTGGATATCGCCCTGCATCTTGATCAGCTGCTCAGGATAGCGCTTGAAGATGCACTTGCTGAACATCGACGAGTAGAGTGCGTGCGAAGATGGAGCCTCGCACCAATGGTCGAGCACCTCGACAGCCGATACGCCCGCCAACTCGACAAGGGTATGCCCCTCGCCCCACTCCTGACGGATGACTCTTCTACCCTCTACAACGCGGTAGGTGTAGCGGTAAGGACGATCGGAATGGAGTTCGATATCGACGCTCCAATAGTCGCCATCGCCATGGCGCATATCTATGGCTTTACCCTCAGCGGGTACAATTTGTAACTTTGCGCCATTATTGGCGCGATAATGAAGTTTTAGGGTTGCTTTCATATTCCAAATTTATGAAAATAAATTGAAATATGCAAGAGGCTAATGCATTTTTTTAGACGATATATGAAAGACAATCTAACAACAAAAAGAAATTGGATTTTAAGCAGATGGTTGCAAGGTTGCGAGTAAGCGAGGACAATGACTATTTATAGGCATTGTCGAGCAAGAGTAACCAAAAGCCCACAAAGTGGGATTAAGGCGCACAAGAAATCCGCTTGCGCAGTTTACTAAACGTAAATGAGCAAGCGGATTATCGAAGTGCAACGCCGCAAACGCTGCTTAAAATACAATTTTAGCCGAGGAAGGCAAGCAAAATACCCGCCGCAACAGCCGAACCTACTACACCTGCTACGTTAGGACCCATAGCGTGCATAAGGAGGAAGTTAGACGGATTCTCCTTCTGGCCTACAGTCTGCGATACGCGAGCTGCCATTGGCACAGCAGATACACCCGCAGAACCGATAAGTGGGTTGATCTTCTTACCCTCAGGGAGGAAGAGGTTCATGAACTTAGCAAGGAGCAAACCTCCAGCAGTACCGCAGCTGAATGCAACGATACCGAGTACGAGGATACCGAGAGTCTTGAAGTTGAGGAACGATGCAGCAGTAGCTGTAGCACCTACCGAGATACCGAGGAAGATAACCACGATATTCATCAACTCATTCTGTACGGTCTTGCTAAGACGATCTACAACACCACACTCCTTCATCAAGTTACCGAGCATCAAGCAACCAACGAGTGGTGCAGCCGATGGGAGGAGCAACGAGATGATAACGGCGATGATAACAGGGAAGAGAATCTTCTCTGTCTTCGACACCTGACGGAGCTGAGTCATCTTGATCATACGCTCCTTCTTGGTTGTGAGAGCCTTCATAATTGGCGGCTGAATCACAGGCACGAGTGCCATATAAGAGTATGCTGCGATAGCGATAGGACCGAGCAACTCCGGTGCAAGACGAGCGGTGAGGAAGATTGATGTAGGGCCATCAGCACCACCGATAATACCAATCGAACCGCACTCGTTTGGCTCGAAGCCGAGAGCCTTCGCACCCAAGAAGGTGGCGAAGATACCCAACTGTGCTGCAGCACCGAGCAAGAAGCTCTTAGGGTTAGCGATGAGTGGACCGAAGTCGGTCATAGCACCTACGCCCACGAAGAGCAAGCAAGGATAGATACCGAGCTTAACTCCGAGGTAGAGATAGTCAAGAAGGCCAGCCTTGTCCACGAAGATGTCCCAGTGAACGTGACCACCTGCAAACAACTCAGAGTGGTACATCTCGGCACCCGGAAGGTTGGTGAGCAACATACCGAATGCGATAGGGAGCAACAAAAGTGGCTCAAACTGCTTCTTAATAGCGAGGTAAAGGAGGAAACAAGCCAAGGCAATCATGACCGCATAGGTCCAACCTGCCGGCTGTACTCCTTCAATTGCCGGCTGGAAGAATGTTCCAAATCCCGAAGTCTTTACGAACTCGAGGACCTTGCCGAAAATTGCATTATCTGACTGCAAAAGTGAAATCATACGCGTTACTCAATAACAAGTAAAACATCACCCTCCATTACAGTTGCACCTGCCTGAACAAGTACCTGCTTAACAACACCACCACGCTCAGCGTCGATGTTGTTCTCCATCTTCATAGCCTCCAATACGAGGAGAGTCTGACCAGCCGCTACAGTATCACCCTCCTTAACATTCAAAGAGATGATTGTACCTGGAAGTGGACAAGTAACCTTAGCACCACCGGCTACTGCAGGAGCTGCAGCAGGCTTAGTTGCGATAGGGGTCTTTGGAGTTACCGAAAGACCTGTAGTCTCAGGAGCAGCAACGATCTGTGGCTTCTTAGGAGCCGAAGCCTTACCGCCCTCGATCTCAACATCGTACTTTGTGCCGTTTACAGTCACACGAGCCATAGTCGACGACTCGTTAATATCCTCAATCTTAACCTCGTATGGGTTACCATTGATTTTCAATGAATACTTTTTCATTTCGTTCTAAAGTCTTAATTATTTACGCTCAGGTAACTGAGTCAATCCGTGAATTTTAGAGCTCCAAGGCGAGTAAGCACGAGCGATGCGGTGGATGGTAATCATCTCCGACTCCTGGTCGTGCAAGTTGCTCTTGTAGAGCTTGAGGGCTGTGATAATTGCTGCAGCAATCTCCTGGTCGGTGATTGCCTCGTGGTGGTCATCGTCCGAAACTGCAACACCTGCAGCAGCAGCCTTAGCAGCCTTCTCAGCCTTCTTCTGGCGTGTGAACACCCAACCCATCAATCTCATAACATAGATGAGAAGCACGAGAACAGCGAATACTACACCGAAGCCAATACCTGCAACGAGGAGCATATCAGGCCAACCCTGAATGAGGGCAGGCTCAGCATTTGCAACAACCTCGGTGTTCTCAGCTACAACGGTAGCAACTGCCTCCTGGGTCTGTTGTACAATTTGTAATGTATCTGTTGGCATAAATCACAAAGTTTTTACAATGGAATGTTCGAGTGCTTACGAGCAGGGTTCTGCAAACGCTTGCTTGCCAACGACTGCAAAGCACGGATAATACGGAAACGAGTGTTGCGTGGCTCGATTACATCGTCGATGTAGCCATAGCGAGCTGCGTTGTAAGGGTTCGAGAACAAATCCTTGTACTCCTGCTCCTTCTCTGCAACAAACTTAGCCTTCTCTGCAGGATCGGTGAACTCAGCCAATGCCTTAGCGTGCAATACCTCAACAGCACCCGATGCACCCATAACTGCGATCTCAGCCGATGGCCAAGCGTAGTTGATATCACCACGGATATGCTTAGACGACATCACGATGTAAGCACCACCGTAAGCCTTACGTAATGTAACTGTTACCTTAGGTACTGTAGCCTCGCAGTATGCGAAGAGCAACTTAGCACCGTGGCAGATAACACCACCGTACTCCTGAGTTGTACCAGGCAAGAATCCAGGAACATCAACGAGAGTTACGATAGGAATGTTGAATGCGTCGCAGAAGCGTACGAAACGAGCAGCCTTACGCGAAGCGTTGATATCGAGTACACCTGCCATAAACTTAGGCTGGTTAGCGATGATACCTACCGACTGGCCGTTGAAACGAGCGAAGCAAGTGATGATGTTCTTAGCGTACGAAGCCGACGACTCGAGGTACTCACCGTTATCAACGATAGCCTTGATAACATCATACATATCGTATGCCTGGTTAGGGTTATCAGGGATAATCTCGTTGAGTGAATCCTCCAAACGAGCGATGCTGTCGTTGCACATAGCCAATGGAGCATCCTCCATGTTGTTCTGTGGCATATACGAGATGAGGTTGCGGATCAATGCGATACCCTCCTCCTCAGTGTCAACTGCGAA
>JAZLCQ010000062.1:0-65987 GCA_045614285.1 Alistipes sp.
AAGCAACCTGCCTCTTCCAACAACTTGGCATCGCGCACCAGCTTCTCGGCCTCGGCCTCCTCTTTGGCGCGCACATTATATGTGCCAAACTTGTGGATAGACTGCGGTGTCAGTCCGAGGTGTCCCATAACCGGAATACCTGCGGTCAAAATACGCTTTACAGAGTCGATAATTTCCTCTCCGCCCTCCATCTTTACGGCGTCAGCACCAGTCTCCTTCATAATGCGGATAGCCGAGTCGAGTGCCGCCTGCGAGTCGCTCTGGTATGTTCCGAATGGCATATCGCACACAACCAACGCACGCTCTACAGCACGCACAACCGACGATGCGTGGTAGATCATCTGGTCGAGTGTGATAGGTAGGGTGGTCTCCCAACCTGCCATTACATTAGCTGCCGAGTCTCCAACGAGAATAACATCTACGCCCGCACCATCAACAATCTTAGCCATCGAGTAGTCGTAGGCGGTAAGCATCGAAATCTTCTCGCCACGATCCTTCATCTCCTTGAGTCGCAATGTGGTTACGGCTCTAACTTTGCTCTCTACTGACATCTCTTTGTCTGCTTAATGGTTATACACGACGCAAAATCTCATCCAAGCCGTTGAAGTGGTTCTTGTAGTCCTCCAACGAGCGCGAAATAACCTCATATGCCTCCTCGCGGCCAAATACGTGGGTGATCTCAACCTTCTTTTGCGACTCCGAATCCGGCATATCCTTATAGGTGAGGAAGTAGTGCTTCAAACGGTTGATTACACCCTTTGGCAACTCCGAGATATCGTTGTAGCCGCTGTAGGTTACATCGTGGCGGAGTACAGCAATAATCTTATCGTCAGCCTCGTTACCGTCCAACATGCGGAATCCACCGACAGGACGTACGTTTACGATGATGTCGCCGTGTGCAATGTCACGCTCGGTCAATACGCAGATATCGAGTGGGTCACCGTCACCAACGATGTCGGTGCGACCTGTCTGCTGCATGCAGTAATCTGCTACGCACTCACCGCAGAAGCTCTGTGGTACGAATCCGTAGAGCGCAGGAATTACATTCGAATATTTCTGTGGGCGGTCAATCTTGAGGTAGCCGCTAACCTTATCCAACTCATACTTTACGGTGTCGGTAGGTACCATCTCGATAAATGCAGTGATGACCTCCGGAGCCTTATCGCCCACCTCGATACCGTGCCATGGGTGCGATTTGTAGCGCAAACCCATCAATCTTGCAATAGGATCATTAATCTTGTTTCCCATACTTATATATAGTATAATTGTTATTTTCTCTCAAAATTCGGGCGGCAAAGGTAGTAATTATGATTGTAATATCATATTATTTGCCGTTAAAAACACCGTTTAGTTGAGCTTAAAGGTCACTTTTGGTGATTTACCCTTGCCGTAGAACATGTTTGTGGCGGTAATGTCCAACTCCTTTGTGCCCTTGCGAACATTTATTACAGTTGCAGACATTCCGTATACTGCGCCATCACGTTTGCCCTCCCAACGGATAGAGTAGGGAAGAGACGAGTGGTTTGTAACCTTCACTTTGAGCACCTTGCTTGTCTCGCCAACAATTTCGACCGATACGCTTGCACGGAAGAGCTCTGTGAGCAAATCCTCGCGACCAATAAGCATATTTGCGTGGTAGGCAACTGTGCGGCGCTCCTCGAGTGCCTTCTTGATAGACTTCTCGTCACAATTCTTCGCAAAGATAAGCGTCATATTGCGATAGTAATCCTTTCCGGCATCAGGGTAGCGAAGTGCGATGAGATTGTGTGCATCCGAGTTTGCAAATGGAGCATATCCGCCACCCATGCAGTAGTTGAATAGACGCTCATAGTAACTTCTGTTGTTAGACATCTCGATACCGTCGATAAGCCCCTTTGCATAGAAGTCTTCGCAGTGCTCAGGCATAGTACTCTTGGTCTCCTTGCTCACCTGTGGGTGGTTGTGGAAGATGAATGCGCCCTGACTGCGTGCGTTGCGAATGGTTGTCTCGAGGTTCGGGTCGTAGAGTTTGTTGTTATCGGTGGTGAACAAAGCGTTGTAGTCGCCCAACTTGCCGCGTGTAATCTCCACGCCACGAATAACCATAATGCCAAGCTCGTCACCCTTCTTCTTCGCCTCCTCGTAGCCGACGTTGAAGTCTACGAGCAAACCTCTCTCGTCTGGTGATGTGTTCAATACGTTTGTGTTTATAGCCTTACCCTCAGCACGGAGATCCTCACGGATGTAGTTGCCCATATAGTGGTACATCGCGCGCTCGATGCGACGATACTCCATATGGTCGGTGATTGCGATGATGTCGAGGCCGTCCGACCACGCCTCGTCTACACGAATTGCAGGCGTCACGTCTCCATCCGAATAGATGGTATGGAGGTGAAGGTCTGCCTTGTAGATGTTGTAGCCGTTAACCTTCGGAAGGATAATCTCGTTGCGCTGATCACGAGTCTTGCTAAATATCTTGCGTACGGCGCTCAACTGAGCCGTAGCAGTGGTTGAAACAGCAATAGTTGCTGTCAATATTGCCAATGACCAAAAACTTGTTCGTCTCATCTTCTGTGATTGCGATTATTTGATTTTTGTAACTTTTGTAGGCTTCAATACCGCTGCGTGAGCCGCCTTCTGAGCCATAAGAGCATCCTTGTCGCTCACTCCTTTAGGCTTGTAAGAGTTGCCGACAACCGACTTGCCGAGCAATACCTCGCAGAGTGTACAAGCTCCGAGGTAACGACCAACTCTTAAGTCGAGGTGGAAGCCGTCACGAGTCAATACATCACCAAAGTAGGTGCGGCCATTCTGTATTGCAGTGCCATTAGGTACGATAGCATAGAAGTCGTACTTCTTGTCCTTGTAAACCTTGTCGTAGGTCTTTGTTACAGCCTTGTACATCTTCGCCTGGTTGTAGTCGTAGAGCGAGAAGTTGATGTGCTGGCTATTACCCTGATATGCCCAAGTCTGCATAATGATAAACTTTGGCTTATGCGGAGTGAGCTCGCGTAAGCGTGACATAAACTCAGGAAGGTATTTCTCGAATGATGCGTAGATGCCGCCCATTCCACTCACCTGTTGTACCATGATGTAGTCCCACTGCTCGTCTGCCAGTCCATCCTGAATAGAGTAGTTGCTGTACTTTTTGCGCTTGCCATCCTCTCCAACTTTGCGATAAGAGTATGCCTTCTTCTCGCTTCTGAGATTATTGAGATGCTTCTGAAGGTGACATCCTCCGATATAGAGGTTTCCGGCTATAATGGTCACATCCTCAGCCTTGCCCAATTCGTGAAGGTGTTGTTCTACAACATCCATCGAGAAGCTGTTGCCGATTGCGAGTACTCGAATTTCGCGAGCCTCGACATTCAATACTGTCGCCAGTGCGGCTAAAACAATGATAAATAATCTTTTCATATCAATAGGCTAATTTGTGTCTGTGGATTGAAATTATGGCTTTTGAGCAAGTTTGTAGTCACGGTAGTCGACAAATGTCTCGCTCTCGTACTTGTGACCAAAGCGGTCGGTTGCAACAACCTTGACCTTTGCATCTTTGTTCTTGAGTGTGTAGAGGTACATATGGGTATTAGCTGTCCAACTACCATTGCTAGGCTTCTTGTCGGATTTGCTGTATCGGTCCAAAACTCCCATATGGAAACCTACAACCCACATATCGTTAGCAGCCTTTACGCCATCCTTGATGCGACGAGGGTCGTTGAAGGTGTAGCTTCCGGTCAACTCTGACGAATAGGATGCTGAGGTATCCGAAATGAGCTTCATCTTTCCTGAGTATACGCCATCCTCGTAAACCTCGATTTTCCACGAAGTGTCGGCATTGAATACGTTTGCGAGAATCTGATTTTCGGCGAAGTTGAATGAGTAGTAGCCCTCGACGCCATTCTGGTTGTCGTCAATTGGTGCACCTGTGATTGCATTTCCGCGGTAGAGTCGCATCTGGTAGTCGCGAGAGTTCATGCCCTCGTTGTATCCCATATAGTACCAATCGGTAAATCCGCTACCCTCGCTAATGAATACACCAAATCCGTTAGGAGTACCATCTCCGCACAAGTTTGAAGTCCACCAGGTTCCACATACGGTACCGACGTTGTGCTCGTATACGTTAGGGAAAGTCTTGTTTGGCTCCTTGTTTACGTTGTAGTGGGTGTGTCCCGAGAGAACGTGTGCCTCCTTGAACTCGTTGAGCAACTGGTGAACATCGCCAATGTGATTAACGCTGCCTATTGCTCTATAGTTGTGGAGAGGAATGTGTACGCAGATTACTACGGTCATATCTTTTGGTACAACTGCGAGGTCCTGCTTCAACCACTCGTACTGCGAATCGAGGAAACCTCCGGTGTAGTTAGCCATCGAAGTCTGAGAGTTGTAGACGATATCGCGCATACCGACAATATGAATATTGCCACGGTTGAACGAGAAGTTGATAGGGCCGTTAACCACCTCGAATGCACGCTGAGCCTTGATGTTGTAGGTGCTGCTATTCTCATCGCCATTTACCGGACTGTCAGAGTCGTAGTAGTTGGCATCGTGGTTACCCATAACCTGATACACAGGCAACTTTATCTTGTTGTAGTGCATTGCATCGCGCATCTGCTCTCGGAATGACTCACTGTTTGAGCCGCTTGAGTTCGAGATAATGTCACCCAATGTTATGCCGTAACAAGGGCAATCCATACTCTTTACATACTGACCAATGAATGGAACCGCCTCCTTGGTGAATCTCGAGAGCTTGGTTTTCGACGATACCTGAGGGTCGGCAAATGCAAAGAGTGCGAACTTCTTCTCTGCGCCACCTTCGATCTTGCGCAATGAGAAGTTGTACTCTCTTACGCTTGGGTCGTGACGAGTGTAGAACTTAGGCAAGCCGTTGCTGCCGATGGTTACCTTGTACTCAGATGGAATAGAGTAGAAGATGTACCAAGTGTCAATATTTGGCTTCATAGAGTAGAAACCCTCGCTGTCTGTTGTGACAACCTGGAATCCGTCGCTGACAGCAACACCCGAGATAGGCTCGTTGGTATCCTTATCGTAGAGATATCCGTAGATGTGGTCGCTCGGAATGTTGAGCTTGTTTGTAATCTTGAGGTTGTCGAAGCAGAGCTGCTTGAGCTGGCTGTCAACTGCAATTTTGAAGTAACAATCTGCAGTTACGTTGTCGACGGTATATGTATATGTCTTCCACTTTGGCGAGCCGCTCAAAGTCTCGACGAAAATCTTCTGGCTCCAGAGTGTAGTGCCGTCACCCTTCACGATCGAGGCTGTAGCATTTCCTGGTGTGCCTATGCCGTCTGCGCCATACATGCAGATGTCGAAGCTGAGGTCAATCGAGCTCTTCTCGTCCTTTGACAATGTCGAGAATGAAGGCGAAGCAAGCTCGCAGCTGCTTGAGTAGGCGTTACCGAGTTTTACATATCCGGGACGGATGTATACGCAGTTCTTTGTGCCGCTCCATCCTGTGATGTCGAACAACTTTTTGAGTGATGCACTGCAAGCGAAGAAGAGTCCACCCTCGTCGCCAGCCTTGGTTACGATGTGGCAATCCTCCTGGCTGTCGCTGAGTGACTCGACGTTGTATGATGCGAGCTTCTGCTCAATCTCATTGTTGAGACGGATTCCTGCAGCCGAGTTGACGTAGTCATAACCCCAACACAATTTATCAAAGTTCTGCGAGAGTACTTTACGTCGTACAACGTGCGACTCAAGCATTACGGTCAGTGGGGTAGAGATATTGCCATCAGAGTCCTCCACTGTGATGTAGAATGTGTTGATGCTGTCGAGGAATGGGACGGTGAATCGACCAATCTTCTCGCTGGTAGCTGCGATGTCGTACTTCTGCAAAAGGTCGCGTAGCTCTGCATCTTTAAATACTCGGATTGTACAGCCCGCCGAGGTGTTGATTTCGTTCGGCCAAGCGATTGTTACGCTGGCTGATGAGGTTGCCACCTGTGTAATCTCAAATGCGTCGCCCTTTTGGGTAGGAGTCTCGACGTGTGGAGTACATCCCACGAGTAAGGCGAAAATAGCACCGATAAACGATGCTGAAAGCATAGCTCTTTTATTCATAATAAAAGTTTTTTGTTCGATTAAATTAGTTTAATTGTACAAAGTTAGGCAGATTTTACTAAATTTGCAAAGTTTTCACGACAAAATAGAGGTGTTGAAGATGAAAAAAGTTTACGTTTTTCCAGGTCAGGGTGCCCAGTTTAGCGGAATGGGTAAGGAACTCTACGAGCAAAGCGCCGAAGCGAAGGCGATGTTCGAGAGAGCTAACGATATATTGGGCTTTCGTATAACCGACGTTATGTTCGAGGGCTCGGCCGAGGAGTTGAAACAGACAAAGGTTACTCAGCCTGCAGTTTTTCTTCACTCGGTAATCCTCGCAAAGGTGCTCGGTGTAGAGCCGTCGGCTGTTGCGGGACACTCGCTTGGCGAGTTCTCGGCACTTGTTGTTGCAGGGGCACTTTCCTTTGAGGATGGCTTGCGTCTTGTAGCGAAAAGAGCAGAGGCGATGCAGCGTGCTTGTGAGCTTGAACCGGGCGCGATGGCTGCAGTGTTAAGATTGGAGGATAAAGTAATTGAGGATATCTGCGAAAGTGTTGATGGTGTGGTAGTTGCAGCAAATTATAACTGCCCAGGACAGCTTGTTATTTCGGGTGCTGTGGATGCGGTCAATGAGGCTTGCGTAAAGCTCAAGGAGGCGGGTGCAAGGAGAGCTTTGGTGTTGCCTGTGGGTGGTGCTTTTCACTCGCCGTTAATGGAGCCCGCTCGAAAGGAGTTGGCGGAGGCTATCGAGGCAGCTGATTTCAAAGAGCCGACGTGCCCAATTTACCAGAATGTCGATGCAAAACCGCATACTTTACCGGCTGAGATAAAGCAAAATCTTATTGCTCAGCTCACAGCGCCGGTGCGATGGACTCAGATTATCGAGCAGATGTCGGCAGATGGATTTTCGTCCTACGTGGAGCTTGGTCCAGGTACGGTGTTGAATGGCTTAATTACTAAAATTTCACCAACTGCGGAGGTCGAAAGTCGCTCATCTTTTTAAGGATTTTTCAGTATTTTTGAAAAAATATCATTATTTTTTGAAATTTTTTTAACAAAAGGCGGATTTATTCCGTCTTTTTTATTATCTTTGTCTTAGGTTAAATAAGAAAACGGGTAATAAATGAGCTCTTTAATAGACTTTTTCAACAATCAAACTAATGATAGCGGATTGTCTCATAAGAACAATCTGATTAAGCGGAATATCATTGCCTACATGGCTATAAATGGTGAGGTGACACTCGCTGAACTCACCAAGGAGTTGAAGATTAGTATTCCTACAATGACCAAGCTTGTTCAGGAGTTGGTCGATGAGAATATCGTTTCGGATTTGGGTAAGGTGGAGACTCAGGGCGGACGTCGTCCGAATGTCTTTGGCTTGACCTGCTCGACCCTCTACTTTGCGGGCGTACACGTAGGACGTGATAGAATTACGTGTGTCATCACCGATTTGCAGAATAATCTTGTCTACGAGCGTGTGTTCGACGATTTCGAGTTGTCGGATCGCGAGCAGTGCCTTGATCTTATATGTAGTAATATAGTAACATTCCTCGATGAGTGTGGTTATGACCGTTCGAAACTTCTCGGCTTGGGTGTCTGTATCGTAGGTCGTGTAAATACCTCGGAGGGCCGTTCATTCCACTACTTTACATCGATGGAGGAGTCGTTGCGTGAGATTATCGAGGGCCGCACAGGAATGCGAGTATTGGTAGAGAATGATACTCGTGCTCGTTGCTATGCGGAGTATAACTTCTCTCGCTCGAAGACCGAGAGTAACGTGATTTACCTCCACCTCGGTTTGGGTGTAGCGATTGGTATTGTGAGCGACGGTAAACTCTACTACGGTAAGAATGGCTTTGCCGGTGAGTTTGGTCACATCCCATTCTTCAACAACGAGAAGATCTGCTTCTGTGGTAAGAAGGGTTGCCTTGAGACCGAGGTTTCGGGTATCGCTATCGAGGAGAAGATGAACGAGCTGGTGCGCAATGGCGCTAACACTATTCTCCGTAAGCGCTACGAAGCGAAGGAGCAGATTCACATCAACGATATCGTAAACGCTGCGCGCAATGACGATAACCTCTCGATTGAGCTTATCGAGGAGGCGGGCGAGAAGGTTGGTAAGGCGGTTGCGTTCTTGATCAATATCTTCAACCCAGAGAGCGTTATTGTCGGAGGAAACCTTGCTGCTGCGGGTGACTATATCATGTTGCCATTGAAGTCGGCTACCAATAAGTATTCGTTGAGCCTCGTCTATAAGGATACCAAGTTCCGCGTATCGAAGATGGGGGCGAATGCCAATGCGTGGGGTGTAGCGATGTTGATGCGTAATATGGTTATTGGTTTGTAAAACGCTTCGCTATGCGAGTACGTATCGAGGGCGAAAAGGTTATATTGCGGAGTGTCGATTCTTCAGATATCGACACTCTGCTTTTATGGGAAAACTCCTCGGATGAGCCTCTTTATGGGGTCTACGAAGAGCAGTTTTCGCGTGAAGAGGTGGTGCAGTTTGTAGAGAATCAGGAGCGCTATTCACTTGCCGAAAACGAGCAGTTGCGCCTGATGATTTGCTCGCACGAAGGGGTGCGATTAGGAGCAATCGACCTCGTCGAATACGATGGTAAAAAAGCCTTTGTCTCGATATTGATTTTTAGTTTAGATAATCGCCGTAAAGGCTTTGCTGAAAATGCGTTGCGCCTGGTAATTGATTATGCAAAATCTCTCGGTTTGCAGAGCCTTTACGCTAATATTCTTCCGCAGAATTTACCCAGCCGACACCTCTTTGAAAAGGTCGGTTTTGAGTCTCTAGATTCGATGCTCTACAAGATGTCTATTTAGGCTATTGCTTAGTGGTCTTGTCGACTGTAGTCCGTTAGTGTGAACTGGGCTGATGTAGCGACGTTTCTATACTCGGTCTCGTTTGTCTTGTTTCCCTCGGCATCGTATTCGTAGGCGATCTTTTTGTCGAGGGTTCCATCACCTAAAAAGTGGGTGCTTTCAATCATATTTCCTTTCGAGTCGTACTTGTAGAAAATGGCCCAACTCAACTCTCTGTTTCCTTTGTATCTGAAACTCTCAATCACATTGCCATTTGCGTCATACTTGTAGGTGTGTCGCCAACTCAACGCGCCATTGGCTTTGTGTTTCTGCTCCTCGATTACCTTGCCGTCGGAGTTGTATCGGCGGACAAGGCGATTGTTGACGACGCTCTTGTTGGTCTGTTGGATGGGCGTGCTGTCGCTCTTGTCTGCATAGGAATTGAGTATGCAGATGGCTGTGAGCAGTATGAAAATAGATAGTCGCTTCATCTCTATTGTTTGTTAGGTTGTGCCGATATGTTCAACAAATATAGCGATAAATTTTGCGAAGAACAAAAAAATAGTGCCATTTATGAGCTATCAATTGCCAATTCCCGATAATTTTTCTATTTTTGCAAAAAAAATAGAGAAACTGCTATGAGAGTTGTAGCTCCATCAATACTTTCAGCCGATTTTGGAAACCTCGAAAGGGATATCAAAATGGTAGACCGCTCGGCTGCCGAGTGGGTGCATGTCGACGTAATGGATGGCGTCTTTGTGCCTAATATCTCCTTTGGCTTTCCAATTATGAAGCCTGTGCGCAAGGCTACCCAAAAGGTTGTTGACGTGCACTTGATGATTGTAGAGCCCGAGAAGTATGTGAAGCGTTTTGTGGAGGCGGGTGCCGACTATGTCACTTTCCATCACGAGGCGTGTACAGATCCTCGCGCTACAATAGCTGAAATTAAGGCTGCGGGAGCTAAGGCGGGCGTGAGTATCAAGCCTGCGACCTCGGCTGAGGCTATCTTCGACTATCTCGGAGAGTTGGATATGGTCTTGGTGATGAGTGTGGAGCCTGGTTTTGGAGGTCAGTCGTTTATGCCTGATTCGCTCGATAAGGTGCGAGTGCTACGCAAGGAGATTGACGAGAAAGGTTACAACTGCTTGATAGAGATAGATGGCGGTATCTCGGCAAAGAATGCACGTGAGGTGTTCGATGCAGGTGTGGATGTGATAGTTGCAGGTTCGTCGGTTTTTGGTGCCGAGGATCAGGAACAAGCGATAATAGATATTTTGAACGCATAATGATTTCGATTGATAATCTTACCGTAAGTTTTGGCGGCTGGACGCTATTTGATGGTATTTCGTTCCTTGTAAATCCAAAGGAACGCATCGGTCTGGTTGGAAAAAACGGAGCGGGAAAAACTACGATACTCAAACTTATTGCAGGATTGCAGCAGCCGACATCGGGCGCTGTGACCAAGACTGCAGATTGTACAATTGGCTACCTCCCGCAGCAGATGCAGGTGGCCGATACAACTACGCTCCTTGCCGAAACGGCAAAGGCTTTTGAGGAGGTGTTGGCTATCGAGGCGGAGATTGAGCGCCTCACGAATGAGATAGCTATTCGTACTGACTATGAGAGTGAGGAGTATGAGAAATTGTTGCATCGTCTGAATGATGCAAACGACAGATATCACATTCTCGGAGGTGATACACGTGATGCCGACATCGAGAAGACGCTGCTTGGATTGGGATTCCGTCGCGAGGAGTTCGACAAGCCTACACGTGAATTCTCGGGCGGTTGGCGTATGCGTATCGAGTTGGCGAAGCTGCTGTTGCGTCGTCCTTCGATATTCTTGCTCGATGAGCCTACCAACCACCTAGATATCGAGTCTATTCAGTGGTTGGAGGAGTATCTCAAGAACTACAATGGCGCAGTTTTGTTGATTTCGCACGACCGTGCCTTCTTGGATAATGTGACAACTCGCACAATCGAACTATCGTTGGGTAAGATTTACGACTACAAGGTGCCTTACTCGCACTTTGTGACTCTGCGTGCCGAGCGTCGTGCTCAGCAGTTGGCTGCATATCAAAACCAGCAACGCCTTATCGAGAAGAGCGAGGAGTTTATCGAGAAATTTCGCTATAAGCCGACCAAATCAAACCAGGTGCAGTCTCGAATCAAGCAGCTCGATAAGTTGGAGCGCATTGAGGTCGAAGAGGAGGACTTGGCTACACTTAACATAAAATTCCCACCAGCACCACGTTCGGGTCAGATTGTGGCTGACGTCAAGGGTGTGGGTAAAGCCTTTGGTGACCATCGTGTATTCTCGGGTGCCGAGTTTACGATTCACAAGGGTGACAAGATTGCTCTCGTTGGTCGCAATGGTGAGGGTAAAACAACCTTTGCCCGTATGTTGATTGGCGAGCTGGAGCAGTCGGAGGGCGAAATTAAGATTGGCGCAAACGTAAGCATCGGCTACTACGCACAGAATCAAGACGACTTGATGAATGGCGACTTTACCGTCTACGATACACTTGATAGGGTAGCAGTAGGTGATATCCGTACTCGCTTGCGTGATATCTTGGGTGCATTCCTCTTCCGCGGTGAGGATATCGAGAAGAAGGTGAAAGTTCTTTCGGGAGGTGAACGTTCGCGTTTGGCTATGGCACGTATGATGCTCGAGCCTCACAATTTGTTGATTCTCGATGAGCCTACCAACCATATGGATATGCGCTCGAAGGATATCTTGAAAACGGCATTGCAGAAGTTCGACGGTACGGTGGTAGTTGTTTCGCACGACCGTGAGTTCCTGGATGGCATTGTCGATAAGGTCTACGAGTTCCGTGATGGCGGCGTAAGAGAGTATCTCGGTGGTATCTACTACTTCCTCGAGAAACGCAAGGTCGAAAATTTGCGTGAGATTGAGCGTAAAGCACCTATGGCAACTGCTACGAAGAGTGAGCCTGCGTCGACAGGTAAGCTCTCATACGAGCAAAAGAAAGAGCAGGAAAAGTTACTGCGTAAGTTGCGTAAGAATGTAGAGCAGATTGAGGCAGAGTTGGCCGATATCGAGACTAAGATTGCCGAGTATGATGCTCGCTTTGCAACAGCAACAGCGTATAACGCCGATGATTATAAGGCGTATGATGAGTTGAAGGGCCGCTACGACCACTTGATGCACGAGTGGGAGAAGGCCTCATATGAAGTAGAAATAACAGAACAGCAATAATATGGAAAATATCGTTTTTGGTATTCGCCCCGTAGCTGAGGCTATTGAGTCGGGCAAGCAGATTGAGAAGATTTACATTCGCAAGGGTGCTGAGGGCCAGTTGATGATGGACCTTAAGGATCTTTGCTATCGTCACCGCCGCCACTATCAGGAGGTGCCTGTCGAGAAGTTGAATCGTATGACTCGCGGAAATCACCAGGGTGTAGTGGCTGTAATCGCAGCTATCGACTATGTCGAGGTGCAGGATATCTTGGATCGCGTGCCCGAGGATGAGACTCCGCTTATCATCGTATTTGACAACGTGACTGACGTCCGCAACTTTGGTGGTATTGCGCGTTCTGCCGAGTGCGCAGGTGCTCACGGTATTATCTCGTCGTTGAAGAACTCTGCACCCGTAAATGCCGACTCGATTCGTTCGTCAGCGGGTGCTTTGACCCGTATCCCTGTAGCTCGTGTAGGCTCGATTCGCAACACCTTGAAGTCGTTGCAGGCTGAGGGCTTCCAGATTGTAGCTGCTACTGAGCATAGCCGCAAGTTGATGTATGATGCCGATTTGACCAAGCCTACCGTTATCGTTATGGGTTCGGAGGAGAACGGAATCTCGAAGGAGGTTTTGAAGTTGTGTGACGAGCAGCTCGCTATTCCTATGATTGGAGCAATCGAGTCGTTGAACGTCTCGGCTGCTGCGGCAATCATGATATTCGAGGTTGTGCGTCAGCGTATCGGAGCAACTCTCTAGAAAATTGGATAAAATCTATAAACATCCACGATTGGGCGATGTCGTTCTGCGACAGCGCTGGACTACAAGTCGCATTTCGCTATCGGTAAAACCGAGTGGTGAGGTGCGACTGAGCTATCCACGTATGGTGTCGACGGCTCGTGCTCTGCGCTTTCTCGAGGAGAAGGTGGAGTGGGTGTTGCAGATGCGCGAAAAGGTTGCCGAGCGCTCGATGCAAGGCGGTGATTATAGCGCTGCTCAGATTGAAAAGTTGCGTTGTGAGGCAAAGCAGGTCCTACCCGCAATGGTCGACCGTCTGGCGCGCCAATATGGCTTCAAATATGGCAGAGTGACAATTCGTGCCACACGCTCGAAATGGGGATGTTGCACCTCGCGAAACAATCTCTCGCTTTCGTTGTTTCTGATGACCTTACCGACTCATCTGCAGGAGTTTGTAGTGCTGCACGAACTGTGTCATACGGTGCATCATAACCACTCGGTAGAGTTCCACGCCTTGCTCGACAAGGTTACGGGTGGTCGTGAAAAAGAGTTGAGCAGACAGCTGAAGGGTATTCGCAAAAACCTCCGTTTCCGCAAAGGTGCGGATGGTGATTTGGAACGAGTTATGGAGCTCGTAGCCGATGCTCAAAATTGGTTTAGACAACAAAATATCGACCAGTGGCAGGATGGCTATCCGACTCGTGAAATAATATTAAACGATATCTCAGGCGGTGAGAATTATGTCGTTGAGCTTAACGGCGTTGCAGTTGCAACATTCGTAATATCGTTTGTGGGTGAGCCGACCTATGCAGAGATAAAGGGTAGGGGGTGGTTGAACGAGAGTCGTTACGCTGTGGTGCATCGAATTGCGGTGGCTGACGAGTGTCGTCGAAAGGGTATAGCTCGCGAAATTTTGCACTATGCCGAGGAGCTGTCTGCCGAGCAGGGCATTGCCGATATACGCATCGATACCCACCGCGATAATATGGCGATGCGCTCACTTCTAAAGAAGCTTGGCTACACCCATTGCGGCCGCATCACTCTCACTTCGGGAGCATTCCGCGAAGCCTACCAAAAGGTTTTGAAATAAAGCTATATCTAACAATAAATATTTGTAACACAAAATATGTTTCTTCGCAAGTTTGCCAAATCTATCTTTGATGAGAAATGGTCGCAGTGGCGAAAAAAAACTCTGTTTTTGGCTTTTTTATTGCGGATTTGGTGTTGCGGTAGTGTGAATTGTAAAAAATAGATTACCTTTGCAACCGAATTTCGAAGAAAGATATTAATACATAAGTATATGAAAAATTTTAACAGCGACTCATCGTCTGCACTTTCGCGCTTTGCAAAGGATAAGCGTTTGCGTACTGAGCGCACTTCAACTCGCAGCGAGCGTCCGGCTTCAACTCGCTCAACATCAACTCGTTTGGAGCGTCCAAAGCGTGCTTCGTTCAATCCTAATTTTACCGATGACAACCGTCCAAAGCGTGGCGGTGAGGGCTCTTTCAAGTCGAGCGGTCGTCCAACTCGCGATTTTGGCGCTAAGGGTGGCAAGTTCGAAGGTAAGAGCAAATTCGAAGGTCGCGGTAAGTTCGAGAGCAAGAGTGAGGGTCGTGGCGAGCGTAACGAGCGCACATTCAAGGGCAAGAGCGAGGGCTTCAAGTCGAAGAGCGAGGGCTTCAAGGGCGGTCGTAAGCCAATGGGCGGCAAGCGTGATGGCGGCTACAAGGGTAAGCCTGCTGCAGAGCGCAGCTATCCAAAGTACAACCCTAACAAGGTTACCGGTGAGGTGCGTTTGAATCGTTTTGTTGCACAGTCGGGTCTCTGCTCACGTCGTGAGGCTGATGACTTTATCACAGCAGGCTTGGTAAGCGTAAACGGCGTTATCGTAACTGAGCTCGGTACAAAGGTTTTGCCTACCGATGTTGTGAAGTTCAACGATGAGCGTTTGCAGGGCGAGAAGAATGTCTACCTCGTGTTGAACAAGCCAAAGGGTTATGTTACAACTCTCGAGGATGACCACGCAGATAAGACCGTTATGGAGTTGGTGAAGAACGCTTGCAAGGAGCGTATCTATCCTGTAGGTCGTCTCGATAAGAACTCGTTGGGCTTGTTGCTCTTCACAAACGATGGCGATATTACTCGTCAGTTGACACACCCATCGTTGCGTAAGAAGAAGATCTATGAGGTAACTTTGGATAAGGCTCTCACACGCGCTGATTTTGAGCAGCTTGCAGAGGGTATCACACTCGAGGATGGCGATATCTACTTCGATGAGATTTCGTACATCAAGGATGATAAGAAGTCGGTAGGTGTTGAGATTCACTCGGGTCGTAACCGTATCGTGCGTCGTATGTTTGAGCACCTCGGCTACAAGGTGACAAAGCTCGACCGTGTTTACTACGCAGGTCTCACAAAGAAGAACTTGAAGCGTGGTGCTTGGCGCTTCCTCACATCGGATGAGGTGGCTCGCCTCAAGGCTGGTCGCTACGAGTAAACTATTGCGAAAATTTAATAGAAATGCCGGGCTTTTGCTCGGCATTTTTTTGTTGTTTAATAAGTTATTATTAAATTTGCGTAGGAAATGTTTAAAATTCAAACCATGAAACTATCAAAGATGAATAAGTTTACTAAATTTTTCTTTGTGGCGGCTGCTCTGTTTGCAGGATTTTCTTGTACGACAGACGCAACCGAAGACCTCGGCGTAGCAGTCGGTGGTCAGACCACATTGACCATCTCGTTGGAGGAGTCTCGTACTCAGCTTGGCGAGAAGGCAGACGGCGTCTATCCGCTCTACTGGAGCGTGGGTGACCAGATTTCAGTGAATGGCGTAGCTTCGGCTGCATTGACCGAAGGTGGCGGCGCTGCTGCAGCCTTTACATTCGACGGCATTTTATCGTATCCTTACAATGTGGTTTATCCAGCTTCAAGCGCAAACGAGGTGACCTTCCCTGCAGAGCAGAACTACGTTGCAGGCTCTTTTGCATCGGGCGCAGCTCCGATGTATGGCTACGCAGCAGAGAATGAGACCATCCAGTTGCGCCACCTTGCAGGTGCTCTCCGTTTCGACGTTTTGGGTAACGCAACCCTTTCGAACATTGTGGTGGAGGCTGCAAATGGTAGCCTTTCGGGTACCTACGCAGTTGATTGCGTAACAGGTGCTTTGACAGCCAAGGAGTCGACTTTGTCGAACTCTGTATCGCTCAACTTTGGCGATGGCTTGGCACTCAGCGCTACTGCAACTCCAATCTATGTGGCAGTTCCTGCGGGCAACTATGGCATTGTAACTGTAAAGCTCTATTCGACAGCACAAGAGGTTATGGCCGTTACATTCGACACAACCTCGAAACCTGTTGTTGCGGGTATGGTACGTGAGTTCAACGAGATTTCGTACAAGGGCGAAATGGTTGGCGAGTTCGGCTTCGAGGGCGATGTAGTTATCACTACCGCCAATCAGTTGGTGCAACTCAGCGCAGCAAGCGCAGCTAACGCATTGGGCGCTGTGACATCGGTTACTATCGGTGCAAATATCGATATGACCGGTATCGACTGGACTCCGATTTGAACTCCTGAGACTCCATTCTCGTCGACTTTCGATGGTGGCAACTACGAGATTAAGGGCTTGAATGCGCCTTTGTTCTACTACACGCAGAGCGCAATTGTAAAGAATGTGAACCTCACCGATGTAGATGTTAAGGTGACCGAGCTTTTCACTTACGACGGCTCGGCACGTGCTTATTCGGGCGCCCTTGCATACTATATGTATAAAGGTGAGCTTATCAACTGCTCGGCATCGGGTAAGTTGGAGGTCGATATGGAGTTCAAGAATGCTGACACTACTCAGGACGCAACCTCTAACTATGCGGTAAATATCGCAGCGATGGTTGGTGTCCTCCGTGATATGACAACAGTTACTAAGTGTACCAACAAGGTTGATTTGACCATTACATCTTTGTTTGGTCCTGCTGAAGAGAGTAAGTTCTATGCATGGATTGGTGGTCTTACTTCGCATATCCCAGGAACAGATGCAATCACTGAGTGTGTAAACTATGGTGATATCAAGTTTGTGCCAAATCAGGCTACCACACGATTCCGTATTGGCGGTGTATTCTCTTATGGCCCTGCAATTGCAACTGCAGATAAGCTCGAGAACTATGGCGATATCGAGTCGCACGTTTCGACTACAAGTACTCAGTACATTGGTGGAACTATGTGTATGCCGTATACCACAACTACTATCTCAAATTGCAAGAATAGTGGTTCGATAACAATCGGCTCGGATGTTACAAGTGGTGATACGTATGTTGGTTCTATCATTGCTGGTGGTAATAAGAATATATCTATCAGTAACTGTGTGGCTACAAACAATGCAGAGGGTAAGGGTATTACAGTGGCTTGCGATTGTACTAAGTTATACACAGGTCTTGTAGGTAAGTTGCCATCGGGTGGTACATATACTCACTCTATCGTAGATTGTACAAACTCGACTGATTTACATTGTACTTCAGATATGTCATCATCAGGCCCGTGCTATCCAACTCTCGTATTTACCGATACTGAGGGCTCTGCAAAGGTAGCCCTCACAATGACAAATGTTCACGCTTCGGGTAATATCGTGTTTGAGGGTGAAGTAAAAGGCTACTTCTATGCTGCAGGTCTTATTGGTTATTGGCGCTCGACGAATGATAAGGCCTACAAGATGACTGTGACCGATTGCTCATATAGCGGTGATATCATCGTAAATGGACAGATTGCAAATCGTCCTGCTATTGGTGGTATTATGGCGTACAACAGCGGTAACTACGCATCGTTGACCAATGTTCACCACACAGGTAACATTACAGTTCACAATACATTCGATGGTATTGTAAACTACTGGATGTCTATCGGTGGTATTATCGGCTACGATGGTCAGGAGCCTCCTTTGACAAATTGCTCAAATAGCGGCGATATTACCGTTACAGGTAATTTTGTGGGCGTATACAATGATGCAAATCATCCATTGCGTGTAGGTGGTGTCGTAGGTTACCCTAACAGCTTCGCTAAGATCAAGGCGGGTGTTATCAATACCGGAGATATCAAAGTCGGTGCAGCAGGTGTCGAGACTAAGGTTAACTTCCTCTGTGTAGGTGGTATTTGGGGTGAGGTAACAAGCGCAAGTGCAACAATGACCGACCCTATCAATACAGGTAACATTACTATTACAAATGTAACAAATGCGAGCGTTGCAGATTCGTATGTTGGAGGTATTGTAGGTAAGACTATCGCAAAGGTTACAAATGCTCAGTGCTATTGCAATATTGCTGCAGCGGGTTATACCAACTTGGGTTGGGCGACAGGCTCGGCGCGTGTAACGGACTCGATTGTAGCGACCAACTGTAAGTTTGGCGGTAATCTTGTTGAGATAGAGATTGATGATGAGGATGAGTCTCAGAAGGAGAAGTCGACACCGCTTACTGCTGACAACTACTTTGACTACATCTTCGGTGGTACAACCGATTGGACCGGTGTAGAGAACTACGATGGCTGTACATTGCTCACCGCAAGTCCACTTTCAGAATAACCCCTAAAAACAGTTACGTCTACTATGAAAAATTACACAAAACCAGAGGTTGAGATTTTCGAGGTGGCTGTCGAGGGCGGCTACGGAGATAGCGTACTCCTTCCGGGCTTCGGAGGTGAGAATGACGAGTTGGTTTACTAAAAAGTCAACTCTATTGAAAGAGTCGGAGAGGTTGCCTTTCCGACTCTTTTTATTGATGGGGTAGAGGTAGTGAAATCGAATTCACTAATGCGGCACGAGTGTTGATATATCGCTCTATATTTTGTTATAACAAAATAAGTTGTTATATTTGTGGGTTATCAAGTGATTTTTACTATGGCTTACAATCTTTTGAAAGGCAAGCGAGGTGTTATCTTCGGCGCATTGAACGAGATGTCGATTGCGTGGAAGGTGGCGGAGCATGCCGTGGAGGAGGGTGCACAGATTCTCCTCACAAATACCCCGGTGTCGTTGCGCTTGGGTACAATAAACACTTTGGCAGAGAAGTGTGGTGCACTTGTTGTGCCGGCAGATGCTACCTCTGTCGAGGAACTTGAAAACTTGGTTGATAAGGCGCTTGAACACTTCGGTGGAAAGATAGACTTTGTGCTTCACTCGGTGGGTATGTCGCCAAATGTACGCAAAAATATCCCGTACGAGGATCTCAACTATGCGAATATGTTCAAGACGATAGATATCTCGGCTGTGTCATTCCATAAGCTTTTGCAGACGCTCTATAAAAAGGATGCAATGGCAGATTATGGCTCGGTAGTGGCATTATCCTACATTGCGGCTCAGCGTACCGTCGAGGGCTATTCGGATATGGCAGAGGCAAAGGCGATGTTGGAGAGCATTGCGCGCTCGTTCGGTGCGGTCTATGGTCGCAAATGTAATGTGCGTGTGAACACCGTGTCGCAGTCGCCAACAATGACAACAGCAGGGCAGGGTATAGCAGGCTTGCGAGAGATGTACGACTTCACGGATGAACTCTCGCCACTTGGAAATGCCTCGGCAGATGAGTGCGCCGACTATGTGGTGACGCTCTTCTCCGATTTGACCCGCAAAGTGACAATGCAGAATCTCTATCACGACGGAGGATACTCGATGATGGGAATTTCCAGCTCGGTAATTGAGAAGTTTAATAAATAAAGGTTGACAATAATCTTTACAATTACCAATAATTTTTGTATCTTTGTCGCAATATCGAAAACAAATCTTAAAAACAGTATAACAATGGTTATTTTAGTATTGAATTGTGGTAGCTCGTCTACCAAGTATCAGGTGCTTGACGTAGAGGCTGCTTCGCACAAATTGCTCGCTAAGGGTATTGTAGATCGTATCGGTTTGGCAGAGGGTGACCTCGTGCACAAGCCTGTAGGTAAGGATAATTTCCACCTTCACCAGCCAATTGCTGACCACACAACAGGTATCAGCCTTGTGTTGGAGGCGTTGACCGATGCTGAGCACGGCGTTATCGCGTCGCTCGATGAGGTGAAGGCTGTAGGTCACCGTGTAGCTCACGGTGGTGAGTTCTTCGCAGATAGCTGCGTTGTAACTGAGGATGCTAAGGAGAAGATTCGTTCATTGTTCGCTATCGCTCCATTGCACAACCCTGCAAACTTGGAGGGTATCCTCTCAATTGAGAAGGTATTGCCATCTGTACCTCAGGTAGCTGTGTTCGATACTTCGTTCCACCAGTCGATTCCTGCTCGCAACTACTTGTATGCTCTTCCAATGGAGTACTACGATAAGTATCGCGTTCGTCGCTACGGCTTCCACGGCACAAGCCACAAGTTCGTTGCTAAGCGTGGTGCTGAGTTCTGCGGTCTCGACCTCGAGAATTCGAAGATTGTTACCTGCCACGTAGGTAACGGTGGCTCGGTAACTGCAGTTTTGAACGGTAAGTCATACTGCACTTCGATGGGCTTCTCGCCGGTTGATGGTTTGATGATGGGTACTCGCTGTGGTGATGTTGACCCAAGCGCAGTACTCTATATCGCTGAGAAGGAGGGTATGAACTTCGCTGAGATTAACACAATGATTAACAAGAAGTCGGGTGTAGAGGCTGTATCGGGCGTATCGAGCGATATGCGTGATATCGACGATGCTTACGAGGCTGGTAACGAGCGCGCAATCCTTGCTCGCGATATGTACTACGACCGCGTAAAGCAGTATGTTGGTAAGTATGCGGCTTTGATGGGCGGTATCGATATGCTTATCTTCACCGGAGGTGTAGGTGAGAACTCGAACGACTTGCGCCGTTGGGTTTGCCACAATATGGAGTTCTTGGGTATCGAGATTGATGACGCTATCAACGACAAGACTCGTGGCGTAGACACACTCCTCTCGACCGAGAATTCGAAGGTTAAGGTTGCAGTAATTGCTACAAACGAGGAGTTGGTTATTGCACAGGACACTTACAGATTGATTAACAAGTAAAATTTCCATATAGTATGAAACATTTATCGGAAATGGTAGAGGCTGCTCGCGCTCGTGGCCGCAAGCGTTTGGCAGTAGCTTATGGTCAGGATTCGCACACCATTGAGGCTGTGTATGATGCATATAACGACGGTATTGTAGAGGCAACTCTCTTTGGTGATAAGGCTGTTATTGAGAAGACTTGCGCTGAGTTGGGTATCGATCCATCTATCTTCACTATCGTTGACGAGGCTAACCCTGCAAAGGCTGTTACTGCAGCTGTTAAGGCTGTTGCAGCGGGTGAGGCTGATGTCTTGATGAAGGGCTTGGTTTCTACCGATGTTTATATGCGTGGTATCATTAAGGATGGTCTGTTGCCACCAAAGGGTACATTGAGCCACGTTTCGGTATTCGAGTGGGCTGGTTACCACAAGTTGCTCCTCGCTTCGGATATCGCAGTGTTGCCATTGCCAGATTTGAAGACTAAGCAGGTGCTTATCAAGTATCTCGCAAATGTTGCAAATACTCTCGGTATCGAGACTCCTAAGATCGCTTGCGTTGCAGCTATGGAGTTGGTTAACCCTAATATCCCTGCTATGGCAGAGGGCGCAATTCTCGCTAAGATGGGTGATCGTGGTCAGTTGGGTAATGTTATTGTTGACGGCCCATTGTCACTCGATATCGCCCTCTATAAGGAGGTCGCAGAGCACAAGAAGATTAAGGGCTCGGCTGTTGCAGGTGATGCAGACTGCTTGTTGTTCCCTAACCTCGAGGCTGGTAACGTATTCTTCAAGAGCGTATCGCACATCGGTGGCGGTGAGTTAGCAGCTATGGTTGTTGGTGCAACTAAGCCTTGCGTGTTGACTTCACGTGGCGACTCGGCTTTGTCGAAGAAGTATTCGATTGCATTGGCTTGTTTGTCAGCTAAGTAATAGCGAATGAAAAACATTTTGATTCTAAATGGCCCTAACCTCAATTTGCAGGGTAGGCGCGATAAATCGGTATATGGTGCGGAGACGTTCGAGGAGTTTATTCCTCGACTCCGCACCTTGTATCCATCGTGCACCATCGAGTATGCTCAATCGAATATCGAGGGCGAGTTGATTGATGCACTTCATAAGGCTGAGGGCGTCTACGATGGCGTTCTCTTCAATGCAGGAGGTTACACCCATACGTCGGTGGCATTGCGTGATGCTATTGATGCGGTGAAGGTGCCGGTTATAGAGATTCATATCTCGAATGTGGCAGCCCGCGAGGAGTTCCGCCACACATCTTTGATTGGTGCCACTTGCGTAGGCACTATAGCAGGTTTTGGTCTCGACTCCTATTGTCTTGGAGTGGAGGCACTCTTAAATCGCTAATCCCACCTCATAAAATATGAAGAGCCGACTTATCGACCAAGTGGCAACAGGTGTTGCCTGGAGCGTAGCTGAGAAGGTCTGCTCTATGCTTTTGCAGATGGTCGTAAGTATCGTTGTGGCTCGTCTGCTTACACCCGAAGATTTCGGAGTGATGGCCATATTGACCTTCTTTACGGCTATTGCATTGGTGGTTGTCGATAGTGGCTTCTCGCAGATTTTGTTGCGTAAGCAGTCGCCTACGGCTGACGAATACAAGTCTGTATTCACCTTTAATATGGTGGTGTCGGTTCTCTTGTACTTGCTTTTTGTAGCAGTATCGCCGTTTATTGCAAAATACTACAATTTGCAGGTAATCACCACGATAGCACCTGTCCTATTTCTTCTGCTTCCCATAAATGCACTTGGAATAATCCAAAATACGAAGCTCTCACGTGAGTTTCGTTTTGGCGTATTGTCGCGCATCAATTTCGTAGCATCGCTTGTCTCGGGTGCTGTGGCAATCGCCGTTGCAGTATATGGTGGGGGAGTATGGGCATTGGTTGCACAGCGCCTTACGATGATGGCAACAAAGTCGCTGTTGTTGTGGTGGCGAGGAGATTGGCGAGGTGAAGGTAAGTTTAGCAGCTCTGTTTGGTGCGAAATGGCTCCATTCTCGTTTCGACTGATGTCGACCGATATCGTCGCTGCGCTCTACAACAATGTGGCGCAACTCTTTATCGGAAAGGTATATTCGACAAATACCCTCGGATTCTTCAATCAGGCGCAGAAACTCAAGGATTTGACCGTGCAGTCGGCGGTGCAGTCGGTACAGACGGTTACCTATCCTGCAATGGCCAAGATTAAGGATGATGAGACAAAGTTTGCCGAGAGCTTCCGTAAGGTGCTTATGATTAACATCTTCGTTATGGCGCCAATTGCGGTTGGAATGTCGGCTGTTGCGGAACCTCTCTTCAGGGTATTGCTTGGCGAGAAGTGGCTCTCAACGGTGCCATACTTCGAGATTATCGCACTGGCGGGCATCTTTTATCCACTTGCAATGGTTGCATACAATGTCTTGAAGGTGCATAGCAACGGAGCTATTATCTTCCGCTTGGAGTTGTTGAAGAAGGGTATTATGACCGCTGTCCTCGCCCTTACGATTTTCCATTCGACTATTGCAATTGCCTGGGGATTGGTTGCTATGACTTTGGTAGAGTTCCTTGTCAATTTTGCGGCAACACGACGCTATACAAAACTTTCGTGGGGGCAGATGGTGCGAACTCTTGTGCCATCGATTCTCCTTACGGCTGTTATGTATTTGGCTGTTAAGGTAGTTGGACATTATGCGGTGGAGCTCTCGTCACCGATGTTGCTCCTTACTCAGATTGCTACCGGAGTTGTCGTCTATCTGCTTGGTGCGTGGATGTGTCGCTTTGAGGCGCTCAAAGAGTTTGTGAAAACCGTCAAAGGCGTATTTAAACGATGAACAAGTCGGATATAACATACGGTGAATTTGACTTTATAAAGGATATCCGCGAGATGTTCGCAAAAGTTCCTACGAATGGTTTCGAGGGGATTGGAGACGACTGCGCAGTATTGCCCATAGGTGATGAGGCGTTGGTCTTTACGTCGGATATGCTCAATGAGGGCATTCACTTTCTCACCGACAAGAGTACAGCCTTTCAAATCGGTTATAAATCGTTGATGGTCAATGTTAGTGACGTCGCTGCAATGGGTGCTACACCTGTGTCGACGTTGCTATCGTTGGCATTGCCTAAGGAGAGGTTTGGTGAGTGGTCGAGAGAGTTTATGCGTGGCTATAGCAAGGCCTCGAAAAAGTACGGCGTGAAACTTATTGGAGGCGATACAACAAAGTCCGAGTCTGGTGTTTGTGTCAGCGTCACCGCAATTGGTCGAGCTCCAATGTCGTGCATAAAACGTCGCTCGGCAGCTAAGGCTGGCGATGTAGTGATGGTAACAGGCGAGTTGGGTGCATCGGCTGCTGGATTGCGTGATGTGCTTGGCGGTCGACTTAATGGCCGCAATGCGAAGATTCATCTTATGCCTGAGGCGCAAATTCGAGAGGGTGAGTGGCTTGGTATGCAGAGCGCTGTTCGCGCAATGTGTGATGTCTCGGACGGAATAGCTTCGGACTTAAAGCACATCCTTGAAGAGTCGAAGAAGGGTGCAGTGGTAGAGACTAAGAGTATTCCTATTGCAAAGGGTGCGACGTTACAAGATGCACTTTGTGGCGGTGAGGACTATAAGTTGCTCCTTACTGTAGATAAAAAAGATGCTGACGACTTGGCGCAGCGCTTCGAGGCGGAGTTTGGCAGACCGCTATATAAAATAGGTAAGATTAAGAGGGGAAGCCGAGGTGGCTCTTTGGATCTCTCTATCGAGGATAGGGACGGAAATCTCGTGAATGTAGCCGAGGGGTGGGGTGGATATTCTCACTTCTAAAACTCCCTACTCAACTATAAATACATCCTCGTTTTTGTCCTTCATAAGAAACTTCTCACGGGCATATTTCTCTAAGAACTCGTCGTTTTTAAGATTCTCAATCAAGATGCTGTCTCGACGGATGCTCTCCGTATAGGCGGCTTTCTCTCTATTGAGCTTGTAGATCTCGACAGATCTCGCGATAAGAGAGATAAGCGGTCGACCAATAATAATGAGCGATATGACGCCAATAACGACAAGTAAAATGCGCCAAGCATTTCTCTTGCCTTTGCTCAGTGTCTCCTCGATATGTCGACCAACTCTCTTTCTCATCTTGTTATCCCTTCGATTTATGGGATTCTCATATATTTGTGACTCTGGATTGAGATGCTCCATCGTGGATTGCGCTTTGCATACTCCACGAGCATCGGCATAATCTTCTCTGCCACGCTCCACTCAGGCTGCAAGAACAATAGACACTTCTCTCCAACCTTTGTGGCGCACTCCTCAGCCCATGCGAGGTCATCTTCGCTCTGGATAATAACCTTCAACTCGTCTGCTCGTCCGTAGGCCTCCTCAAGAGGTGCCGACTTGCGCTTTGGTGAGAGGCAAACCCAATCGAACTCTCCGGAGAATGGGTGCGAGCCCGAGGTCTCAAGAAAGATTGCCAACCCCTTGCTCTTGAGAAGCGCAGTGAGTGGTCCGAGAGGGTAGAGTAGAGGCTCTCCGCCTGTGATTACGATTGATTGTGCCGCACACGCGACAGCGCGGTCTACAATCTCCTCGATGGCTGTCGGCGGGTACATTCGAGGATTCCAGGTGTACTTGGCATCGCACCACGCACATCCTACATCACAACCTCCAAGACGAATAAAATAGGCGGGCTTTCCTGTGTGAAAGCCCTCGCCTTGAATTGTGTAGAAGTCCTCTACAAGCGGCAACTTGATACCGCCCTCCAATACCTCGTTATTAGTCATTTGCAAGGACATAAATATCTTTGAGGTTGCGACCAAGCTGGTCGTAATCAAGTCCGTAACCAACGATAAACTCGTTGCCAATCTCCATCGCGCAATACTTGATAGGCAACTCGTAGAGATACTTCTCAGGCTTGAAGAAGAGAGTACAAACCTCTACAGAGTGCGGATTGAGCGACTTGATGTAGTTAATCATATGGTTGATGCTGTGGCCTGTCTCGACGATATCCTCTACGATGATAACATCGCGTCCCTCGATGTCGAAATCGATGCCGAGCTTCTGCTTAATAGTACCTGTAGACTGTGTGCCCTCGTACGACGAAATCTGCACGAATACGATCTCGTTATTGAATGTTGTCTTGCGAGCAAGGTCGGCAAGGAACATATACGAGCCATTCAATACACCTACGAAAATAGGAGCATTCTCAGCGTCTGCATAATCGGCATTGATTCGCTCAGCAACAGCTGAAACGGCCTTATCAATCTCCTCAGCCGGAATCATCACTTCGAAGGTCTTGTCTTTAATGGTAACTCTTTGTTTCATTTTAAAATGAGTTTTTTTATAATGCAAAGATAACGATTCTAATCGAAATCTTTGTATAAACTTATGCTATTTTTTCTATTTGACGATATATATCTTTCAGTCTATCCGCCATAAAGTACTGCAATACGAGACGGAATATGATGTAGAGCAAGAATGCAAGCCACAGAGCATCGTTGCCAATAAGCGGGAGAAGTGCGTAGTAAATGGCAAAGAAGATTATGGTTGCGCCCAACATCGAATTTCGCATCGCCCTGGTGAGAGTAGCACCTGCATAGACACCATCCAACATAAACGGCAATGCAGCAAAGATAGGAATTACAACAATCCAGCCGATGTAACGCTTAGCTACGGCCAATACGGTAGCCAGTTCCTGCTCGGTGCCGTTGCCAAGGAAGAATGTGAAGAGCCACTTCCAACCTACGAGGTAGAGTGCAATTGCGATAATCGCAGTGGCGAAGGTCCATATCACGCAATACTTCAAACACTTCTTCAGAGAGAAGATGTCCTTTGCTCCGATGAATCTTCCCGTCATAGCCTCAGCCGCATAGGCGAAGCCGTCGTTCATATATGAGAAGAACATCAGCAGCTGCATCAATGTCGAGTTCACGGCCAACACTGCGGCATCGCACGTGCCTCCTTCGCCCATCTTGTTGGATGCGGCTGCAAAGAAGGTGTAGACGCCTACATTACAGAATGTGCGGACGATGATGTCGCTATTGACCTTGAAGAAGCGCTTCATTGCGCTAAAGTCGAGCACCTCGCGCAGTACGATAGGTCGCATTGTCTTGCGGAAGTAGATGATAATCAAGATGGTGGCAAGGATAAGGCCGATCCATTGTGACACAACCGATGCGTAGGCGATACCCACAATTCCGAGGTTGAACGAATAGACAAACCACCATCCGAATAAAATGTGCAGACCATTGACAGTAATCGATACTGCCATCGGAATAACGCCATTCTGCATACCTATGAACCATCCGTAGAGTCCGAAGAGAAGAATGCCCGCAGGTACAGCCCAAATGCGAGCGTAGAAGTAGTTAGCGACTACTTCGTCGCCTCCCATTAACCAGAGCGAGAACTCTCCTAATGGTTTTTGGAATATAAGTACCAATGCGCTCAATGCCACCGAAATGACAATGGCACGAGCCAACATAGCTGTAGTTTCGTGGAAATTACCTGCTCCATAGGCCTGTGCGGTCAGTCCGCTTGTGCCCATACGGATAAATGAGCAGTTCCAGTAGATGAAATTGAAGATATAGACGCCGAGATTAAGCGCTCCGATAGCAGCAGCTGTGCCACTATCTCTACCGACAATAGCAGCCGAAACCAATCCCATCAACGGAACGGTTATATTAGATATAATGTTAGGTATAGCTATTCGGAATATCTCTCTGTTCATCTTCTACCTATTTTTGAGGAACAAGCTCCACCTTTATTGTAGATTTACTTCCTGCATTCATCTTATATGCAAAGCCAACGCGACAAGTACCCTTGTTAGGACAATCGTACGATGTCTTTGGAGTGTTGCTCATAATGTAGGCCTTGACATTGCTTGGTGTTACGGCACGAAGGATTACCTCCTTGCCATCCTGCTTGAGGCTAACGGTCTTGTCGTCGAGAATCTTTACCTCGGCTGTGGTGACCATATTCCAACGCACATTGCACTCTATTGGCTTAGCCTTCAACTCATCGATGCAGGTAACCTTGTCGTTCTTGTCGATATATATTGTACGGTAGGCACTCTCCAAGTCGATGAACATCTCGCTTGTGTCGAACTTTCCACCGTGCTTGTTACTCTTGTTGTATACATCGATTAACTCTACCTTGCCGCCATATTGATATATCTGCTCATTTACGGTGATGTTGTTATGAGAGAAGTTGTTCAAGCGGAATACTGTCCAACGACCTGATGTTTGGCTCTTGCCCCAAAGGCGAACACCCTTTGACTCCAATGAGTGGTAGTCCTGGTTGCCGAGGTCACTAGCCCAACGAACGCCTCCCCACTCGTAGATGAATGTACCACCGTCCATATGTGCGTGGCTGCTTGATGGTGATCCTCCCTTAGCTGCAAGATATGAGTCGGTAGCCTTCTCGAAGCCCTTGCGGTAGATGAAGAGCGGCTGCTCGCCCTTACCGTACCAGAAATCGCCCTCGATAGGTTTGATGTCGTTCAAGTTGCATCGTGCAGCAAAGAGTATAGCTAATGGAGTGAGGCGTCCTATACCGCGTACTCGCTCCTTCTCGCAGATGGTCTTTCTATCCGACCATACAAGCGACATATCGCCGGTCTCAAGAGCAAACCAGTAGAGTAGAGGGTTGATGATATCTTCGGTATTTCCGCAGTCCGAGAAGTTGAAAGTTCTACCTGTCGGAGTTACCATATAGTTCATAAAACGAGCCGACTCCAAGAATCCCGGCGCCTTCTCCAAATCGAAACTCGAGCCAAGTGCAGTTCGCAAAGCCTCGATCAGTACTACCTCGTAGTTTGTGCCATATTCCCAATAGCCGTATCCTTCAGGATAGACACCGTCAGGACCGTAGCTGGTCTGTGCATTTGGGTTGCCCGCTAAGGCATCCTTGATGACCTTCTGTGCCAACTCCGGATCGCGCTCATATACGGCAAGTGCACCCATAACAAGACCGCCATTGCACACCTGATTCCAATTGTTGTGCGAACGCGACCACCATCTCTTATTGTCTGATGCAAGCAAGCCCTTCTCGATGATTGCGTCCTCGATAGCCTTGCGACTCTCGGGTGAAAGCCAATCGTAGAGCCAATCGTAGCCAATAGCTAAAGCGGTTGTCATCTCTCCTACATCGAGGAAGTGTTTCGGATTCCAATCGGTGTAATTAGCAGCTGAGAGCATCTCCTTCTCGGCGCGACGAGCATACATCTCATCTCCGCTGAGCAGGTACATATATGAGCACATACAAACTCGCTCCAATACTGCACGACAACGACCGAGCAATCGTTTGCCAACCATCTTGCGCTCGATAGTCCCCATCGGAATAAAATTGTTTGTTCGCTCCTCAATCACGTGGTGCATAAGGAATAGCGGCTGATCTGTCGCAATCTTTTGGCGCACAGCCTCGATGTCTCCACTCTTCAATATGAGTCGTGGATGGGTCGCCTTCAACTTCGAATAGTCGGGTTGTGACGCAGCGATTGCTGTTACGGAAAACAGCAATGCAAGCAGTAGGGTAAAGGTGTGTTTCATAGGTTATATAGGTCAAAAAAGACGAATGTTACTTCGTCAATTTGTTGTAGATTTCGATACAAACCCAGGCGTCTGTAGCAGCATAGAGTTGCTGCTGTGGAGTAAACTGTTTTGCCTCCCAATTGCTTAGGCGTTGAGCTTTAGAGACCTTCTTGCCTAAGACGATGCCTGAAATTTTGCGAAGACTCTTATCTTCAATTCCGTATTTGCCTACTTCGCTCTGCAAATCAATGAATCCGCGAGGTGTGAAGTGGCGCAGTTTGTTGAGTGCGGTGATGTCGTTACGAACATCGGCACCAATCTTTAATATCTTCTCGCTCGAGAGTATTGATAACACCTCGCGCGAAAGAGCCAGTTTGTTAAGGCGGATGAGGAAGCACTCCTTCTCGGTTGAGAGCTGTAGCAGGGCTACCTTATTGCTTACACCGGCCTTAAACGAAGGGCGTGTCTCTGTATCGAAACCAATTATCGACTGCGACGCAAGCACCTTGCAGGCCTTTGCAAGCGCATCGGTGGTCTCCACGACCACGATGCGCCCGTCAAAGTGTATTGCCTCCAATGCGCTAACTTCGTCATTTGATATGTTCGCTACAAAAGCCATATCGAAGCTATTACTTTCTGTTTGCACGATTTGCTGCCTCCTGCTGCTTCATGAGCTGCTCATAACGCTGCTGGAAACGAGACTTCTTACCCTTTACATTCTTGGCGTGAGCCTCCATCTTTGCACGAATCTTATTGTCGTCCAAAGTGAAACGGATGATTGTGGTCTGCAAGATGGTGATGAGGTTAGACAAGAGGTAGTAGTAGCAGAGACCACTCGCATAGTCGTTAAACCAGAACAACATCATTGCCGGCATCATATATACGGTCATGAACTTCATTCCCGCCATCTGTGGCTGAGTCGAGCCCTGCTGCTTGTAGTTCATATAAGAGTATACGAACATTACGATTGTCATCAACAAACAGAACAACGAAACGTGGTCGCCATAGAATGGAATGTTGAATGGAAGGTCGATGATACTATCGTATGACGAGAGGTCGTCGCTCCACAAGAACGACTTGCCACGCAACTCGATACTTGCAGGGAAGAAACGGAACATCGCGATGAGGATAGGCATCTGAATCAACATTGGCAAGCAACCGCCCATAGGACTAACTCCGGCCTTGTTGTAGAGTGCCATCATCTCCTGCTGCTTCTTCATTGCATCCTCCTGACGAGGGTATTTTGCATTCAATGCATCAATCTCAGGCTTGATAACACGCATCTTTGCAGTCGAGAGGTAGCTCTTGTAAGTAAGAGGGAAGATAACCAACTTAACGAGCAAGGTCAAGATCAAGATGATAAGACCAAACGATGCGATATACTTCTGCAAGAAGTCAAACACAGGGATTACAACCCAACGGCTGATATATGTCGAGAATACCCAACCGAGTGGAATGATTCGCTCCATCTCAAGCGACTCACCATTCTTGTCGGTCAACTTCTTCAAAGTCGCGAACTTGTTAGGGCCGAGGTAGAACGAGAAGTCGTAGTGTGTAGTGTTCGACGAGTATGCTACCGACGATGAGAGAGCGAAGTCCTTGATGTAACCCGATCTTGGGTCAGCGGTTGCATATGCAATCTTGGGCTGGCGCAAGTTCTCGCTGCGGCAAATCAATGCTGACGAGAAGAACTGCTGCTTGAATGATACCCAATCTACCGATGCAGAGATATCGTCGCTCTTGCCCTTCTCCGAGATACCTAAATCCTCAGTATCGTTCTCACCAGGGAAGTGGTAAGCGATAGTGGTGTAGGTGTTCTCATTCTTGAAACTACGCTCGTTCTGGTATGAACGATTGCTCCAGTCCAACGAGATGCTCTTCTGATTAGCCATCAATGGAGCCATATCGTTGAGCTTAACCTCGAAGTCAACCAAGTAGTCGCGCTCAGGACGCTTCTCGTTGTAGATTGTATAGACGTGGTCAATCGAACCCTCGCCGATAGGCAAACGCATTGTGATAACGGTCTTGTCGCCCAATGTCTCAACCGGCAAAATCTCAAAGTTCTGATTTACGGTCGATACCTCTACGGTGCGGAGATTGTTCTTGACATAGTACGACATATTGAAACGTGCCGAACTTGGGTCGAATAGGTGTACTAACTCGTTGCGCTCCTCCTTTGGTGCGTACTTGGTGTACTCCTTCAATGTGATGTCGATAATCTGTGCACCGAGTGTCGAGAAGCGTACCTGCATAACGTCGTTATCAACTACTATCTCCTTTACCTTCTCGGCATTGCTTACAAACGAGCTCTTTGTGGTTGTTTCGGTTGTTGTAGGCTCAGCCTTGGTCTCCTCAGCCTTCAACTCAGCCTCTACCTTCTCCTCGGCAGGGGTGTCCAATGCCTGTGAAGCCTGCTCAGCAAGCTGCTCAATCTGTGCAGCGAGCTGCTGCTCCTGCTGTTTCTTTGCCTGGAAATTCGCGTAGACAATGTAACCCACGAAGATCAAGGTCATAAGGACAAAGCCTATAATCGTGCTTTTGTTCTGTTTCATCTTTTCTGTTTAATTGTTATTACTTATTCGATTATTATTCAAAACTACTACTCCTGCGCATCAATCAACTTTACGCGCTCGATGGTGTCCGCCATCTCACGCTTAGCTCGTGCAATCTTCTCCTGCACGCCGGCGATAAGAGCCTCTGCGCCCTTTGACTTAGAGAAGAAGCCGATGTTGTTCTCCAAAGTGAGAATCTCCTGCTCGAGCTGCTTCACGCGGTTGTACAACTTCTCGCGCTCAGAACGAAGACGCTTCTCGCCATTACCACGCATCGAGCTTACGCGATCCTTGAAGCGGTTCATCTGCTGCTCGCGGTCTGCGCCACGAACTACAACGAAGAGCTTGTCGAGTGCAGCCTTGTACTGCTTCTGCAACTCCTCTTTGTTGCGGATAGGCACGAAACCAATCTCGCTCCAACGACGCTGGAACTCCTTGATGTCATCGTATGACTTTACGGTTGCACTGTTCATCTCCTCCAAGAGAGCCTGCTTGGCTGCGAGGTTTGCACTATACTCATTGTCGATAGAAGAGAAGTGCTTCGACTTGCGCTCGAAGAACTTGTCGCAAGCTGCACGGAAACGCTTCCATACAACATCTGCATATCGACGAGATACTGCGCCCGAATTTTTCCACTCAGTTTGTAATGCCAATAACTCCTCGGTTGCAGCGTTCCAGTCGCTACTCTCGGCGATAGCCTCTGCGCGCTCGCAGAGTGCATTCTTTACCTCGAGGTTCTTGCTCATATCCTCCTTAGCCTCTGTGTAGAATGCGTGCTTAGCCTCGAAGAACTTGTCGCAAGCAGCACGGAAGCGGTCGTAAACCTTGCTATTGTCCTTCTTAGGTGCAAAGCCGATTGTGCGCCACTCGGCCTGGATAGCCTGAACGCGCTCGCTCGCCTTGTTCCACGCCTTGTGAGATACTGGAGCCTCGGCAACAATCTTCTCTACCTCCTCGCAGAGTGCGGTCTTGCGCTCGAAGTTGCGAACCTGCTCAGCCTTGATACCCTCGAAGTGCTCCTGGTGGTTGCGGTTGATGATGGTCGATGCCGCCTTGAAACGTGCCCAAAGTGCCTCCTTGTGCTCCAACGCAACAGGACCAATCTCGCGCCACTCCTCGTGCAACTTCTGCAACTTGTGGAATGCCTCGACGATAGATGTAGCCTCGGTCAACGCCTCAGCCTGATCGCAGAGTGCGCTCTTGGCCTCGTAGTTACGCTTCCAATCCAAGTCGCGCAACTCCTTATTAATCTTTACGTAGTCGTAGAAGTTCTCGATGTGAAGGTTATAGGTCTCGTACAAATCTGCAACGCGCGACTGTGCAACCTGGCCAATGCTACGCCAACGAGCTTGCAACTCGTGGAACTTAGCAAAGGTTGTATTGAGAGCCTCCTCCGAATCAACGAGCTGCTTCAACTCCTCGATTACGGCCAACTTTGCAGCGTAGTTCTCCTCCTTCTCCTTGTCGGAGATAGCAGTTGCCTCGTCACGCTTTGTGCGATATACGTTATACAACTCCTTGAAACGAACCTCTGCTGCGTCGGTCTGAGACTTATACTCTGCGTCGGCGCCATTCTCCTCGAAGAATGGGGTGCGACGAGCCTCCATATCGGCACGATGCAATTTATAGAATGCCACCTTCAATGTCTCTACCTCGTTGCGTAACTCGGCAGATGGCTCCTCCTGAACCTTCTCGGCAAGTCGGGCAAGAATCTCCTCTTTGTTGAGTCGGAAGATCTCGTTTGCCAACTTCTCCTCATTTGATTGGCTCTCGGCTGGAGTTGCTCCATTCGCCTCATTCTCTTGTACAATTTCTGTCTTAATAACCTGCTCCTCTACGGGAACTTCGATAGTAGTCTTGGTAGCCATAATATGCTTATTTAGTTTTACACTTTATACCTTTAAATGGTATAACCCGACAAAGGTACGAAATAATTGCTAAATGCCAAATCTTAAAACTCTATTTTTTCAATATAAAATGCATATCTTTGCACTATGAAATTACGAAATCGACTTTTTAAGGCGCGAGAGGTCTCTATCTGGCTCTCATTGATACCAATGATAGTGCTTGTCGTTATGCTTGCGCTCGTCATAAAAGTGTATGGCTCGGACTCAATAGAGGGCGGTAGCCAAATCTCTCTGTTGCTGGCATCTTCTGTGGCAGCTTTCATTGCTGTTGTCATCTGTCGCACTCCGTGGAGTAAGCTGGAAAATGCGATTGTCGAGAATATCCGCACATCGGCCTCGGCGATTATTATTCTGTTGCTTATTGGTGCAATTGCAGGAACTTGGATGTTGAGTGGAGTAGTGCCAACGCTGATGTACTACGGCTTGCAGATTATCCATCCTAAAGTCTTCCTCGCTGTAGCGTGCTTGATTTGTGCTGTCGTAGCGGTGCTCACGGGTAGCTCTTGGACTACAATTGCTACTATCGGCGTTGCACTTATGGGTATTGGCGAGGCGTACGGATTCTCTGAAGGATGGGTAGCGGGTGCAATCATTTCGGGAGCCTATTTTGGTGATAAGGTGTCGGCATTGTCAGATACTACCGTGCTGGCATCATCAACGGTGCGAGTGCCTCTGTTTGAGCATATTAAGTATATGTCAATCACCACAATGCCATCGTTTGTGATTGCGTTGATTGTCTTCGCTATCGTGAGCTTGACCTATAGCAGTGATACAATGTCGCAAGTTGCAGAGTTGTCACGGGTCTTGAAAAATAGCTTCAACCTCTCAGCTTGGCTTATTCTGGTGCCGGTTATTACTATGATTCTCATTGTAAGACGCTTGCCGGCATTGGTGACACTCTTTATTTCAGTCGTTATGGCGTGTATTGCTATGGCAATTGCTCAGCCTGAAATCGTTCGAGAGATTGGTGACGAGGGTGCATTTTCGACCTTTAGAGCCATTATGAATGCATGCTCGACATCGACCGCTTTGGATACTGGAAATGCGACTATTAACGAGCTTGTTGCGACCTCGGGAATGAAGGGAATGCTCAATACAATTTGGCTTGTTTTGTGCGCAATGTGCTTCGGAGGTGTTATGTCAGGTAGCGGTATGTTAACAGCTATAACCCAGCTATTTGCAAAGTTCGCTTATCGTACGGTTAGCGTGGTATCTTCAACCCTTGCTACAGGACTTTTTGCGAACCTTTTGACGGCCGATCAGTACATCTCTATTATTATCACCGGAAATACCTTCCGAGGCTTGTACGAAAAGCGAGGTTTGGAGGGTCGCCTTTTGAGTCGTTCGGTGGAGGATGCGGCGACTGTAACCTCGGTGCTTGTGCCGTGGAACTCGTGCGGTATGACCCAGTCAACCGTGCTTGGCGTGGCTACGCTTACCTATCTTCCGTATTGCCTTTTCAATCTGATTAGTCCTTGTATGTCGCTCCTCGTGGCGATGATTGGATATAAGATTGTTCGTAAACCACAAGAAACAGAGGCGGAATAAACGCTCTTTTGGCTTGGTTGTTGTTTGGTTGTTGGCTACAAACCAATACAACAAAACAATGAAAAAGAGTCTATTTACTATGTTGGCTTTGGGTGCGACCGTTGCGGTTGCAGCTCAGAGCACTCAGGCGCCTGCATCTAATGCAATCCTCGTCTCTCAAACACGTAGCGGCAACACAGTTGTCTCTCACTACAAGATTCCCAACAACAATGGCAAGCAAGCGGAGTTTGATTTCCACTATGCCGTGAATAATTCGGAGATGATGCCATCTTTTTCCGACAACTTGCAACAGGTGGAGGAGTTGAAGGATTTTATGGAGCAGACCAAGGATACAACGATGCATATTTCATCGATTCATATCGTGGGCTACGCTTCGCCCGATGGCAATCCTAAGCAGAATGATACCCTCGCTGCCCATCGCGCACAATCTCTCTATCACTACGCGGTAAATACCTACCACCCGGCGCAGGTAATTGACACAAAGTCTAAAGCCTATCACTGGCACGACTGTGTAGCAGCTGTCGAGAAGGCTCCAACGCCTAATAAAGAGCAGGTTTTAGCTATCTTGAAGTCAACGATGCACACTGAGTCGCAAAAGGAGGCTGCGTTGCGTGAACTGCCGGAGGCGTGGAGCTACTTGGCAAGCTATATCCTCCCTCAGATGCGCTATGCCGATATCGAGTTTGATTATGGTGTAGACGAGTTCGTTACACGCACTTCGTTGGTTGAGCAACCGACTGCACCTACGGAGCAAGCCGCTCCTGCGCAGACGCCACAGCCTCAGGAGGTGGTAGTAGATGAGGAGGTGGGTATAATTATTGCAACCCCTAAACACGATGGCGAGAAACATCACGATAAAAAGGATCACTTGCAGAAATCTCGAAAGGAAAAGAAGAGGGGCTCGGTAACCGAATATGAGGTGATTTATTGGTAAAAAATCGAAGAAAAAAGGCCTCGGAATGATAAAAAAGTTCGAAAATCTTTGCACACTATTCATTTTTTCTTATCTTTGTGCAGTGAAAGAACAATAAAACAATAGATAAGACTATGGCAAATTTAAGATTTTTGAAGAAGGAGATCGATTATCGTCTCGAGGAGTTGGTGTTTGATTGCGATATGACAATCTATTTCCGTCCGGACAAGGAGAAGGAGATTTTCGCAATTATGCAGGAGGGTGTAGAGCTTCGCAACGAGTTGTACCACAAGGCTAACAACCCTGTTGAGCCAAAGAACGCTTCGCTTGTTCGTAAGTACTACGCTGCTTTCCGCAACGATATGGTAGAGGGTTACGGCAAGTTGTTCGAGAAGTTGAGCGCATTGCACGATTAATTCTTCGACAAAGCACTATGGGGCGCAATGGCGACATTGCGCCTTATTTTTAATTCCAAATCACCCCGGAGATGCGAATACTTGTTGTTGACGATGAGCTTGATATCCGAGAATTTGTGCAGTACAACCTCGTGAAAGAGGGGTACGAGGTCGCTTGTGCTACCAATGGTCGCGAGGCTGTTGCTATGGCGGAAGAGTTTCGTCCGCACCTTATTATTATGGATATGATGATGCCCGTGATGGATGGTCGCGAGGCGTGTCGTGCTCTGCGTGCCAATCCGTCGACAGCAAAGATTATGATTATATTCCTCTCGGCTGTATGTGAGGAGGATAGCCTTGTGGGGTGCTATGAGGCGGGTGCCGATGACTATATCACCAAGCCCGTGAGTATGAGGGTTTTGTGCTCGCGTGTTGCGGCGATTCAAAAACGTCTGCAGAATGCCGAACCGAATGCCTCGGAGATTACATCTTCACGATTGGTCGAGGAGCGCCACTCCTATATTTCAAATGAGGGCGAAGTTCATCTCGCAGTCAAGGAGTTTGAGATATTGCAACTTCTGCTCTCGGAGCCTCGTATTTTTACTCGCGAGGAGATTTATAGCGCAGTCTGGGGCGATGGGGTAGTTGTGGGTTCGCGTACGCTCGATGTTCATATTCGCCACCTGCGCAGTAAGATTGGTGATAACCACATTTCGACACATAAGGGTGTCGGTTTCCGCTACGAGGAGTAGCTTCAATCCAAATTTAATAAATCTATGATTTCGGTACTTAAACTTTTGGCTCTGACTATTTTGGTCGGCTCGAACACTGCCTATTGGGGCCATACATACCTCGCAGAGGGCAACGGTAAAGTCTATGCACTTCGCAGTTTGGCGGAGTCTTCATCGGTTTGTACGTTCGATAGTGCACCTCTGGCGGGTCGCACCGGCGTTATCGAGTTGGCGTCGTTGCAGTTTCCGATGCAGGAGAGTGTTACCGAGGGCAAGCATTCGTGCCATATAACCCTGTTGCCACGTGAGGCGGTTGTTGCAGATTATACAAGTGGTACGCTTTCGCTCTTTCCTCTCGATAAGAGTGGAGCAGTCGAGGGCGAACCTCGCTTGATACGCTTCGAGGGCTCGAGTGTTCATCCGAAGCGCCAAAAGAGTCCGCATATCCACTCCTCAGCTCTTTCACCTGATGGTAAGTTGTTGGCTGTTATGGATTTGGGTGCTGACAAAATCTATCGCTTCGCGGTTGAAAAAGGCCGTGTGGCTTTGCCTCAGTTTACTCCAATTTCAGTTCCAGCAGGTTGTGGCCCACGACTTAGTACCTTTAGTCCTGATGGCAGCTATCTCTATGTTGTTACCGAGTTGAGCGATGAGGTGTTGGTTTATCGCACTGCTGATTTTGAGTTGGTAAGCCGCTATGCTCTTAGTTCGGATAATCCTGAGGGAGGTGCGCATATTGCAGTTAGTGCAGATGGCAAATATCTCTACGCGTCAATGCGTGTAAGTAGTACGGCAAATGCGAAAGAGTGTTCGTGCTCTGATGGAGTGTCTATATTTAAGTGCTTGGCAAATGGCAAACTTAAGCGCTTGCACTATTTACGTACGGGTGGTCATCCTCGTCATTTCGCGCTCTCGCCTGATGGAAAGGCTCTTGTGGTAGCGTGTCGCGATGACAATATGATAGAGATATACCCCCTCAATGGCAAGACCGGAGTGCCAACGGGAGAGGTTGAGAAAATATCGGTTACAGAACCTGTCTATATAGGTTTTAGGTAGTAGACCAAGACGAGCAAATTTGCTCGTCTTTTTTTGTGTTAAAATGCAAATGTTGCCGAGGCAAAGAAGGTTCGCGGATAGGCGTATAAATAACGCGAATCCTGGCGTCGGTATTGATAAATGCCCATATAGCTATATCTCACTAAACGAGACGATTCATAGGCGTTATATACCATATTGGTTGAGCCTAAAATATTTCGTGCTCCAATGCGGAAAATCAGACGACCACGAGGGTGCTTATCCTCGAATGTTGGAGCCGCTTTTGTAGTGTAAATCTTCTTGCTGAGTCGGCTTAAATATAGTGTTTTTGATACTGATAAATCGATAGTAAAGGCGTCGTTCAATCTCTCTTGTGCGACCATCTCTGCGCGGCGCTCAGGCGAAACTGCAACTGTGAGAACTCGTTCGGTTCGTGTAGCTGCCGATGGCTCGATATATCGCAATCCCGCATAGTTGGCATTAATCGATGCCCACCAACCCTTCTTGTAATATGAGAGTCCTGCCGTTGCGGCAATTTGCGGCGTGTTGCCGATGGTCAACCCCTTGGTGAGGCTTCTGATATGGTCGGCAAGCATAATGTTAGATGAGTCGGTGTATATGGTTATAGCTGAGTTTGTTGCATAGGTGTATCGTCCGGCTGTAATGGCTGCTGTAGCGCGGAAGTTATCGGCAAAACGATACTCTGCCTCGACCTCTAGTCCATAGCGCAAAATATTGATGTTGCTAATGACCATATCGACATATTTGCGATCTATATCGTCATAGAGATGGCGTACTTGCGTGTCGTTCAGTTCGACTCCGGCAAAGAGCGTTGCGGAGAGTTTAAACGTCTGACACTGAAACATATATTGTACATCGCCGATATATGATGTGCGTAGGGTAGGGTTGACAATAGTGCGATTATTGTATTGTGTCTGTAGAAACATATCTTCGCTATCACAAGGTGTAGCTTCAGTTGCAAGTGTGCCTCTTATAAAGTGCTTATCTACAATGATATAATCAGCCGAAATGCGCAACGCGTATGGCGAAAATTTCAGGTGTCGCGATACTCCGAACGAGCTATCTGCAAACAACTCCTTGCGATAGAATCCTCGTCTTGAAATATCTGTATGACCGAGCTTTGCTGCGATATCGATATTGAGACTCTCCGAGGAGTAGTGATAGTTGCCAAAAATCGATGCGTTATACTCTCGAATCGCGTAGTCATATCCGTAGCGATCACCTTCGTATATGCGCCTATTTGGATTGTTTAGGTCGTTCTGTGACAAGCTGCCATAAGTGTCGTCGTCGAGCAGATAGTAGTCGAGATTCACGATATAATCAGCGTGAAGTAAATCTCGCATCTCCTTGTAATTGCGATAGTTATTGGCGCTCACCTCCAATCCGTATGAGATATATCCCTTCTTCAACATTGTGGTAGCATCACCGCGAAATGCGGCGCGAACGGTGTGTCTTACACGGTCACTTATGGCGTAAGATGCAACGCATCCGTTTACCAAATTTGTAAGGATTAGTTGGTCGAAATTAATCTGCGTATATCGCGGATTGTTTGCCAGCCATTCGCTCTCGATTGCGTGGAATACGTCGTCATCACCATTGTGGTAGCTTGGCATATAGCGATAGTTGTCCGGCGCGGGAGTGTGTGCGTCAAACCAGTCGAGCGAACTATATCGCTCAATTCCAGCCGTCGCTGTTGCTGCGATGTTGAGTTTGGTCAGTTTGTTCAAATTGCCCTCATATCCAATGAATGCGGTAGGCAAGAACTCTCTGCGAATGCGAGAGTTGCGCAGCTCTCCATATTGGTAGCCCCAGGCGGGGTTGTAGAGTTTGTTGCCAGTCAGTTCAAATGCCTCTTTGGTTGATGCTAAGCGAGTGCTGCGCATCGATGGCTTTGCGAAGATGGTAAATGATAGCAGATCCTTGTTTTTGAATAGTTTCGATGCTACGATATTTGCTTCGATCGAGTTGCCAAACAAACCCTCGACGTGAAGATCTCGACCTGTGCTTGCTGCTATGTTTGCAGATAGCGACCACCCTTTATTGAGGGGCTGCGATGTCGCAAACGATAGCGTGTATGGCATATTGCGCGATGAGAACGAAAAGCCTGTAGAGGTATTCGCCTCATATAGCGTGTCGATATGTAGCGATGTTTGGGTAATGGTTTGATTCTTTGATAGTTGCAGTGCTCTAACTGAACTGTTGTTTATGAATGGAATCTCAATGCCATTGAGTGTGGTCACTCTGCGATAGCGTGCAACACCACGTCTGGATGAGCGCACCATAGAGAGGTTGTAGTCCAGTGTGTTGGTTGTGAAGTTGCGATCTAAGACAAACTTTGCAACGACAACCGAATCCTCTTTCGGAGCAAGTAACTCCTCGGCAGTTTCGAATCGTTTATAATATCTAAAATCATAGAGGTCGAACTCCTGTGCGGAGAGACCTCTATAACTTAGTACAAAGAGTAGTGCGAATATGTATCGCGCGTAACGCATTATTCGTGCAATGCTGCCCAAAGCATATCCTTCAACTTTGCAATATTCAAATTTGCAACCGACGAGATAAATACCGACTTAATGCCCTCAGGTAAGTGCGCCTTCATCTCCTCGATCAAGTCGTCGTCGAGCATATCGCACTTGGTAATAGCCAAGATGCGGCTCTTGTCGAGAAGCTCAGGGTTGTACTGAGTGAGCTCGCCAAGAAGAATCTCGTAATCCTTCTTGATATCGTCGCTATCTGCCGGAATCATAAAGAGCAAGATTGAATTTCGCTCGATATGACGCAAGAATCGGGTTCCTAAGCCCTTACCCTCGTGTGCACCCTCGATGATACCAGGGATGTCCGCCATTACGAATGAGTGACCATCGCGCACCTCTACGATACCGAGGTTTGGCTCCAAAGTGGTAAATGCGTAGTTCGCAATCTTTGGCTTAGCAGCCGAAACAACCGAAAGTAGGGTACTCTTACCTGCGTTAGGGAATCCAACCAAACCAACGTCAGCCAACACCTTCAACTCGAGGATAAATGCACCCTCAGCGCCCTCCTCACCAGGCTGTGAATAGCGTGGAGCCTGGTTTGTAGCGGTGCGGAAGTGCCAGTTGCCCAAGCCTCCACGACCACCCTTGAGCAATACGAGCTGCTCGCCGTGCTCGGTAACCTCGCCGACAATCTCGCCGGTCTCGGCATTACGTGCAACGGTTCCAAGTGGCACAGGAAGAATGATATCCTTTGCATCCTTACCGTGTGAGCGAGCACCCGAACCACACTCGCCATCCTCGGCGAACTGGTGACGCTGATATTTCAAGTGGATAAGTGTCCAATATTGACGATCGCCCTGCAGGATAATCGAGCCTCCCTTACCGCCGTCGCCGCCATCGGGACCACCGAATGCGACAAACTTCTCACGACGGAAGTGTGCCGAACCTGCTCCTCCGTGTCCGGAACGAGCGAAAATCTTTACATAATCTACGAAATTAGATCCTGCCATATAAATTACATTCTTTCAGGTACATCAATTCCCAACAAACGCATCGAACGGTTGATTACGCGTGCAACCTGCTGTGCGAGTGCAAGACGCATCTTCTTCACCGCCTCGTTCTCCTCGCGGAGGATTGAGTGGTCGTGGTAGTAACCGTTGAATGTCTTACACAATTCGTAGGTGTAAGCTGCAATCATTGATGGTGCAAAAGCCTCGCCTGCCGACTGAACGGTAGCAGGGTAGTCGCACAACATCTTTATGAGTTCCACCTCCTCAGGCAACAACTCGCAAGCAATCTTCTCACCCTCGAAAGCGATTCCCTGCTCTGCAGCCTTGCGGAGTACCGAGCAGATACGAGCGTGTGTATACTGGATGAATGGACCTGTGTTTCCATTGAAATCGATCGACTCGCGTGGGTCGAACAACATTGTCTTCTTCGGGTCAACCTTGAGGATGAAGTACTTCAATGCGCCCAAGCCTACCATTGAAGAGATAGCCAAGGCCTCCTCCTCGCTGCAACCGTCGAGCTTACCCAACTCCTGCGACATCTCGCGAGCAGTGTTAATCATAGCCTCGCACAAGTCATCCGCATCAACAACGGTGCCCTCACGAGACTTCATCTTGCCCTCAGGCAACTCCACCATACCATACGAGAGGTGGAAGATATCGTCGCTCCACTCGTAGCCCAACTTCTTGAGAATGAGCTTCAAAACCTGGAAGTGGTAGTTCTGCTCGTTACCTACTACGTAGATGATGCCGTTCAAAGCATTCTGCTCGAAACGCTGCAATGCAGTACCGAGATCCTGAGTCATATATACCGATGTGCCATCGCCACGGAGCAACAACTTCTGGTCGAGACCATCCGCCTCGAGGTCAATCCATACCGAGCCATCCTCCTTGCGGAAGAAGATGCCCTTTGCGAGACCGTCCTCTACGAGACCCTTGCCGAGAATGTATGTCTGTGACTCATAGTAAACCTTGTCGAAGTCAACGCCGAGAGTCTTGTAGGTTACATCGAAACCGTCGTAAACCCAGCCGTTCATCTTCTCCCAGAGTGCACGAACCTCCTCGTCCTTTGCCTCCCACTTGCGGAGCATCTCCTGCGCCTCGAGAAGGATTGGAGCCTGCTTCTTAGCCTCATCCTCGCTCATTCCGCCTGCGATAAGCTCCTTGATTTCAGCCTTGTAGTGCTTGTCGAACTCAACATAGTAATCACCTACGAGGTGGTCGCCCTTCTTGCCGGTAGACTCAGGAGTAGCACCATTACCATAGCGCAACCAAGCTACCATCGACTTGCAAATGTGGATACCACGATCGTTAACGAGGTTTGCCTTGATAACGTTGTGGCCATTTGCCGCCAAAATCTGAGCAACCGAATAACCCAAGAGGTTGTTACGGATGTGACCGAGGTGGAGTGGCTTGTTGGTGTTAGGCGATGAGTACTCAATCATTACGGTGCGACCTGTTGGTGCAGCCTGACCGTAGTTCTCGTTGGCTACGATATTTTCAAAGCGACTTGCCCAAAAGCTCTTTTGAAGTGAGATGTTAAGGAAGCCCTTGACAACATTGTACGATTCGATGTGGAATGCTCTCTCGAGCAAAGTCTCGCCAATCTCGGTTGCCACCGCCTCAGGCGACTTGCGTGCCATCTTTACGAGTGGAAACACTACGAGGGTGTAGTCGCCCTCAAACTCCTTGCGAGTCTTCTGAAGCTGAATCTGTGAAGTCTCTACGTGGCCATAGAGGTAAGATACAACTGCCTGTATCTGCTCTATCATAAACTGTTCTACGCTCATTTTTCTATGATTTTTTATAATTTTCTTCTCTGTTTATTATCGGGCGCAAAGATACAAATAAAATTGACAATTGACAATTATAAATTGACAATTAAGGGCGAAAATGTTCGATTTGGTTTTATTGAGCTCTACGACGGATAACGATATCGCGTTTCGGAATGTGATAATTTTATAACTAATCTTGCTATTTTTGGAATAATTAATTATCTTTGCACTGACATACGACGAATGCCGACAACTATCTCAGAATAATGATATAGGATATCCCTCTCCGATTTTTTGTGGGGGGGGGTATTTCGTTGATTATCAATGTTTTATAATTTTAACCGAAAAGAGCGTCGGGATGAGTGAGTGTTTAAAGAAGTTATTCGCGCTTCCGAAGAAGGATCAAGAAGAGGGAAGTGGCGTAGTGAATGAAAATGCTAAGTTTTCAATTTTGGGCAGCTGGCGATTAGTCGGATATACCGGTTATCAAGCAGAGCGGATAAAACCTCATTGGAGAGAGTTGTGGTCGTTTGCAGCGATGGATGATACGGAGACGAATGGTGTCTACGTCTGCGACTATGTAAACCTTCATTCGATAGTCGGCAAATGGGAGCTGATAGGAGAGCGTATAAAGCTGATTCGCAAAGAGTTGGTGAGGGAGTACAGGGTTGCGGAGCTGACAGCCGATACGCTGATGCTTCAGGCTGCTGATGGCAATGAATTTCTGTCTTCCATAGAGTTTTGTAGGGATATGTAGAAAATGAAAGAGAGCGACGTGCGTCACTCTCTTTTTCTTATTTCTTGAAGATGAAGAATACTGCCAGAATTAGGCAGGCAAATCCTGCGACGTGATTCCATCGTAGGGCCTCGTTCTTCATTATCAGCTGTACGACAATGGCAAAGACGGTGAGTGAAACAACCTCCTGGATGACCTTCAACTCCCAAATGTTGAATGGGCCACCGTAGACCTCGCTACCGATGCGGTTAGCCGGTATCATAAAGCAATACTCGAAAAATGCCACGAGCCAGCTTATGAAGATGATTGCGACCAGGCCGATGCGCTCAAAGCGCGATTTGAACATTACCTGGCCGTACCAAGCCAATGTCATAAATAGATTTGAGCAGATCAAAAGACCCACTGCAGATAGTCCTCTTACCATAATTCCTCTCAATTTGGGTGCGAAAGTATGAAAAATTTGGAGAAATACGGACGATTTTCGTAAAAAATAGATACTTTTGCGCTATGAATTTTACACTTATCACAGGAGCATCGTCAGGAATCGGCCTCTGTTATGCCGAGCAATTTGCTGCAAAAGGCAATAATGTAATCATTGTCAGCAACCAGCGCGAGCGCAATGAAGAGGTTGCAGCTGATATCAAGCAACGCTTTGGTGTCGAGGCGATTGCGCTATATTCGGATCTTTCAAAGGCTGACGCAGCCGAGCAGATTTATGCTTGGTGCAAGGAGCAGAGTTATGAGGTTGATACGCTCGTTAGCAACGCTGGAATACTTCAGTTCGGAATGTTCTTGAATACGAAGCCTACAATGGCTGATTTTATCACAAATCTTCACTGCATCACTCCGTCGAAGCTTTGTCGACTCTTTGGCGAGGATATGAAGGCGAGAAAGAGCGGTCGTATCTTGATAATGTCGTCGATGACGGCGTGGACACCATATATTACAGTATCGTACTATGCTGCAACTAAGGCCTATTTGAAGAGCTTTGCTCAGTCGTTGTGGTATGAGCTTCGTCCGCACAATATCACCGTTACAACCGTCTATCCGGGTGCCGTAGATACACCTTTGTATAATCTGGCAGATAAGCAACGAAAACTCTTGCGAGGCTTTGGTGTGATGATGTCGGCCGAGCGATTGGCCAAGGCTGGTATCCGAGCATTGGAGCGTCGCCGCAGAACTGCAATACCGGGTCTCTTTACAAAGATTGCTGTTGGTGCGTGTTGGTTGTTGCCGGCTCATGCTTTGTTACCTGTCTTGAAAATCCCTGCAATTAAACGAATCCTCGATAAGATTCAATAATAACAGAAAAGGCTGTCGCGATAACGACAGCCTTTTCTCTATCCTTTGGCGTTGACTATTTGATGGTCAACCAAGGGCAATTCTTCTTTGCATACTCAATCAAGGTAGCAGGGTAGTCGGTGCAGTGGATATCTGCGCCCAAAGCCCAAGCACGGAGGAGTGAGTCATCCTTACCACCTGGCCAGAGGTTAACGAGGATGCCCTTCTTGTGTGCGAGATTCATATCGTCACGCGATGTGCGGTTGATGTGAGCTGCCATACGCTTTGCGCCAATAGCCTCAGCGATAGCAATAGTCTCCTTGTTGAGTCCCTTGCTTGTGATATAACCGGTCTCAATAGAAGGGTAGTGCTCCTTAACATAGCGCAATGCGCGTGCGTCAAACGAAGTCATTACATAGTTTGAGCCCTTTGGCTGCCACTTCAAGATAGCCTTAGCAACCTTGTCGAGGTAACCTGTGCCATAGATAAACTCGTCGCTGTACTTGCGGCACTTCAACTCAACCTCTACGAAGAGACCTGGGTGCTTGCTCATCAACTTCAAAAACTCATCGAAGAAGCAGAGCTTCGAGCCATCCTTCAATGTAATCTCACGCAACTCCTTCTCGGTCATATCCTCTACGTGCTTATCAACGCCGGCAGTACGCTTGAGAGTGTCGTCGTGCTGCAAAACGATCTTGCCATCCTTGGTGATACGAACATCAATCTCGAAAGACTTAACGCCGACTGCAAGAGTCTTCTCGAAAGTACCGAGAGTGTTCTCCATACCCTCACCACAACCACCGCGGTGAGCCAATACGATGATCTCATTCTTCTGTGCAAATGCAGTAGTCGAAATCAATGCGAGAGCTGCAATTGCGAATGTTCTTAAAATCTTCATTTTGTTCAATTTATTTAGGTTTATCTAAATTAGTACTTCACGTTCAACCAAGGGGTCTTCTCCTCAGCAAACTTCTTCACTGCCAATGGTACATCAGTACACATATAGTCAGCTCCGAGGTATGCTCCAAGAACGAAATCGGCAGTGGTGTAACCCGGCCACAAGCTTACGATCAAGCCCTCCTTGTGAGCCTTCTTTACAGCATCACGGGTTGTGCCCGGCATCTTTGCACCGATGCGGTTGATGCCGAGAGCCTTAGCCATACGGATAGTCCACTCGTTAAGAGGTTTTCCTGTAATCATCAACAATGCTACGCCCGGATACTTCTGCTGCAAGTAGCGCAAACCGCGGTAATCGCTCGATGTGAATACATAGTCAGCGTCAGCAGGCTTATCAGCCATAACCATTGCGTAGAGCTTGTCGCAGTACTCCTGAAGGCGTGCCTCTGGGTAGTACTTCTCAGGCTTGGTCTTCATCTCGAACTCAACATAGAGCCCCTCCTTGTCCTTCAACCAATCGAGCAACTCAGGCAAGAAAGCCAATTTGCCGCCCTTCTTTGTTGTCAAAGCACGCAACTCGTCACCGGTCTTCTCCTCTACGATGCCTGAGCCATTTGTTGTGCGCTCCAATGTGCTGTCGTGAGTGATAACCATCTCACCGTCCTTTGTGAAGCGGATATCTACCTCAAAACCGCGATAACCTGCGTCATAGCTAGCCTGGAATGCAGCCATTGTGTTCTCGTCGAACTCCATACGACCTCCACGGTGCGAGAATACGCGAATCTCCTGCTTCTGTGCGTATGTAGCAACGCTCGCAAACATCGCTACAGCACATAAAATACCTTTTAAAATCTTCATAGTTTATAGTTTTATTGGATTAATTATGCAATTTCCCAGGCACCGCCCTTGCCGAATACCTTCTCTACCAACTCATCGTAGAAGCCTCCACGACGAGCAAGATCAAGCAAGTTGATACGCCAACGCATCATCTGTACGAATGGCATCATGTCCTTCAACTGCTGACGTGTAACGCCGATATCTGCAGGGTCTGCCGGTGCGCCAACCTTGCGGAAACGCTCCTGCATCTTCTCGAATGTGTAGACCTGCTTGCGGTACTGAGCCTTCAAAAGCGGCCAGTGCTTCTTGAAGAGAGTGAGTTGCTCACCAACGGTCTTCTTGTCGTGATACTTAGCAGTCAACTCCTTGTAGCCCAACTGTGGTGATACGAAATTCTTGAAAATCTCGAGCGCACGCTGCTGCTCCTCTTCGAGTGAAGGCCAAGCCTCTACGCACTTCTCTACGTCGAGCTCGCGCAAATCCATCTCGAGGAATGCGTCGAAGAATGCGCACATTGTGAGGGTTCCGATAGCAACCTGGAAACCGTGCGACTGCAACTTACCGTTGTAGGTGTGACCAGTCATGTCGAGGTAGTGGCTGAAGAGGTGGTCGGTGCAAGAAGCAGGGCGGCTAGAACGCGCTGCCTGCATAGCAAAACCACTCAATGTCAAGCCCTCGAACAAGGCTGCAATAGCCTCCTTGTCACCTGCAGCTACACCGTCAGGGTTAGCGAGCTGATCGTCGAGAACGTCCTGGAGAATGTGCCAAGCCTCAGGAATAATAGGCTCGGTGCCCATAAGGTCGGCAATCATCCACTCTGCGCCACAAGGAATCTTGGCTGCGAGGTCGGCATAGCCCGCTGCAGTCATCTCCTTTGGAGCATTTGCGATAACGTCAACATCTGCCAAGATGGCAACCGGTGCAGGACACTCGAATGTCTGCTTCAAACCTTCGTAGCTAATCGAAGCGCCGAACGACGAGTAACCGTCCACTGATGCAGCTGTAGCAACCGAAATGTACTGCTGGTTAAGGTGGTGTGACGCAAGTTTGCACAAGTCGTTGATTACACCCGAACCAACTGATACGATGATAGCGCCTGCCTCTTTAGCGGCCTCCTCGACCTCCATTACATAGCACCACTCAGCGTGGAACTCATCCTTCTGAATGATGTGGGTAGTGGTGTCTACGCCAGCCTCGACGAGGTGGTTATAAACCGCCTCGCCGGCTACGCGCCAAGTATTCTTGTCGGCGATAACGATTGCTCGTGCGTCGCCAAACTGCTCTTTGAAAATAGATGGAGCAAGGTGAAGAATATTGCTGTCCATCTCAAAAACCTTGGTGTCAGTAGCTAAGGCCAAGGCTTTTGCAATACGTTCCTTCGTTGTCATTTTTTTGAGTATGGAATAGACTTTAGTTAAGTTTCAATTCAACCTTGAGCGCCTCAATCTTAGCGTCGAGCTCAGCCTCTACCTTGTCGAACTCCTCAACCGATGGCAATTCGGCCTTAACGCCAAAGTAGAACTTAATCTTAGGCTCGGTTCCCGATGGGCGTACAGATACCTTTGTTCCGTCCTCGGTGATCCACTGCAATACGTTGCTCTTGTCTTCGATACCAGGGATAGGGCATACCTCGCCAGTTACGGTATTCTTCAACTCCAATGTCTTGTAGTCGTAAATCTCAACGACCTTCGAGCCGAGGAGTGTCTGTGGAGGGTTAGCGCGGAACTCAACCATCATATTCTGAATCAACTCAGCGCCATCCTTACCCTCACGAACAACGTTTACAAGACCCTCACGGTAGAAGCCAAACTTCACGTAGAGATCCTGCAACCACTCGTAGAGTGTTACACCCTTAGTGTCGCGGCACCAAGCTGCAGCCTCAGCTGCCAACGAACAAGCCGAAACACCGTCCTTGTCACGTACATAGTCACCTGCGAGGTATCCGAATGACTCCTCGCCACCGCCGATATACTGAGCCTTACCCTCGTTCTCGCGGATAATCTTTGCGATGAACTTAAAGCCGGTCAAGCAGTTGTAGCACTTAACGCCATAAGCCTCAGCTACAGCGTCAGGCATCATAGACGAAACGATAGTCTTTACGATATAGTCGCCATCCTTGATGCGTCCGAGCTCTACCCAACGAGTGAGCTGGTAGCACATAAGAAGTACCAAAGTCTGGTTACCGTTGAGCAATACATACTCGCCCTTGCTGTTGCGCAATGCCAAGCCGATACGGTCAGAATCAGGGTCGGTAGCCATAGCGAGGTCAGCCTGCTCCTTCTCTGCGAGGTCGATAGCCATCTTCATAGTAGGACGATTCTCAGGGTTTGGAGAGTCAACAGTAGGGAAGTTGCCATCCAATACGGTCTGCTCCTCGACCATCACGATGTTGGTGAAGCCGAAGTTCTTCAACGACGCAGGAGTGAGGCGTACACCTGCACCGTGGAGTGGGGTGTAGATGATCTTCATATCGTGGAAGCGAGCTACACTGTCAGCCGAAAGCTGCAACTCCTTGATAGCTGCGAGGTACTTCTTGTCGAACTCCTCGTCGAGGATGGTGATATTCTCAGTGTTAAGGCCGGTCAATACCTGAGAAACCTCGGTAATCTTCTCAACCTCCTTGATGATGTTTACATCGTGTGGAGAGGTAACCTGCGAGCCATCGCTCCAATATGCCTTGTAGCCGTTGTACTCCTTAGGGTTGTGCGATGCGGTAACCATAACTCCCGACTGACACTTCAACTCGCGGATTGCGAATGAGAGCTCAGGAGTAGGGCGTAACTCATCGAAGAGGAATACCTTGAAGCCGTTCGAAGCGAAGATGTCCGCTACGTGCTCGGCAAAGGTGCGAGAGTTGTTGCGTGAGTCGTGAGCGATAGCTACACGAATCTCCTCGTTAGGGAAGTTGATTTTGAGGTAGTTAGCCAAACCTTGAGTTGCGAAGCCAACTGTGTAGTTGTTCATGCGGTTAGAGCCAACGCCCATAATTCCGCGCAAACCACCTGTTCCGAACTCGAGGTCTTTGTAGAAGCTCTCGACCAAACCCTTAGGGTCGTTGTCGATCAAATTCTTTACCTCCTGGCGAGTCTTCTCGTCAAACTCAGAACCAAGCCACTTCTCGGCTTTAGCCATTACCAATTGCTGTAAGTTATCCATAGTTGAATGTTTATAGGTTTTTGTTTGTTGTATTTGCAAATTTTGTCAAAATATTATCAGTGCAAATATAGTGATTTTATTTATATATTGGTATGCCGTCGAGCTAAAATTTTGAGTAAAAAAATCTTTTTCTCTCCCATAGCAAATAATAATTAAAAAACAATAGTTCGGACATTTTTTTTTCCACAATTTTATTTCCACCTTTGCAATGTCAAACCGCGCAAATATTGTGTTTGATTGCGACAAGTAAACCCAAAATATTTATAATCAACGACTTATGCTAGCAAACGCTGCGACATATACCGATGCTTGGCAAAATTGCCTCAGCGAACTCAAGGCTAAGACCTCGGAGCAGGAGTTTGCTCAGTGGTTTTTGCCTATCGAGCCGCTCGAGTTCGACGGAGTACGACTCCGTGTCAGAGTGCCGGATCGCAACTTTGCAATGACGATAGAGAATAACTATAGTCAGGTGTTGAAGCCTATCATCGCACAGCTTTTTGGTAGCGATACACGCCTCTATTACGCTATTCCTAAGGGAGATAACTCTATCGCAGTACAAAGCGAGAGAGCGACCGTAACGCCTGAGCCTGCATTTAGTCAGCCTACCGACACGTCAAATATACGAAATCCTTTTGTGATTCCGGGTATAAATCGCCTGCGAATTGATCCGCAGCTCAATCGTAACTACACTTTCGACAATTTTGTCGAGGGAGAGTGCAATCGTTTGGTGCGCTCTGCGGCAATGTCGATTTCGGTAAATCCGGGTAGTCATACACCATTTAACCCGCTCTACATCTACGGTGATTCGGGCTTGGGTAAGACTCACGTGGCGCACGCCATCGGAAATGAGGTGCGTCAGCGTTTCCCTGAGTTGCAGGTGTTGTATGTGGCAATGAGCAAATTCCAGGCCCAATACCAGGCTGCAACCATAAATAAGGATATTCCGAACTTTATTCACTACTATCAGGCTGTTGATGTCTTGATTTTGGATGATATTCAGGAGTTGTCGGGCAAACCTGGTACACAGAATGCCTTCTTTAATATCTTCAACCACTTGCAGATGTCGGGTAAGCAGTTGGTGCTTATTTCTGATAAACCGCCGGTGGAGTTGAAGGATATTGAAGAGCGACTTTTGACCCGTTTTAAGTGGGGCTTGTCGGCTGAAATTCGCATCCCTGATTACGAGACAAAACTCAAGATTATTCGTGCAAAAGCCAACCAGTTGAATGCCGATATTCCTGATGATGTAGTTTCTTATTTGGCAGAGCATATCTCTGCAAATATCAGAGAGATAGAGGGTGCTATCTCGTCGCTCGTGGCAAACGCTACCTTTATGAATAAACGTGTGACTATCGCGTTGGCTAAGGAGGTGCTCAAAGTCTATGTTTCGATGTATCAGAAGGAGATTACAATCGAGCATATTATCGACGTAGTTTGTGCTGAGATGAATGTGGATAGAGAGCGTATGAATTCGCCTGAGCGAACTCGTGAAGTTGCCATTGCGCGTCAGTTGGCTATGTTCCTTGCGAAGAAGCATACGAAGCAGCCGCTTACAAACATCGGTCTTGCGATTGGTGGACGTAACCACGCTACTGTATTGCACTCGTGCAAGACAATCTCGAACTTGATGGATACCGACAAGATGCTCCGTCAGCAGGTTGAGCAGATTGAAAAGCAGATTTTGAACTAAGTAAGTCGTTGCATATTAAAAGAGTAGAGTGAAGAGTTTTGTCTTCACTCTTTTTTTGTTTGTAATGGTGTTTTATTTTTGTTAAAAAATAATTAGGCAAAAAGAGATTCTATATTGAAATTTATACTATATTCGCACTGTAATTGTAATAAACTGTAATTAGAGGCGATAAAACACATTTTTTACACACATATATTCAAACTTTTTTATTCACTTTTAACCAACAAAACAAATTTATTATGAAAGCAAGAAGATTTTTTGCGTTTGTAGCGGGAGCAGCAATGCTCTTCGGTGGTTTTGCTTGTACTCCGGACAACGGTGGTGAGGAGACTGACAACAACTATGCTGAGTTGACAGTAACCCCTGCAAGCATCTCTGCAACTTTGGAGGGTACAACTGAGACTTTGGTTGTAACCTCAAATGCTAGCTGGGTTGTAACTTGCGACCAGGCTGATGTAGTACTCAACACCCTCGTAGGTAAGGGTAACGGTACTGTAACTGTTGACATCCCATCTGCAACAGCTGCTCGTAGCTTCGTTATCAAGTTCGTAGCAAGCAAGATGGTGTCGGTAGCAGGTGTAAGCGTTCCTTCAGTTAAGGAGTTCGACGTACAGGTTTCGCAGAATGCAACCGGTACAGACTTGAACGACTATGCTTACTATGAGGATTGCGGTACTAATGTAGAGAAGGATGGTTCGTACTGGCCATACGTTGATGCATTTACAGGTTGGAACCCACAGGGTGAGGCTGCTGCAGCTGTAACTTATGGTGGTAACAACGCTTCAGTTCGTGCATCGGGTGTCAACTATCAGCCAACTGAGGATGCTATCGGTCTTACTGGTCAGCCATATGTATTCTTGAACAAGGTGCCTGCAAGCGCACACTTCCTTATCAGCAATATCGCAGTTAAGGGTGGTGCACAGTACGTATTTACCTTCAACGTATCTTGCCAGAATGCTTATGCTAATAGCCTTCCAGGCTTCGCTGTGGTAACTAACGAACTCGTTCACCTTGAGTTGGGTTACGACGGTACAACTTGGGCTAAGGTTAACTTCACTGCTGTTCCTAACGGTGGTAACGGTTGGTATGCAACTACTACTGAGTTCAAGACTGCAGCTGATGCTACTAAGCTCTACGCTCGTTTCACTTATGAGGCTCCAGCTTCGAACGGTGGTGGTCGTTTCGATGACTTCAAGCTCGTAGAGGGTGGTAACGGTGCTGAGTTGGATTTCACTGCAACTCCTACTCCAGATCCAACCCCAACTCCAACCCCAACCGATGCAATCTACGCTGAGTCGTTCACTAACGGTCAGGGCGAGTTCACTATTAACGATGTAACTCTCACAGGCGAATTGACATATGTTTGGAAGCACGAGAGCGGTCAGTATGGTACTTATATGAAGGCTTCGGGTTACAAGGGTGGCGCTACAGCTTCTGAGTCGTGGTTGATCTCTCCTGCAATCAGCCTTGCTGGTGCAACCAAGCCGGCTGTATCGTTTGATCACTGCCACAAGTTCGCAGGTACTCCTTCGGAGGAGCTCACTTTGTGGGTTAGCGAGAACGACGGTGCTGATTGGACTCAGCTCGTAATCTCGACTTACGGTACTAACAGCGACTACAACTTCGTTACTAATACAACTGACTTGACTGCTTATGTAGGCAAGACTGTTAAGATTGCACTCAAGTATGTTTCGACTACAGCTAACGCTGCAACTTGGGAGGTTAACAACTTCAAGGTAGCAGAGAGCACAGGCAACTCGGGTAACGAGGGTGGTAGCGACGATACTGGCGCTGAGGCTACAGGTGTTTACACCTCTGATGCTGCATTCGTTTGCTCGGCTGACAACTCGGGTAACAAGGTTTACACTCTTGGTGAGTCGAAGATTAACGGCGAGTCTTGCAGCGGTTTCAAGCTCGGAACAAGCAACAACGCTGGTTTCTTCACTTCGGCTGCAGTAGGCGTATCGGGTACTAAGACTCTCGGTTTCTACGGTATGGCTTGGAAGGGTAAGAAGGCAACTCTTTACATCAAGGTAGAGGGTAGCGACGAGGTTAAGTCGGTAGAGCTTAAGGCTAACGATGGCGCAACCGGTAACCCTCCTTTCACTATCACTGTAACTGACGCAGACTACTACAGCGTTGAGCTCGCAGGTTTGACTGAGTCTTCGAAGGTGATGTTCTCTACAGATGCTACTTTCTCGACTGCATCAAGCACAGCTGCGCGCGCAGTTGTAGCAGGTGTTACACTTAAGTAATTCCACTTATTCCTAATCCAGGGCGGGCTGATTACCCGCTCTGGGTTCTACATACAAAGATGATTTTACGTTAGATGAGAGAGACACGAAAAAACATTCAAACACTTTTTAAGAGCATCAACCGCAGCATTGTCGCTGTGTTGGTGCTTGCATTTGGTTTTACGGCTTGTGTAGAGAGCGACTGGTCACCGTGGAAGTCGAAGGCCGAGATCTATAGCACTGTACAAACTGCGCAGGAGGGAATAGTATATGGCTCAACAATTGGAGATCCATCTTTCTTGTGGGTTGTCCAGGTGGTTAAGGGCTACGACTTCTGTACACCTGTGGTTGCTTCGGGAAGCGTTGGTCAGAACTTCTCTTTGAAGTTTAGTGCTAACTATAGTGGGGTAGAGCGTGAGGCTAAGGTACGTATCACATTCACCGATGGCTACAACAACGAGTTTGTGATTCGTCAGCTTGCTGAGACTGAGAATGTGACATACGACCGTCCTTGGGCAGAGCAACCGGACTTTAAGCAAGGTGCATCATTGGTTCACAAAACCTACTACACAACCCTTTCGACCGGTAAGCGAGTTCGTAACTTCTCGATATGCTACGATACCGACAAACTCGTATCACATTGGGTTGCATATCCTATCCACTCGTGCTATTTAGGGTCACTTTCGCGTACAGATGAGTGGTCTTTTGACGATGCGTACTATACAAAATCGGGAAACTCTTATATCCGAAGCTACATTCCGACAAACCCTGTGATTTCGCAGAGTCAGCAGCAGAATATCGAGGCTGGAGGATACCAGACAAGTGGTCTTGACCGAGGTCACATGATGCCTTCAGCGTCGCGTTTGAATACATATGAGCTGAATGCTCAGACATTCTATGCAACCAATATGATGCCGCAGCATTCGCAGTTCAATCAGAAGATTTGGGCAACACTCGAAAGCGATGTACGTGGATGGTCGTGCGCCGATACCATCTTTGTGGTTACCGGAACTCTCTATGAGGGCTCGATAAGAACCATTACTGCGCGAGGTCGCAAAATTGCAGTGCCTTCGCACGCTTACAAACTTGTTTTACGCACAAAGAGCGGAAATACAAAGAAGCACATTGCAAACATCAAGTCGGCCGATGAGATTAAATGTATCGGTTTCCTCTTCGAGAATAATGCTACGGGAGCTGCAACATCTATCCGAGACGCAGCGGTATCGGTAGCAGAGATTGAGCGTCGCTCGGGCTTCAAGTTCTTCCGCAACCTCGATAGTGAGATTGCAGATGAGGTTAAGTCGCAGAAGAATCTGAGTGACTGGGGATTAGAAATTACAGATTAATCAATAAATACCAATGAAAAAGTTACTTTTATCAGTATTTTTGGTGGGTGCAATGCTCGTTGCGTTGGCACAGCAGCCTTACAAGGTGGTATTCTACAACCTCGAGAACTTGTTCGACACAATCAACGATCCAAACAAGAACGATGAGGAGTACCTCCCTGAGGGTGCACGTAAGTGGACCACCTATCGTTACAATCAGAAGTTGGCGAATATGTCGCGCGTATTGTTCGACATTGCTGCTGAGGATCGCAATTTCCCAGCCGTAATCGGCGTATCGGAGATTGAGAATCGCCTCGTGTTGGAGGACTTGCTTGCTACTCCAAAGTTGGCAAAGGCAAACTATCGTATCGTTCACTACGATTCGCCTGACCGCCGTGGTGTTGACTGCGCATTCTTCTACCGTCCAGACAAATTCAAGTTGGAGGGCTCGGAGGCGCACAATATCTCGTTCCCTGGTCGCCCAACATTCTTCACTCGTGACCTCGTAGCTATGTGGGGTAAGATTGAAGGTGAGCCATTCTATTTTATTGTGTCTCACTGGCCTTCGCGTCTCGGTGGTAAGGAGCGTTCGCAGTATTCGCGTGACTTCGTAGCTGAGAAGTGTAAGCACATCTGCGACTCGGTGCGTACAGCTAATCCTGCAGTCAAGGTTGTGATTATGGGTGACTTCAACGACGATGCAACTGACGCAAGCGTTGTAGAGGTACTCGGTGCAAAGGGCAATATGAAGAAGTTGGAGAAGAACGATATGTACAACCCATTCTGGGCTATGTATAAGGCAGGCTACGGTACTTTGGGTTATCGTGACTCGTGGAACTTGTTCGATAATATCGTTGTATCGGAGAACTTGGCAACAGGCTCGACCGGAAGTTTGAAGATTCAAAAGAAGCAGGGCGCAAAGTTCTACGGAAACATCTTCAACCGTCCATATATGATTCAGCAGGAGGGGCAGTACAAGAACTACCCATTGCGTTCGTTTGTTGGTACAAACTTCCAGAATGGTTATAGCGACCACTTCCCTGTGTATATCTATATCTCGAAGTAATATTATATAGGTACAACTAATATCAAACATATATGAAAAAATTCTTACTATTAATGTTCTGCTCGGCGCTGGCGCTTTCGGTTGCTGCGCAGAATAGCAAAACAGTGAAAGGCGTGGTCTACGACTCAAATGGTAAGCCACTCGCTGGTGTTTCGTTATCAACTACACAATCGTCGGTAACGAGCAAGGCTGATGGCACTTTCGAGTTGGTAGTGCCTGAGAGTGCACGCTACTTGAATGCATCGAAGGTCGGATACGCTGGTACGGGCATGGAGATTGATGGCTCGTATCTTGAGTTTAGGATGAATGTTGCCGAGGTTGCAGCACAGCAGTCAAATGGTCAGCTTGCCGGTATTGGTGGCGGCTTGAAGGGTAGAGTGTTGTCGCGCAACGGTAGAGCAGCTGTAGGTAATGCTGCAGTTGCCGTTGTTGGTACTGACTATGTGGTTAAGACCAACGATGAGGGTTACTTCGAGTTGAAGGGCGTGCCTGCAGGTGATTACAAGCTTTCGTTTGTAGCTCCAGAGTTCGAGACTCTCGATATCGTTGTTAAGATCGAGAGCGGCGTGAAGGATATCAACGCAGTAATCGTTACTCCAAAGGCTGTTCAGGGCGAGGTGCTCGATGATGCAATCTTCGCAGAGTTCGACAATGACTCTTCATCGTCAGATACTCAGGCTTTGCCATCGTCGCTTGCAGCATCGAAGGATCTCTACAACAATATCGCTTCGTACCGCTTTAGCGAGATGCGATTCAATGTTCGTGGTTACGACTCGAAGTACAGCGATGTGTATCTCAATGGTATCCGTTTCAATGACGCTATGACAGGCTATGGCCCTTGGTCGTTGTGGAGCGGTATGAACGACGCTACACGTAATCAGGAGAGCGCAGCAGGTCTCACCGTAACAGATTACGGTGTAGGCGGCTTCGGTGGTGCAACAAACATCAATGCACGTGCCTCGCAGATGCGTAAGGGCTTCCGTGCAAGCGTGTCGGGTGGTAATCAGATGTATAACTTCCGTGCTATCTTGTCGTACGCTTCGGGTATGTTGGATAGCGGCTGGTCGTATGCATTCTCGGTATCGACTCGTCAGGGTGGTAATGGCTATGTAGATGGCGTATACTACAACTCATATGGTTACTTCGCAGCAGTTGAGAAGCAGTTCAACCCTAAGCACCGCCTTTCGTTGATGGTGCTCGGTACTCCTCAGCAGCGTGGTGCTCAGCAGGCATCTACTCAGGAGGCATACGATATGTTCGGCAGCAACTACTACAACCCTAACGTGGGTATTCAGGATGGTAAGTTGCGCAATACACGTGTACGTCGTTCGCACGAGCCTATCGCAATGTTGAACTACTACTACGATATCAACGAGAAGACTCGTTTCTCTGCAGCTACATCGGTACGCTTTGGTTACAACGGCTACTCGGCTCTCACTTGGAAGGATGGTACCGACCCTCGTCCGGATTATTACCGTTACCTCCCATCGAACTACACTTCGCAGATCTTGACAGATGCTAACGGCTTCGGTTCGTTCTTCGCAAGCAACGCTTCTGAGCTCGTTAATCGTGGCTTGGTAGAGGAGGCAGTAACCGCATTGCAGAGCGGTGTAACAGGCGTAGCAGTTCCTGGTATCTTCAACGCTTCGAGCAACGATCAGATCTACTCTTACTTGCAGGGCGCAGCAGATGCTCGTGCCGTATGGAATGGTCGTATGGACTTCGACGGAATGATCAACTCGAACAAGAATGGCTCGACTTCACCTTATGCTGATGGTCACCGTTCGAACTATATGATTGAGGAGCGTCACACAGATCAGATTGACTACAACTTCGTAGCGAATATCTCGCACAACTTCAACGCAAACAACCATATCTTGGCAGGTGTTAAGGCTCGCGTAAACCGTACCGAGTACTACGACAAGATTAAGGATTTGTTGGGTGGAGACTACTGGGTAGACGTTGATAAGTTCGCGGAGCGTGATATGGGTAGCAACCCAATCGCTTACCAGAACGACCTCGACTACTACAACGAGCACGGACACGCTCGCATCGTTCGCGAGGGTGATAAGTTCTCGTATGACTACTATGCTCACATCCGTCAGGCTCAGGTTTGGGCTGCGTACAAGTATCGTACAGGCGGTTTCGAGATGAATTTGGCTGCTGAGGCCGGTTATACCGGTATGTGGCGTGAGGGTTTGTGGCGCAAGGGTCTCTTCGTTGATAACTCGAAGGGCGATTCTGAGCATTTGCACTTCTTGACCTACAAGGCTAAGGCTACATTCTCGTATCGTTTCTCGCAGGCTCACCACTTGGCATTGAACTTTGGCGCAGTACAGGATGCTCCAACCTTCAATTCGGCATTCGTTTCGCCTCGTACACGTAACACCGTAACTCCAGGTTTGTCGCCAGAGCAGGCATATAGCGCAGAGTTGGTTTACAACCTCAATTTGCCATATATCCAGGCTCGCGTTGCAGGTTACTTCACCGAGATGACCAATGGCTCGAAGGTTATTTCGTTCTACGACGATACTCAGTCTTCGTTCACCAACTTTGCTATGAGTAACATCGACAAGCGCTATATGGGTGTTGAGTTTGCTGTACGTGTTCCAATCTGGAATGGTTTGGCATTGCAGGGTGCTTTGAACTATGGTGACTATCGCTATACTTCGAACCCTAACTTCGTTCAGACTGTAGATAACAGCAACAAGGTTAAGTTGGAGGATACAGTGAACTGGAAGGGCTTCTTTGTAGAGAGCACACCTCAGTTTGCAGTTAACGTAGGTCTCGACTTCCGTGGCCCTAAGAACTGGTTTGCATCGATCAACTTCAACTACTATGACAAGTTGTATCTCTCGATGAACCCAGCTTATCGTACCGACAATGCTGTGAAGCCATATATACAGGTACTTGCTAACACTTCGAGCACACCTGAGCAGCAGATTTGGGCAGCAACCCAGATGCAGGCTATGCGTGCAGAGGAGGATCTCGGCTCGGCTTACACATTGGCAGCTAGCCTCGGTAAGAACTGGTATATCAAGCGTAAGTATACACTCGGTTTCTCGGCTGAGGTTAAGAATATCTTGAACAATCAGGGTATCAAGACCGGCGGTTACGAGCAGATGCGTATGCGTAAGGTACGTGGTATGATGCCTGGTCAGTCGAACCCTTCGACAACATACTATACTCACTTCGATGCTAAGTACTTCTATATGCTTGGAACTACTTGCTTCGTGAATGTATATTTCCGTTTCTAACAGGTCAAACCGAAAACACAGAAAGATTATGAAACAGTATAAAATAGTTTTGGTAGCACTGCTCGGTTTGATTTTGACGAGCTGCTATAACAAATTTGAGATGCCTGAGCCAAATGTGGTCTACGACGATGAGGCTTTCACGACGTTGAACCCTGAGCTTCAGTATATCTCAATCGCAGATTTGAAGAAGCTCTTCGGTACTACAAGTGGTACAGGTGATACAGGCTCATTCAACGGCACAAAGTATATCCGCTTTGTGAAGGATAAGAGCGAGTGTACACCTCAGGAGCTTTCGTTGGGCTGGTACAATACCGGTAACTACTATATCAAGGGTAAGGTTATATCGAACGACGAGCAGGGTAACATCTACAAGTCGCTCTACATCTTTGACGGTACAGGTGCTATCGAGTTGAAACTCACAAATGGCCTCTACCTTGAGTATCCTTGTGATATCGAGACAAAGGAGAGCGTTTGGGTATATGTTAAGATTCGTGATTTGTACCTCGGTAACTTCCGTATGATGCTTTCGTTGGGCGATATCCCAACTTCGAGCTTCAACTCGTGGGGTACCTACAAGTACTACGCTAACTCGAACATCGTAAGCCCTAACAAGGTGCGTCAGCACGTATTCTTGGGAGAGAAGTGTACTTTGACAGAGAGCTCGACTGACACTTCAGCCGACATCTTCGAGGTTGACGAGAATACCTATTCTAAGATTCAGGGCTCGAACACCGAGAAGTTCCTCGGTCGCTTGATTCGCTTCAAGAACTTGAAGGTACACTACGCAGGTGTTGCTTATCCTGACGAGAATGGTAATTCGGTTACTCCTGATCCACTCTTGAACGGTTCATTCGAGCAGATCTACCCATCGTGGCTCTCGACCAGCGGTATCCAGACTGAGTTGCCTGTAGTACCTGGTGGTGCATATACTCAGGTTGTTAACCAGCCTTGGTATCAGTTGGCATACAGCCGCAATAACGTGGCTCTCTATGGTAGCCTTTGCCTCTCGTATAATCCATCGGCTAAGTACACCTCGGATCACGGTGTGTTTATGCTCCGTACCAGCGGTTACTCGCGTTTCTCGGGTACTTATATCCCTAAGAATGGTACTGTAGGTAATGTTTTGGCAATCTATCAGATCTACTCTAAGCAGTCGAGCTATTCGGGTGGTGAGAATGACTATTCGACCTACCAGATTGCTGTTAACCGCATCGAGGATGTTGATTTCGAGATGGAGCCTAAGCAGGCATCGCCAGAGTGGCAGGCACATATCAAGTGGGCTGAGGATAACTTCCCACAGTACATTTATCCTGTAACTCCTGACCCTGCAGCTCGTCAGGCAGCAGTTGTGGCTTGGAAGGCGGCTTACAATGCAAACAAGCCGGCGAATGACGGTTCGGAGTTGTGGACAAAGTGGAATGACTGGGCTGACTGGGTAGTGTGGATTTTGGAGAATACTCCGGAGTATTCATACATCTTGCCTCAGCAGGTTGTCGAGGATACCGAGACAATCGAGTAGTGGGGTAGAAATACCACTTTAGATAGAGAGCACCGCAAGAATTTGCGGTGCTCTTTTCTTGTGTATATACCTAAAATTATAGTATTGATTATCAGTCAGTTATAAACTTTTTAGGGGGGGGTAAATTTGTCCTCGAAAATTCTATTTTTTGTAAATATTTGTATATTTTTGCAGAAGAAACCGAAAATTTGGTATATTTGTACGAAATTGTGTAAATGTGTACAATCTCAAAACAATAAATATTAGGTTTCAAGCGTTACTACTTTGTAGTAAACAGCAAGAAAAGGAAAGAATATAACTCAAAATAATTTTAAAATGAGACATCTATTTTCACTCGTCATTGCGTTGTTGGTTAGCTTCGCAGTGGCTGCGCAACCGGGAGCGCAACAGATTCCGGTAATCCCTGCGGATAAGGCTGTTCGTGTGGGAGAGTTGCCGAATGGTATGAAATATTACCTTCGTCACAACGACAAGCAGAAGAATTTGGCCGATTTCTACATCTCACATGATGTAGGTGCTATCCAGGAGGAGGATGACCAGCAGGGTTTGGCTCACTTCCTTGAGCATATGGCATTCAATGGTACCAAGAACTTGCCTGGCAAGATGCTTATCGAGTATCTCGAGACAGTAGGTGTTAAGTTTGGTGTAAACCTCAATGCAGGTACTTCGTGGGACTACACTCAGTACCTCTTGAAGGATGTGCCAACAATCCGTCCGGGTATTGTTGATACAGCTATGCTCATCTTGCACGACTGGTCGCACTTCATCGCTCTCCAGCCTAAGGAGATTGACTCGGAGCGTGGCGTAATCATGGAGGAGTTGCGTATGCGTGATGGTGCATCGTGGCGTGCCACTATCCAGATGTTGAAGGCTCTTTGCAAGGGTACTCGCTACGAGCACCGCAACCTCATCGGTCACCTCGATGGCTTGAAGTCGTTCGACCACTCGTCGCTCGAGAACTTCTACGCTAAGTGGTATCGTCCAGAGATGCAGGCTGTAGTTATCGTTGGTGATATCAATGTTGACGAGGTAGAGGCTAAGTTGAAGGCGTTGATGGCTGACATCCCAGCTTCACCTGCAGATGCTCCACAGAAGGAGGTTATCGTTGTACCGGACAACCAGGAACCTATCATCTCTATCTTCGAGGATCCTGAGATGCAGCAGACTGAGGCAACCCTCTTCATCAAGCGTCAGGCTTTGCCAAAGCACTTGAATAACACTGTAGTGGCTGAGCAGTTGGCTCTCGTTGACGCTCTTATTAGCAATATGGCTAATGCTCGTTTGCAGGAGATTAAGATGAAGCCTAACGCTCCGTTTACAGGCGCTAGCTTTATGAATGGTAGCATCGGTATCTGCTCGACTATGGTTTGTGCTGGCGTCAGTGTTGATACTCAGGATGGCAAGTTGCTGCCTGGTTTCGAGGCTGCTTATACAGAGTTGGAGCGTATCCGTCGTCACGGCTTTACTGAGGGCGAGTTGGAGCGCGCAAAGAACAATGTAATGAAGATGCAGGAGTTGGCATACAACAACCGCAACGACCGCAAGAATGGTCAGTATGTTCAGCGCTACCTCAATGCATTCCGCAAGAATGCTGCTATGCCTGATGCAGAGACTGAGTGGAAGTTGGATAGCACAATCATCGTTAATATCCCATTGCAGATGGTTAACCAGGTAGTTGCTCAGTACATTACTGACCACAACCAGGTGTTGATTATGAACGCTCCAAAGCGTGAGGGCTTGGTAAATCCTACCGAGGCACAGTTGGCTGAGGTGTTGGCTAAGGTTAAGAAGGCTGATATCGCACCATACGCTGATAACACCGTTAAGGAGCCGCTTATCCCTGCTACTGCAAAGTTGAAGGGCTCGGCTGTAAAGAAGGAGACAAAGAATGAGGCCCTCGGCACTACAACTTGGGTGTTGAAGAATGGTTTGAAGGTTGTTGTTAAGCCTACAACTTTCAAGGCTGACGAGGTTAATGTGTCGATGTTAGCACACTTCGGTCAGTCGTCGTTGACTGACGAGCAGTACTGGGCTTCGGCATTCCTTCCAACAATGGTTAGCTATATGGGTGTTTCTAAGTTCTCGGCTACAGACCTTCGCAAGCAGCTCTCTGGCAAGAATGCAGCTGTAGGTGTCGAAGTTGATGACTATATGTCGGGTGTTGTAGGTCACGGTTCTCCAAAGGATCTCGAGGCTATCATGCAGTTGATCTACTTGCGCTTTACTGCACCTCGTTTCTCGAAGGATGACTTCGATGTATTGATGAATCAGTATCGCCCGTATATTAAAAATGTACAGAACAATCCTGATTACATCTCAAGCGTTCAGCGTAAGAAGACTCTTTATGGCAACCACTTCCGTCGTCAGGAGCTTACTCCTGAGGTGCTCGATCAGATCAAGTTTGAGCAGGTTGAGTCGGCTTATAAGGCTATCTTCTCGAATGCTGCAGACTTCACTACATATATCGTAGGTAATGTTGATTTGGCTACTTTGAAGCCGCTCGTTGAGAAGTATCTCGGTTCGCTCCCAGTGTCGAAGAAGTTGTCGGCAAAGGTTGATGATGGCGTTCGCACAGTGAAGGGTGTTGTTGTAAATGACTTCAAGGTTAAGATGCAGCAGCCAAAGGTTGGTTTGACTCGTATCTACACAGGTCCAATCGACTACACTATGAAGAATCGTGTTGCAATGACCGTTCTTTCGCAGGTGCTCCGTGGCCGCTACACCATCTCTATCCGCGAGGAGAAGGGTGGTACCTACAGCGTAGGTGTTGGTGGTCGTGTATTCGCTGACTACGAGCCTTCGTATCAGCTTATCGTATTGTTCGACACAAACGAGCAGATGGCTGACGAGTTGAGCGAGATCGTGGTTAAGGAGATTAAGGATATCGCAGAGCAGGGTCCTAAGGCTGACGATGTTGAGAAGGTTCGCAAGTATCTCTTGAAGGAGTACGAGAATCAAGTTCAGTCAAATAGCAACTGGGTTGATTGGCTCGATCTCTACAACTATCGTGGTATGAACTTTGCTACCGAGTACAAGAAGGCGGTAGAGGAGCTTACATACGATGATTTGAAGGCTCTTGCAGCTAAGGTTTTGGCCGATAACAATATGGCATACATCGTTATGCGTCCGGAGAAGTAATCGCTCTCCCGATTAAAGATAATGCCGAGCTTTATGCTCGGCATTTCTTTTTGTGGTGGGGTAGTCGGTAGGGCAAAACAAAGGGCAGTGAGATTATCACTGCCCTTATTCTATTGTTTTCGTGTTAGATTATCGACGCATCATACCCATCATGTTGCGAGGCATCTTTAATTTGCCGCCCGAAACCATCTTCATCATCTTGCGCATATCCTCGAACTGCTTGATGAGACGATTTACGTCTGCCATAGTTGTGCCCGAGCCCTTTGCGATACGCTCACGACGGCGAGCATTCAAAATCTCAGGCTTCTCGCGCTCAAGTGGAGTCATCGAGCCGATGATGGCCTCAGTCTGCTTGAATACGTCGTCACCAATCTCCACGTCGCGTAACATCTTGCCCATACCCGGAATCATCGACGCTACATCCTTCAAGTTACCGAGCTTCTTAACCTGCTCAATCTGTGAGAGGAAGTCGTTGAAGTCGAACTGATTCTTCATTACCTTCTTGGTCAAGCGACGTGCCTCCTCCTCGTCGTACTGCTGCTGAGCACGCTCTACGAGCGAAACAACGTCACCCATGCCGAGAATACGGTCAGCCATACGCTCTGGGTGGAATACTTGCAAGGTATCCATCTTCTCACCGCTAGAGATAAACTTCAACGGCTTATTTACAACCGAACGAATCGAAATAGCGGCACCACCACGTGTGTCACCATCGAGCTTGGTCAATACTACGCCATCGAAGTCGAGGCGCTCGTTGAACTCACGTGCAGTATTAACCGCATCCTGACCTGTCATCGAGTCTACTACGAAGAGTGTCTCGCAAGGGTTTACGGTAGCCTTAATCTTTGTAATCTCCTGCATCATCGCCTCGTCTACAGCCAAACGACCCGCAGTATCGACAATAACCACGTTGTAGCTGTTCTGACGAGCGTGCTTGATCGCGTTCTCTGCAATCTCCACAGGATTCATATTGCCCGGCTCGGTGTAAACAGGTACGCCAATCTGCTCACCAAGAATCTTCAACTGGTCAATCGCAGCAGGGCGATAAACGTCACCCGCTACGAGGAGCACCTGACGACCCTTTTTGCTCTTGATGAACGAAGCTAACTTACCCGAGAAGGTTGTCTTACCCGAACCCTGCAAACCTGCGATGAGAATCACTGCCGGGTTGCCCTCGAGCTTGATTTCAGTAGCTTCGCCACCCATCAAGGCAGCCAACTCGTCGCGTACAATCTTGGTCAT
>JAZLCQ010000063.1:0-43751 GCA_045614285.1 Alistipes sp.
GCAACTCAACTACATTGCCCTCCTCATCCTTGATAACCTCGTCGCACTTGATAAGGTACGAGTAGCGCAAACGCACCTCGTTACCCGGCGAAAGACGGAAATATTTCTTTGGAGGATTCTCCATAAAGTCGTCACGCTCGATGTAGAGTACCTTCGAGAATGGAACCTCACGCATACCAGCATCCTCGTTCTCAGGGTTGTTGACAGCCTTGCGCATCTCGACCTTACCCTCCTCCCAATTGGTGATAACCACCTTGAGCGGATTCAAAACTGCCATACGACGCTCGGCAACCTTGTTCAAGTCCTCACGAACGCAGTACTCCATCTTGCCCAAGTCGATGACGTTATCGCGCTTAGCCACACCTACCATCTCGGCAAAAGCACGTACCGAAGCAGGGGTATAACCCTTACGACGCAAAGCGCAGATAGTCGGCATACGAGGGTCATCCCAACCCATCACAGCACCCTCCTGAACGAGCTTGAGGAGGTTACGCTTCGACATCATTGTATAGGTCAGGTTCAAACGAGCAAACTCGTACTGGTGCGATGGGTAGATCTCCAACGCCTCGATAAACCAATCGTACAACGGACGGTGAACATCGAACTCCAAAGTACAAATCGAGTGCGAAATCTTCTCGATCGAGTCGCTCTGACCGTGAGCGTAGTCGTACATTGGGTAGATGCACCACTTGTTACCTGTGCGGTGGTGCTCGGTGTGCAAGATACGATACATGATTGGGTCACGGAAGAGCATATTAGGGTGCGCCATATCGATCTTTGCACGCAACACCTTTGCGCCATCAGCGAACTCGCCGGCACGCATACGCTCGAACAAGTCGAGGTTCTCCTCTACCGAACGATCACGCCAAGGTGATGGCTTACCAGGCTCCGAAACGGTACCACGGTTGAGACGAATCTCCTCCTGGGTCTGATCGTCAACATATGCCAAGCCCTTCTTGATGAGCACTACTGCCCAATCGTAGAGCTGGTCGAAGTAGTCCGATGCGTAGCGCTCAACTGCCCAGTCGAAACCGAGCCACTTAATATCACGCTTGATTGAGTCTACATACTCGGTATCCTCCTTCACAGGGTTAGTATCGTCGAAACGGAGGTTGCACTTACCGCCATACTTCTTAGCCAAGCCGAAGTTGATGCAGATACTCTTTGCGTGTCCGATGTGAAGGTAGCCGTTTGGCTCTGGTGGGAATCGTGTCTGAACGTGCGACAAACCATTCGCAATCGACTCCTCGATAATCTCCTCAAGGAAGTTCAAGGACTTCTCCTTTACTTCAATGTTCTCTGTTGCCATAAATTTTTCAGTTTTATCTATTTTCTATTTGTTTTGTCGTATAATTTTGGGGCGATGTTGACTCCCAGCGCTATAATCTGCTGATTGTAAACCTTTTCGCCATCGGTCTTGAGCACAAACTCGGCCTTGACATTGAGGCGCTCCTTCCAAAAGTTTCGCTCATAGCCTATACCCGTACGGTTGTAGAAACCGTTGCCAGTGCGATAGAACGGATCCGCAGCGTAGAGGTCTGTGCCATAAATCGTACCCTCCTTGCCTACCGAGTTGTAGAGCGGCATCAAGTCGTCACCAACAAAGAGGTTGTTCGAAACGAAGACACCCCAACGGCTCATCCTAAAGAACAACTCCGCACCAAAAGGCGCCTTCCAATCACCCGTCACAAGGCGATCACGCTGCAACGACTGCAGATAACCGAGGCGGATATCGAAGTCGAAGAAGGCTTTGAAGTCGACTCCGACGTATGGGTTTACGACGATATCGTCAACCACATTGTAGCGGAAGTCGGCACGGTTGGCGTAGTGGTGCATCTCGGCCGAGATACCCGCATACATAACCTTTGCGAAGCGGCCCTCACCCGAGAAGAGAATGCGAAACTCCTCACGACGCTCCATCGAGTACATTCCGTTCCAATCTGCCACCAACTCGACAAAGCCATTCTTGTCGGTGTACTGAAGCGCAAGGCCCTGCACCAAGCGGTTATTTGCAAGCCATACATTGCTGAAGAAGGCCTCCGAGTAGCGACCCATCAACTTCTCTCGACGGAAGATACCAGCCAATGCGCCATAGTTCTCGTTGCGGAACTGATAGTAGGCGATAAGGTCAATATCGTCGAGGAAGCGTGTCGAGCCGAACATCTTCTGCATATTGACTCCGGCTACGAGGTTGTGCTTCTCATTCCACTGGAATCGCAACGCGGGAGCGAGTGCAAGACCGAAGAGCGTCTCCGAAGGAGCCAAGTTGCTGCCCGAGTACTCGGCATTGTCGAAATCGAAGTTAAAATCGACATCAAGAAAGAGCTTCTCACTCTGTGCTAAAGCACTGAATGAGAGCAACAAAGCCATTGCCGATATGATAATTTTTCTAAACATTTCGCAAGTACGCGCGCATAAATCGGTCAAAAATAGTGAAAATTTTTCAAATAATGATTACTTTTGTGGCAATAATTGAGCAACAGAATGAAAAAAACAACAAATGCAGAGCTCGGAAGACCTTCGGTCGAGGAGTTTCGTAAGATGAAAAAGATGCCCGTTGTGGTAGTTTTAGATAACGTTCGTTCAGCCCAAAATGTGGGTGCATTTTTCCGTACGGGCGACGCCTTTGCGGTGGAGAAAATCGCACTCTGCGGCATCACTGCAACACCCCCTTCGCGAGAGATTCACAAGAGCTCTTTGGGCGCCGAATTTTCGGTGGAATGGAGCCATTTTGCAACCACCGTTGAGTGTGTGCAACAGCTTAAGAGTGAGGGATATACAATCGTCGCCATCGAGCAGATTGCGGAGTCGGTGATGTTGGACAAATTCGAGCCTCAGCAGGGGGTAAAATATGCCCTTGTTTTCGGCAACGAAGTGGAGGGTGTAGCGCAGGAGGTAGTCGACCTTTGCGACGCCGCAATCGAGATACCTCAGCTCGGCACAAAACACTCGTTGAATGTCTCGGTTTCGGGCGGCGTGGTGTTGTGGAAATTCGTGGAGAATTTCTTGTAAATTCAGAATGCAAAATTCAAAATGCAAAATTACTCATACTCTTAGCCATTGGCCACAGCCATTGGCTTTTTTTTTGTTAAAAACAAAAAGTTTTCCGTTCTCCGCCTTCCTTTTTCCGTTTTGTTTTGTTACCTTTGTGCTTTAATTAGAACAATTTTCATGTTACAGATTGAGAATATTAAAGAGATTATAAGGCGTCTGGATACGCTGGGGAGGTGCCTTTGACATCGACCAGAGAAGAATAGACCTCCAGAATGAGGAGGAGAAGACGTTAGCACCGGACTTTTGGGAGAACCCTGAGAAGGCGCAGGAGCAGTTGCGCAAGGTGGCAGGCATCAAGAGTTGGGTGGAAGGTTTCGACGAGGTAAAGAAGGCTGTCGACGAGGTGGTGCTGATGCCGGAGTTTGTGAGTGAAGGGCTTGCAAGCGAGGAGGAGGCTGAGGCGGCATACGCAAGAGCCACGGAGCTTGTGGAGAAACTCGAGTTAAGGAATATGCTCTCGGGCGAGGAGGATAAGATGGGTGCCATTGTTGATATCAACGCAGGTGCGGGAGGTACGGAGGCACTCGACTGGGCCTCGATGCTCTTGCGTATGTACACACGCTGGTGCGAGGCACACGGATATAAGGTAAAGATGCTCGACTTCCAGGAGGGTGACGAGGTGGGTGTTAAATCTTGCACTATGGAGGTGGAGGGAGAGTTTGCCTACGGATACCTCAAGAGCGAAAATGGCGTACACCGTCTGGTGCGTCTCTCGCCATTCAACGCCAACAACAAGCGACAGACCACATTTGCCTCGGTGGCTGTAACGCCCGCAGTGGATGATACTATCGAGGTGGTGGTAAACCCTGCGAATGTCGAGTGGGAGACATACCGCTCGAGTGGTGCCGGAGGTCAGAATGTGAATAAGGTTGAGACGGCGGCACGCTTGCGCTACCACTTCAAGGATGAGCAGACGGGCGAGGAGATATCCTACGTCATCGAGAACCAGGAGACCCGCTCACAGTTGATGAACAAGGAGAATGCGATGCGCATCTTGCGCTCGAAGCTCTACCAGTACGAGTTGGAGAAGCGTCGTGCTACGCAGCAGGCAGTCGAGGCCGACAAAAAGAAGATTGAGTGGGGCTCGCAGATTCGCTCGTATGTGCTTGATGACAGGCGAGTTAAGGATCACCGCACAGGCCATCAGACGACCGATTGCGACGGCGTGCTCGATGGCGACTTGGATGCATTTATCAAGGCCTACCTGATGGAGTTTGGAGGACGATAATAGAGATATAAACACAATAATAAACCTAAAATTTTTAAACTACATTATGAAAAAATTAGCAATTCTAACTATTGCACTTCTTAGCTTTGTCGCTGCAAGTGCACGACCAATTTGCGGTGCAGAGCGTGTTGATGTTTGGAAACCTATTTTGAAGGACAAGAAGGTATGCGTATTGACCAACTACTCGGCACTCGTAGGCAAGGAGAAGCGCCATCTGCTCGATGTGATGTTGGAGGAGGGAATCAATATCGTAGCTATCGCTACACCTGAGCACGGTTTGAGCGGCAAGGCTGATGCGGGAGCTAAAGTTGGTTCATCTTCTTACGAAAAGGATGGTGTCAGCATCCCTGTTTGGTCGCTCTATGGCAAAAATCGCAGAATGTCGGTAGAGCAGGCAAAGCAATTCGACGTCTTGGTATTCGACATTCAGGATGTGGGCGTGAGATTCTTCACCTACTACGTAACAATGTTGTACACCTTCGATGCACTCTCACAAGAGGGTAAGAAATTGGTTGTTCTCGACCGTCCAAACCCTAATGGAATGTACGTGGATGGCCCAATTCTCGATATGAAGCGTGCATCGTTTGTGGGCGCATTGCCAATCCCTGTAGTACACGGTTTGACTATGGGCGAGCTCGCAAATATGGCTGTGGGTGAGGGTTGGTATCCAAAAATTGAGATTGAGGTCGTGAAGTGCAAGAACTACACTCACCAGACTCGCTACGAGTTGCCAATAAAGCCAGGTCCGAATGTTCGCACAATGCAAGCAGTATACCTCTACCCTTCGTCGTGTTTGATCGAGGGTACAGTATTCTCGGAGGCCCGTGGTACAGAGTTCGGCTTCGAGGCATATGGTCACCCAGATATTGCAGAGACAGGCTTCTCGTACACCCCTCGCTCGATTGAAGGAGCAACAAACCCAAAACACCTCGACAAGCTTTGCCACGGTGTCGACCTTCGCAACATACCAAAGGAGCAGATTATCAAGGAGGGCTTCACACTCAAGTATGTGATTGACGCCTACAACCGATTTGGCGGTGGAGAGGAGTTCTTCGGAGCGAGAAAGTACCACTTCTTGCGCCTGACAGGTGTAGACTACATCTACGAGATGATTATGGCTGGCAAGTCTGCCGACGAGATTAAAGCCGTGTGGCAAAAGGACTTGGAGGCCTACAAAGAGTTGCGCAGAAAATATTTACTCTACAAAGAGTAAAAGGTCGCATATTTTGACTACCTTTGCACCCAATGATTGATAGAGAAACCATAGATAGGATATACGCCGCGGCAGATATTGTCGAGGTGGTGAGCGACTACGTCACACTCCGTCGTAAGGGTGTGAACTATCAGGCGTGCTGTCCGTTCCACAACGAGAAGACGCCTTCGTTTATGGTCTCTCCGTCGAAGGGTCTCTACAAGTGCTTCGGTTGCGGCAAGGGCGGAAACGCCGTGTCGTTTGTGATGGAGCACGAGAATATCACCTACCCCGAGGCGTTGAAGATTGTCGCAAAGAAGTACAACATCGAAATCAGGGAACGAGAGCAAACCGAGGAGGATGTTATCCGCAACAACAACCGCGAGAGTATGTTTATGCTCAACTCGTGGGCTGCAGAGTACTTCACAAAGACTCTCCACAACACCGATGAGGGCATCAGCGTAGGACTCTCCTACTTCCGCCAGGCTCGAGGTTTCTCGGAGGCCACAATCAAGAAGTTCGAGCTAGGTTTCTGCCCTTCGGGTGGCGACAAGATGACCCAGGATGCTCTGCGTGCGGGCTACAAGGAGGAGTACCTACTCTCGACCGGACTCTCGATTAAGCGAGAGAATGACGGTGCAGTATTCGACCGCTTCCGCGAGCGCGTGATGTTCCCCGTTCACAACGTATCGGGTCGTATCGTGGCATTCGGTGGTCGTACCCTTCGCACCGACAAGAAGGTTGCTAAGTATCAGAACTCGCCCGAGAGCGAAATCTATAGCAAGAAGAACGAGATCTATGGTCTCTTCTTCGCCAAGAAGGCCATTCAGCAGCAGAACTATGCCATTATGGTCGAGGGCTACACCGACGTTATCTCGATGCACCAGTCGGGCGTTGAGAATGTCGTAGCCTCGTCGGGAACGTCGCTCACAACCGAGCAGATACGTCTCCTGGCTCGTTTCACCAAGAATATTACCGTGATGTACGACGGTGATGCTGCGGGTCAGCACGCCTCGTTGCGTGGTATCGATATGATTCTGAAGGAGGGTCTTAATGTTCGTGTGGTACTCCTACCTACCGAGCACGACCCTGACTCCTTCGCACGCGCTCATAGCGCCGAGGAGGTACGCAACTATGTTGCTCAGAATAGTAACGATTTTATCACCTACAAGGCTAAGTTGCTCCTCGCAGATGCGGGCGATGACCCTATAAAGCGTAGTGAGGTGGTACGAGATATGGTGGAGTCGATATCTCAGATTCCTGATGCAATTCAGCGTTCACTCTACATCAAGGAGTGCTCCAAGTTGATGAATATCGACGAGGATATTCTGCTCCGTGAGGTGGCTAAAAAACGTATGAACTCGCTCGGAGACAAGGAGGCTGAGGAGTTTATCAATCGTGAGGGCCGTCGCAACTGGAGACGCAAGGACGAGGAGATACCTACAAGCGAGGAGAATGAGCACTTTGGTCACATTACCATCGGCAGCAGCCTCGAGACCATCGAGCGCGAGCTGATATACTACCTGATTGTTCACGGCAACAAGAACTTCGAGTTCCGCGAGGGTCGCAAGCTCATCCCAATGAATGTGGCTGAGACCATCATCGATGAGTTGCAGGAGGATAATATGCGTTTCAGCAACAACGCCTACAACAAGATTTACAGCATCTACCGCACCTCTCGCGAGACGGGTCAGGCAGTAAACGTCGAGGAGCTTGTGACAAATAGCGACATCGAGGTTTGTGACGCCGTAACCGACATCTCATTCATCGACGACCAGTACTCGGTAAGTGAGATTTGGACTAAGAAGGATGTCCACACCACCACCGAGGAGGAGGTGCTCGGCAAGGGTGTTCCGAAGGCCATTATGCTCTTCAAGACCAAGGCCATTATGGGCTTGCTTGCGGAGTTGCAGGCCAAGCTCCACGATGAGAGCATCAGCGACGACGAGCAGTTGGAGATTATCTCGAAGATTGCACAGCTCAACCGCCTGAAGGTTAAACTTGCACGACAAACAAATCGTCAGACACTATAAAAATATAGCGAGGAACTGCTCCTCGCTATATTTTATTTAGAGATATCAAAATCTATCATCAAAGGTCGATGATCCGAACGGTCGTAGAATGAGGTGACATACTCGCTCTTCTTGCAATCCGAAAGCCACTCATCTATAAGCATCACTGCATTATCAATCATTCCGTACATCGAAGGCGAGACATAGAGGATATCTATTCGGCTCTCGCCGTAGTTCGAGGTCATAAAGCTGCCCGGATAGCGGCAACCGATAACATCCTTCAAATCGGTCTGATTGAGCAAGACATCGTGCGTTAGCAACTTGGTCGAGTTCGTTTCGTAGCCATAGAACCAATTATCGAGGCGCGAACGAGCATTTGTATCTCCACCAAAGATCCAATACTTCTCGGCCGAATAGTTCGAACTTTTGACCGTCTGATCGACTATATACTGCATCTCGAAGCATCGATACTTATCGCCCTCGCCATTCGCCTGACTCGCCTCGCGGTCGGCTGTAGCTACACCATATCCATAGGCTTGCGGCCACATATGGAGTGATACGATATTTATCTTCTTGCCATTTACCGTAACCTGGAAGTGTCCCGCACCGTGCGAAATAGGTTTATTCTTTTCGTTGGTATCGGTGATTCGTTGCACTACCGTAATCGGATATTTCGAGGTTACAGTCTGAGGATAGTTATCGCGATTTCCACCCACCGCAGAGTAGCTGTGGCCATAGCGTTTGCACAACTCAGGCCAACCATCAGGCAGATACTTCGATGAGGAGGCAGTATTGGTTTTGTCCGTATAGATAGACTCTGACTCGCACCATATACAGATATCGGGATCCCATTTTTTAACCCACGCAACAAAGTTGTCGTAGTTATTGTGCTGGTCGGCCCACATTCCATTCTGTATATTCCACAAGAGGACTCGCAATGTTGTGTTCTTGCGCTCCCACTCATCAACCTGCACCGCCTCGATACTATCTACATATATACCGTGTACGCCCTTATTGACATTCTCGTCGCGGATATCTACACGCGAGCCATTAGCCGCATCAGCCACCACCAGTTCAAGCGTATGCCAATGCTTCTCATCCTTGACATTCGCAGCCACGGAGAGTTGCGACGGAGGAATACGGAGTGTTGATGTGATGGTTTTGTAGCTATAGTTTTCAGCCGTGAGTTCGAGGTTCTTGCCATCCAAGTAAGCCGACTCTATGCGTCCGCCACTGATAACTTGCACGAGCAGCGCACCATTGAAGCCTGCCTGCATAGCAAAGCGCACATTGAGTCGGAACGAACCAATGCCCTTCATATTGCGAATCATCGGCGAGCGATAGATGCCTCGGGTAGTATTTGCCGTACCCACAGCAATATATCCGGGATGTTCTTGCGAACGGAAGAGATATTTCACATCGTTGAGATAGCGGCTCGCCACATAGCTATCGGTTGCCTGATGGGAGGTGTTAACATCGTTTGCGGTAACATCATTCCAAGTGTTTGACTGCACAAATCCCGTACCTGCAGTATTGTATGCGACCATAGTAAGCGCCTCCTCGTAGCCTGTACGATCGAGTACGCTATTGATACCCACACTCGAGGCATCGGGTGAAAATCCGACGCCCGCACTACCACGAACCACATCACCACCCCAAACGCAGTTGTCGAAGCCCTCATAGAAGATCTGCTTCTCATTGGGTTTATACTCTGCCCCATAGGTATAGACGTCGCCCGCCTCGAGTTTTACGTCCGACAAATCGAAGAAGACGGCCTTTCGCTCGGTATCGCAGACCGATACGCGCAGGCCCTCGCTATAGTCGCCCGGAGCAATCATAAGATAGAAATCGCGATAGGTATTGCCACTCAAAACGGCATAGTCGCCACTATTTACACAATTGAGCGCCACAAAGTTCATACCTTTATCAACCTTGTACAAGCCATCGTCAGCCACCTGCGCTACCCTACCCGCCAGGTCGTATCGTGCAGAGGATTCAACCCTCGCCGATATCACATTGCCCTGACCACGAAGGCGTAAGCGCAACAACGCAAAACCATAGTCGAAGATAAGGTTACGACCATTTGCCTTGGTGTATGTGGCATACATCGGGAAGGAACGCACCGCACTCTTCGCCCTTGAGTCGAACTGCGAACAAGGCAACACCACACCCTCATAAGGTGAGGCGTCATACCACTTTGCGCTCTCCTCAGTCAAGAGCACCGCACGATAACTATCGTCACCGCTCTTCTCCACTCGGATATATGGTCGCTTCTCTGCGTCAAATTCCACATCGCACGGCTTATCATTGACCAAGATGGTACACTCGCGCCAATCATGCTCCGAGGCTCCTATTGCACTACGCACATCGCCTCGCTCAGAGAGGTAGAAGATAACATTGCCATCCTCCTCGCTGATATCGATATTGGCATCACGCCTCACATCCAACGCCTTCATTGGCTGAACGGTATTGCGCTCGATGACGAAGTTGTTCGATGTGCTCTTTACGTATGGTGTTCCATCAGCATCGTAGATTGTAATGGTAAATCCTTTCGAGAAGTTAAGTTCGGGCAACGCAAACCAAAAGGCAGTCGCCTTCGACACGCTACTACCAAGCTTGACGCCCTCACCACAATCGAGCACCACCCTACTCTTTGCTGATGGCTGAAGTAAAATCTTAGGATTGGAGTCGGTCGAGGCGACAATAGTAGCCGTGCCCGAGAGCTTTTCGTCGTTGTTGCCGACGAGTTCGATTCGCTTTACGACGAAGTCATCGCCATAGAGTTGCAGCGTCAAGAATCCCGCAACATTTCTAAAGCGCAACACCCCTTCGGCGCTATCAACAACCGCTACCATAGGCGCAGCACATACACCAAACGAATCCTCGGCATAGCATTGTACCTCAGGGAGTTGAATTTGGATATTGCCCTCGGATATAATCGTCGTCTCCTCGGCATAAGGATAGAGCGCATAGCCATATTGAAGTGGCGCACCCTCGGCCTTAGCATTGGATAGCAGTTTGAAGATGCTATAACCCTCGTCGGTTGTCAAGCCGCTCTGCCACTGATATTGCAGATTGCTATTTACAAATGGGAAATAGGAGATTTCGTCACCCTCGCTCCAATGCAAGCGTTTATCGTCCTGCACCGATGTGCGGGATGTGACACTCTCGAACGAAGCGTAGAGTTGCTGAGGCGCATAGAGGCTTAGAGTAGGCGTTTCGTCCTGCTCTTTGTGGTTGATGCAGCCAAGCATCACCATCGCCAATGCCAATATGGCTACTATAGAGAATCGCCTCATTACCAATCTCCCTCGTTCTTAGTTTCGCCCAAGTTCTCCAACTCGCCTTGCAGCGTAGTCAAGGAGTAACCACCTTCGACTGCTACCAGACAAAAGTTCACAAGCGGAGCCTCATAGTGGGCCAATCCGACTCTCCTCGCATTATTCTTCCGAGTCGCTCTCAATCTTCAACTTTTTAGCCGTTTGTACACCAAGTTCGCGGATACCCTCCACGCGTGAGAGGAGGTTGCCCCTTCCGGTCGAGAACTTCTTGAAGGCCTCCTCGTAGACTGCATTAGCCTTATCGAGGTGCTTGCCTATATTCTCCAAGTCGCCAACAAAGTTGACAAACTTGTCATACAGCTTACCCGTCTCGTCCGCAATCTTGAGGGCATTCTTGGTCTGCTTATCACGCATCCAGAGCTGATACATAAGCTTCAACACCGAGATAAGGTGGGTCGGACTGATAATTACGATATGACGGTCGTAGGCGTTCTGCCACAAATCCTTGTCGGCATTCAACGCTGCGAGGTAAGCGCCCTCATTTGGCACAAACATCATCACGAAATCTGCCGAGTTCTTCACATATTTGGTATACTCCTTACGCGCCAACTCGTCGATATGCGCCTTCACCGAACGAAGGTGCGCAGCAAGGGCTGAAGGCTGCTCCTCGATTGGAGCGTTGATATAGTCGGTATAGGCTGTAAGCGACACCTTCGAGTCGATAATAAGGTTCTTTCCTTCGGGGAGATAGAAGATGGCGTCAGGACGAAGCTGGCCTCCACTCTCGCTCTTAATCTTCGTGCCATCCTCGTTCTCGGTGGCCTGCAAGACATAGTTTACATTTTCCTCCAAACCCGACTTCTCTAGCAGCTGCTTGAGGAGCATCTCGCCCCAATCGCCCTGCACCTTCGAGTTACCCTTGAGTGCCATCGAAAGCTCCTTCGCCTCACGACCAATTGTAGTATTGAGTTCTGTCAAATCCCTGACCTGATCCTTCAAAGACTTCACCTCGCTCATCTCGCCGATGTAGCAATCGTTGATTGTCTTCTTGAGGTTCTCGAGGTCGGTCTTAAACGGAGTGAGGATATCACCGAGCTGTGTACGATTATTCTCGCGCATAACCTTCGACTTCTCGTCGAAAATCGATGTCGCAATCTCGCGGAAGACCATCTCCGACTCGGAGCGTAGTGCCTTGCGCTCCTCGGCTTGCTGGCGCAACTGCTCATCAAGGCGGGCATTCTCGGTGCGGAGCGAGGTATTCTCCTCGCGCAATGATGCACTCTCGGTACGGCTCTCGGCGAGCTCTGCTTTTATCTTTTCGTTCTCCTCACCCTTCTGCGCAAGAAGAGTCTCGGCAGCCACAGTCTTCATTCGTGCACCGAAATATCCGCACACTGCACCAACCGCAACAGCCACAATCGCAATCACAAATGCCATAATCTCCATAAGGTCACTCCATTTTTTTACAAAGATAATAAAAAGACGAAAGAGGAAAGACGAAAGACGTGAGTTTTTTTTCGATTTTTTTAGAGGTTAAATATAGATAGTAAAATTTGTTTTTAAGTAGATGAGAGGCTCCTCGGCAGAAGCGAATAGCAAGAGCTTTTTTTTTGCCAAACTTTATAAAAATGGGGAAATTTGATTTAGGCAGATGGGAGGCTCCTCGGCAGAAGCTAATAGCAAGAGCTATTTTTTGCCAAATTTATAAAAATGGGGAAATTTGTTTTTAAGGAGATGAGAGTAAGGCATACAAGAAATCCGCTTGCGCAGTTTACTTAAGCGTAAATGAGCAAGCGGATTATCGCAGTATAACGCAGCTATCGCTGCTTAAAATTAAATTTCGTCGCCTGGGACAAGAATACGACCGCAGTACTCACACACAATCAACTTCTTACCAAGACGGATATCAGCCTGGCGCTGTGGCGGGATACGGTTGAAGCAACCGCTACAAGCGTCACGCTTTACGGTTACAACAGCCAAGCCGTTGCGAACCTTTGAGCGGATACGACCATAAGCTGTGAGGAGACGCTCGTCGATCTTAGACTGTGCAACCTCAGCCTTAGCGGTGAGAGTCTTAACCTCGTCTGCAGTCTCGCTCTCGATAGAGTCGAGCTCCTGACGCTTAACTGCGAGGTCAGCCTGACGCTCTGTCAACTCGTTCTGTGCAGTCTCAACAGATGCCTTCTTAGTCTTGGTTGCTGCAGCATACTCCTTCAAACGCTTCTCTGCGAGGGTGATCTCGAGCAACTGATACTCGATCTCCTTCTCCAACGACTCGAACTCGCGGTTGTTACGAACATTGCCCTGCTGCTCCTTGTAGCGAGCGATGAGTGCGTTAGCCTCCTCAATCTCGCGCTGGCGCTGCTTTGTGAGCGATGCCAACTCCTCAATCTCGCGGTTGATATTCTCGAGGCGAGTATTCAAACCTGCAACGGTATCCTCCAAATCCTCAACCTCCAAAGGCAACTCACCCTTAATCTTGTTGATTACGTCAATCTGAGAGTCAATTTTCTGCAACTCATAGAGTGCTACGATCTTCTCATACATCGAGTAGTCTACCTCTGCTGTCTTTTTCTTTGTAGCCATATATCTTAATTTTATTATTTTCTCTAACCGGAAAATCGGGCTTTACACGCCCTAATCGCCTAACCGACAACCCGTTACACGAAATAGTGCACAGGATTTTTCGATTGAGCGCTCTTATGGAGCGCAAAGTTAATAAAAATTTTTGATAAAATATCAAATAAAATCGCAATTCCGCAAAATTCGCTCTCAAAATGTCCCATATCTACAACAACGAATTGAGAATCGGGGGTGTAGAAATCGTTATATTTGAGGTCTGCGGTGAGGTAAATATCGCACTGCGAAGCTCTCGCTTCACGCATCAACGATGCTCCCGCACCTGTGCAGATTGCCACACGTTTAACCTCACGACCGAGCAACTTGCTATGGCGCAAAACCTCTACCGAGAAGGTTTCTTTAACCTGCTGGAGGAAGGTCTCCTCGCTGACACCCTCTGAAAGTGTGCCGACAACACCAAAGCCCACACCCTCAGCGGTTGGCTGGAGCACCTCCATATTCTGCAATGAGAGCATCTCGCCCACACGCCAGCTCATACCATTTCGAGCCGAGTCGAGGTTTGTATGGCAAGCATAAAGTGCTATATTGTGGCGAATAGCCATCTCCACGCATCGCTCAACTACGGATGCCGAATTGAGGCGCTTGAGCGGGTGAAAAATAATCGGATGGTGGGTTATTATCAAGCCACAACCCTTTTCGATTGCCTCGGCGATAACCTCCTCGGTCACATCCACCGCAAGCAACACACCTCCCTGCAACTCGTCGTCGAGACGACCGACAATCAAACCGGCATTATCGTACGACTCCTGCAACGAGAGTGGCGCAAACTCCTCTATCGGAGCTACTATATCTCTAATTTTCATTGAGTTCTATTTTAGAATAGGGTCTGTTCGTAGAATGGGAAGAGCGGTCTCTCGACAACACCCTCCTCGCCCTTGAGCTTACGGCGTGAGCGCTTAGCCTTCTGCACCGGCTCGTCCTCAGTCGGAGTCTCCACAACCTCATCGCCAAACGGCATCATCGGCTGACTCTCAAACAATGACTCTACAGCCGGCTGCTCCTCGATAGGCTCATCGGTTGACTCCTCGGTTGGTTCCTCAGTTGCAGGCTCTTCGGTTAGCTGCTCCTCAACTACGACCTCTTCTACGAGTTCCTCGGTTGTCTTCTCGGTTGTCTCCTCGACAAAAATCTCATCGATAGAGAGTTCCTCTTCAGCTACAACATCCTCTACTACCTCTACGGTCTCAGCGGCCTCTTCAACTTCTGCAGACTCCTCTACCTCTTCAGTTTCCTCAACTTCAGGCTCGGTTTCAACCTCGGCAATCTCCTCAACTTCAGGCTCATCCTCAGGCTCATCCTCCACGATAGGCTCTACAAGCTGTTCAACCTCAGGCTCTGGCTCGTCGATAGTCTCAAGAACAGGCTCTGCAGCGGCTACGACCTCGGCAACTTCTGCAACCTCTGCAATTTCTGCAGCCTCGGTCTTAACAACTGGCTCCTCGACACTATTCTCCACGATTGCATCCTCCTCACCGATGCTATTGCGCATATCGACCAAGAGTGAACGCAAGTTCTGCAGACGCTCGAGAAGTGCAACATCGGTATCCTCACCCTCAGCCACAACATTTCTCTTGCGCATAGCCTTCTGAGCGCCCTCGATAGTCATCTTCTTCTCCTTCAAGAGATGATAGATGCGCTTCAAACGCTCAATATCCTGCGCTGTAAACATTCGATTGCCCTTAGCATTACGCTTCGGATTAAGGCAAGTAAACTGCTTACACCAATAACGGATTACGGACGGCTCGAGATCGAACATCTCGGTCACCTCGCCCATTGAATAGTAGAACTTCTCAACCATATCTTTTACATATTCATTATCTTCAACGAATTAGGATAGAGATTGTTACATCTCGCACCCACTCTCTTGGCGAATCCCAATGCACGACCATTATGTGTCACGAGATTCATACCATCAACCATATCGCCCACTGCGATATCGCGTTTGCGCAGATAGTTCAGCGCATCCTCCTCGGTCAACTCCACAACCGCAACAGCCTTGCGCTCCAAATCGACATACTGCGACAATGCCCAATCGGGTTTGAGTTTACCCTTGAATATTTGGCCCATAGCCACTCCCGAGTATATTGCTGTGAGTCCCTCGGAGAGCGCCTGCACGGCCTTGAACTGCTCGGTACGATAGGCATAAATCGTATCGGCAACCATAGCATAAGTATATTTATCGGACTCCTGTAGCCAGCGCGAAAGCTCCTTACGCGAGGTTTTGTCAACCTCCTGCATAACCTTCTTTCGAGCCTTAGGAGTGCGCTGAGTAGCCGACTCTGCCTTGCGGGCCACTGCCACAAAGAGTCCCTCGCTATCGGTCTTATGTGGGAAGAATCTAAAGGTCTGGAACACTCCAACCTCACCGACCACTACGCCCCACTTCTCATCAACCTCAATCTTGCGAGAGGGCTCAAACACTTCGCCCATCTCATCGATGAAGCTCTCGAGTACTCCCTCATCCTCATCATCATTGAAGGTACAGGTGCTATAGATGAAGAGGCCGCCCTCCTTGAGCGACTGCCACGCCTCACGAACTATAGAGAGTTGTCGCGCAGCACACATCTTAACTGCATCCTCGCTCCAATCCTCACGTGCAACCTCCTCCTTGCGGAACATACCCTCGCCCGAGCAAGGTGCATCTACCGCAACCAAGTCAAACCACCCCTCAAATTGCGCGATGTGTTCCGGGGCGTTGTTGGTAACCAGGACATTGCCCATACCCCACTTTCGCACATTATCGGCCAGCACATTTGCTCGTGTGCGAACATACTCATTCGCCACAACCAAGCCATCGATGCCCACAGCCGTCGAATAGATGGTACTTTTACCTCCGGGCGCAGCGCACATATCAAGCACTCGCTTGCCCTGCAACTCCTCGCCCGAGATGATATAATCTATAAACTGAGATGCTGCCTCCTGCACATAGTAAGCACCGGCGTGAAATGCTGTGTCGAGCGTAAATGAAGGACGTTCCTTCAACTTTCGACCATTGGCACTCCACTCTATCACCTCGCCATCACTCCATACACCCTCATCGCCACACTTGGCAGGATTGAGGCGCACGGCTACGGGCGACACCGAGTCGAGAGCTGCGAAAAGACGCTCGGCCTCCTCCGCTCCCAACTGCTTGCGCATACGCTCCGTAAAGGCAACAGGCAATGCTCTCATCGACTACTTCTTTGAAGCCTTGATGGCGTCGAGACGCTCGTAGAGAGCCTCCAACACCTTTGCATTCTCGATAAAGTCGCTGTTATCCTTGTCGATAACGAAGACCTCACCCTTGTAGTTATTGTCAATCCAATCGTTGTAACGATTGTTCAAACGCTCGAGATATTCAACCTCGATATTCTGCTCATACTCACGACCACGCTTGCGAATCTGCTTCACCAAAGTTGGCACGCTCGCCTTCAAGTAGATAAGCAAATCGGGCTGCGGAATGAGGTTGGTCGAGATGTCGAACAACTTCATATAAGTGCCGAAATCGCGCGACGACATCGAGCCCATCTGGTGCAAGTTGCCCGCAAAGATGTGGGCATCCTCGTAGATGGTACGATCCTGGAAGATATCCTCTGAGCCATCCGACAACATATCCATTGTCTGGCGAATACGGCTAGCAAGGAAGTGAACCTGGAACTGGAATGCCCAACGATTCATATCCTCATAGAAGTCGTTGATATATGGATTGTCGATATCCTCATAGTAGGCCTTCGCACCGTAGTGTTTGGTCAAAATCTCCGTCAAGGTAGTCTTTCCGCTACCGATATTTCCTGCAATTGCTATATACATTGGTTACCTATATTTATATTTATTCTTAATCTATTAGTTAAAGTAGTAGCCCACCTTCGAAATAGCCGATGGCATAGCGAAGACTACCACGCGGTCATAAGCGGCAATCTCGGTATTACCCGCCGCAATAAAGACCTTGTCGCCACGCACGATACCTCCGATTGTAACATCGCTCGGCAAGCCCAAATCCTTAATCGCTGCCTTAGTAGCCGGCGAATTAGGCTTAACGATAAACTCCAACACCTCGGCATCACTACCAGTCAAGCACTTAATAGCCAAGACGTCGGTCGACATAGTGAAGCGGAAGATGTTCGAGGCGGTAATCATCTTCTTGTTGATGATGGTATCGACACCTACACTATCCGCCAAATTGATATAGTTAAGATTCTCAACCTCGGCAATAACCTTCTTCGCACCCATACGCTTGGCCAACATCGCAGTCAGGATATTGGTCTCGCTTCGACCCGTAACGGCAACAAAGGCATCCATATTCGATAAGCCCTCCTCCATCATTGCATCGGTATTTCGACCATCCTCGTTAATGATGAGGGTCTTCTCGAGTTGCTCAGCCAAGCGATAAGCCTTATCGGCATTGTAATCGATGAGCTTGATATTAACATCGTCCTGCATAGCCTGCGCAATCTGCACACCGATACGCGAGCCGCCGAAAATCATCATATTCTTGATATTCACATCGCCACGTCCCGACAACGCCATAACCTCATTTGCAGCATCGTGACGTGCAATGATATAGACCATATCACCCACCATATACGAGTCTTTGCCGTGTGGAATCAAGGTCTTACCGCCACGCATAATCGCTACGGTACGATACAACGAGTTCTCGTTCACGGTGAAGCTCGACAACTCACGACCTACAAGAGGCGAGGTTGGCTCCAAGCGGAATACCACCAGCGAGAGGCGTCCACCCGAGAAGTCGACAAACTCGGTAGTCGAGCTGTGACCAAGCAACGAAATAACCTCCTCGGCAGCAATCTTCTCAGGGTAGAACATATAGTCGATACCCATATTGATGAACATCTCCTTATTGTTTGGCTCGAGGTACTCGTTGTTATCGATGCGGGCAATAGACTTCTTTGCACCGAGCTGCTTCGCCATCATAGCCGAGAGAATATTGTTATTCTCGACAGGGTGCACCGCAATAAAGAGGTCGCACTTTCTCACAGCTGCCTTACGCAACACTGCAAAGGTGGTTGAGTCGCCCTCAACGGTAATCACATCGGCAAAACTCGCAATCTCGGCCAAAGCCTTTGGCTCAGTGTCGATTACGGTGATGTCGTGACCATTTCCACTCAGCAATTTTGCCAAATGGCTACCCATCTCTCCTACTCCGGCAATAACAATCTTCATAATATAGTCCGAATATCTGCGCTATTTACGCAATTTAACTCACAAATATAGCGAAATTTTATTAGATTGCATCTCTCTAACCAAATAAAAATCTTGTTTTTACGAAATTTACCTACACTAATAGATAAAATAGAGGTCGACCCCAATTTGGAGCCGACCCTATTTTGTAATATTTCTATCTCTTTCTACTAGAAGAAACGAACGGTGTTGTCAACAACCTCGATAGCGTTGCGAACTGCCGAACGTGCACCACGCTCAACCTTCATCTCCTCCTGAGCCTGAGCCTTAACCTTCTCAGCCTCTGCAGTCTGCTCCTCGCTTGTTGCAATCTCGTCAACAACAACTGCGAATACGCCACGGCCACCATCTACCAATGGGAGAAGCGCACCCTTAGTCTCATCCGAAGCAGTTGCGAGAACACCGATTACACGTGGCTCGAAGCCCAAGCCCTGAACGTATGGAGTCAAGGTCTTAGCATCAGCGAATGTCTCAACCTTAGCACCTGCGTTTGCAGCGATCTCATCCAAGTTTGCACCCTGCATCTTCTCGCGGATGATAACAGCCTTCTTCTCACGAAGGAGAGCAGTCTTAATCTGAGCCGATACGCTCTCGAGAGCCTTGTAGTCATCCTCGTTAATAGCTGTAACAACTGCTACTACGTAGTTGTCCTCGAGCTTGATAAGCTCAGAAACATCACCAACCTTAGCGCCCTCAGCCCAACGAACAACCTCCAACGAGTTTGGCAAACCAGGAACGTTACGGCTACCCTGCTCTACGTTCATCGACGAAGTCATAATCGAGCTGTTCTTAGCAGCCTCGTTGAACTTCTCAACCGAGCCCTTAGCAGCTACTGCAAACGAACTTGCCTGCTTGTGTACAGCGCGGAGAGTCTCCTGCGATGGAACAACTGGGTATGTCAATGTTGCAAGGCGGTAGTGGCGCGATACAGCACCTGCGCTTACAACCTTAGTTACGAAGATAGATGTGCCCGACTGAACCTTAACTACCGAACCAGTAGTTGCACCAGCCAAAGCGTCAGCGAATGTCAAAGGCAAGTTCGAGTATGCTACGGTCTCAGTCTCTGTGCCAGAGTACTGTGCTGCCAAAGCAGCGAAATCTGTACCTTTGCGACGAGCTACAGTGTAGAGGCTGTCAGCCAACTTCGAATCTGCATATGGGAGAACGATGTGCTGCAACTCGAAAGTAGCAGGAACATTGCGGCTGCTCAATACGCGTGATGCATACCACTCGTCACCCTGCAACTCAGGGCCAAATGTGCGACCTGCGTTGAGAGCTGCAACCTCCTCATCAGAGAGAGCATCAGCCGAAACGTAAGCGTTAGCCAACGATGCGTGCGACTCGTTACGAGTGTACTCAGTCAAGTTTGCAGCCTCAGCAAATGCTGTACCTGCAATCTTAGCTGCCTCCTCAACTGCCTTCTTATCAGCGTCGGTAGCCTCAACCTCGAAGTAAACATAGTTTACGGTGCGGTATGGAGTCTGCTTGTACTTAGCCTTGTTCTCCTTGTAGTAACGCTTGATCTCGCTATCCGATACGGTTACGAGTGAGTCAGCAACAGTGTTGTAGTTGCAAACTACGAAACGACCCTTGTAAGTGTTGTTAGCTGCAGCCATACCCTTGTTTACAGAGAGGGCGTTAGCGTAAGCACCAGCACGAACTACGTCGTAGTACTTCTCGGTTACACGGAAGATAGAAGCCTTCTTGTTGATGAGTTTCCAAACATTGTACATCTCAGGGTTTACGCGAGCCTGCTCGATGAACATATTAACAGCGTCGATGCTGTACTCACCAGTCGATGGGTTGCCGAAGATGCTGCTATAAACTACCGATGGGATCTCACCACGCTTCATAGCCTCCAACTCAGCAGCAGTAACTGTCAAGCCGAGATCCTCATAAGCCGGAACGAGTACGCGGTCAGTCAAGAGCGACTGCCAAGCCTCCGACACGATCTGTGCCGACTGGTCGTAATCTACGTTCTCACCACCCATCCAAGTCTTTGCATCCTCATAAGCTGCGCTGAACTCAGAATAGTTTACGCCATCACCGGCGATCTCACCTACCTCAGGGTCATTGCCCGAAAGGCCTACATCATCTCTCAATGAAAAGATAAATGCCAAGAGTGCACCTCCGATAACCACCGAGAGCAACACTCCAAATTTGGTTCTTAAAGTATTCAAACTTACCATAACTACAAATATTTAATTTTTAATTTATCGTTTCAGCTCTAAAATTGCCGTTTAACCTCCAAAGATAGGCATTTTATTCCAATTTCCGCCTCTTTTTACTATTTTTTTATTGGAAAGGTCTATTTTTTCGACAATATCTCCACTTTCGCAATCTCAATACGAGAGCGTGTGGTGCTCATAATCTTGATTCTCAAGCCGTCGAACTCCATCACAGTGCCCGCAGCCGGAAGCTCCTCATATCGAGAAATGATATATCCCGCGAGGGTGTCATACTCGTCACTCTCAGGGATATCGAGGTTATATTTCTCGTTGATATACTCAACCTCGAGACGGCACGAGAAGACATACTCCCTATCCGAGATTCGTTTCTCGACCATATCCGGTTTATCGTGTTCATCCTCAATCTCGCCAAAAATCTGCTCCAAGACATCCTCCAACGAGATGATACCCGCCGTACCGCCAAACTCGTCGATGACGACAGCGATACTACTGCGATTCTTGGTAAACTTGGTGAGCAAATCGTGAAGTGGCAGAGTCTCAGCCACATAGTCCACCTTAATAAGCGCCTCCTCGATGCTATTCGGGTTATCGAAAAGACTCTTCGAGTTGACATAGCCGATGATGTTGTCAATCGTATCGCGCCATACGAAGATACGCGAATACATCGTCTCGACAAATCGTGAGGTCAACTCCTCCATTGTGCAGTTGTCGATATCTACCGCCTCGACATCCACACGCGACACCATAGCGTCACGCACACGCAAATCTGCAAAGTCGAGTGCATTCTGGAACATCTTAATCTCGTTATCCGACTCGGCTGCCGACTCCTGCGAGTTGTTATTCTCGAGGAGGCTCTCCAAGTCGCTACGATCGAACTCCATCTGCAACTCCGATTCACCCGCCTTGCGACCCACCAAACGCAGCAATGCACGCGAAAGAAGTGCAGTAGCTCGCGTAATCGGGTATAATATTATATAAAATATGTACATCACCGGAGAGAGGTAGCGGTAGAGGAAGTTCGGATTCTGCTTGAAGACCGACTTCGGGATATACTCTCCGAGGAAGATGATTACAATCGTTGGGATGATGGTCTCGACGAAAATCGAACCTTCCTGTATCGACACCCAGCCGAGTGCCTTTGCCGCCTCGCGCAGTAGCAACGAGAGGCTCATAGAATAGACTACAAGGGCGATATTGTTACCCACCAAGATGGTGGCGATATACTCCGCTTGACGACGCGAAAAGAGACCCGCGATATAGTCAAAGACGCGGCTCTGCTTTCTATCAATCTCGAGGCGAAGACGATTCTTGTTGATGAAGGCTATCTCCATACCGGAGAAGAATGCCGACAATACTATCATTATCAGCACCAACACAACCGCTATGTATAGGTTTCCTTCCATCTAAAATCCACTCTATTTAGTCTGCTTTTTCAAGCCGCCGTTCGGAGCTCCGCTCGGACGTCCGTTTGGACCGGCAGGTCGCTTTCCACCCGCAGGCGCCATCATCGAAGCACCCTGCAACGAGACATTATCCTCCATATCGGGCTTTGATGGCGATTGAGCGTTCGTAGGTCGTGCCTGCATCGACGGGTTCATAGGGCGCGACGGCAACTGCTTTGGACCCATTGGTCGCATTACGGGCTCTCGCTTTTGAGGCTGCTGAGGAGTACTCTCCGGCTTACGCGCCGCAGCCCTCTTCTCCTGCTTCTCCGTCTGCTTCACCTCACGCTTTTTCTCCTCCTGCTTAGGCTCCTTCGACTCGGCACCACTCGTCTCTGACTCGCCCTCCGACTCGCTGTTAAGTTGGTCAGGGTCAACCTGTAGCTTACCCTTCCAATGGCGGAATCTCGGCTCGGTCATATCCTCATCCGAGTCAAAACCCTCACCCACAATCTCATCCGTATCGGTCACGAGCTTGGTATCCACATTCGAGTAGATACGCTTGGTCATCGAGTTCCAGAAGAGCTGTTGAGTGTAGAGGCGTGTGCCATCGAATTTTGTCACCACAACATCACCCTTCGCCTCCCACAACTTACGATTCTCGTAGTAGATGGCATAGTTTGCCACCAAGACCACATTCACCGTGGTCAACGAGTCATCCTGGAAGGTGGTAATCGAGATTCCCTTGCGGAACTCGCGATAAGGGTCACGCCCCAAGGTGTAGCCCTCGAGAAGTGGCGTCTTGAAGAGATAGGACTTGCGTCCATTCTCCGACATTATGATAGTAAGATCCTCGCTCTCCTCGGTCTTTACCGCATCGAGCGACTCCTCACTCTCGACACGTGTTGACTGGCACGAGAACAGCAAGATAGCACTTCCCATTACAAGAAGTGCTACCAATACTATTCTATGTAGTCTACACTGCATTTCGACTTAGTCTGCCGAATTTATTCATTAACGGTAACGAACGCGTGTCGACAAGCCACGTGCAAGACCGCAGTTTACGGTGTAACCTGCACCCTGCTTCAACTCTGCAAAGAAGCACTCCTCAGCAGTTGGAAACGCTGAACGGTAGCTGTTTGCGAGGGTCTTAGCCTGAGCTGCGAGTGCTGCATCGGTAACCTCCAAGAGAGGAATAGCCTTGGTTACGAGGTCGTATGCAACCCAGTATGTTGCCTGACGAGCCAATGCCGAGCCACAACCCTTAGCACCTGCTACGTAGCACTGAGCCAAGAAGTAGAGAGCCAAACCGTCGTCGTCATCCTCGTCAATCTGGAGCGATGCGTTGAACGACTTGATAGCCTCAACATAGTTCTGCGAAGTCATCTCGAGGAGACCGATACGAACCAACAACTTCTCACGCTCCTCAGCTACGCTCTCCTTAGCCAAAGCCTCACGGAGATACTGGCTAGCCTTAGCGAAGTCGTTGCGACCCTGGAATACCTGAGCCAACAACATAGCCACGCTCGACTGTGGGTTCAACGCATAGTACTGCTCACCTACAGAGAGGTAGAAGTCGCTTGTACAGTTAGCCTTCGACATGAGCTGGAATGCATTTGCCAAGAGAGCCTCATCCTTAGGAGTAGCCTTGATCTTAGCCTCGAAGATCTTCTGCAAGTTGTCGCACGAAGCAGCACCGCTTGCGCCGAAGCAAGCCTCGAACTGATTCTTAAACTCAGCCTGCGACTCGTCGATATTCTCGAAATACTTAGCATTAACATCGTATGCGTTAACGATAGTCATAGCGTCTACGATATCGTTAGTATAGTCATCGCACAAGTTCTTGAAGTAGATAGCTACCAACTCAGGGCTTGCTGTACCATTCACCTCAACCTGAGCTGCAATAGCGATCTCGAAATCCTTGCGGATACCCTCACGGTCGCTCTCACGGTAGGTCAAGTGCTCACGAGCCTTACGGTCGAGGATGTATGCCTTACCACGCTTAGGGTGCGAACCAAAGTACTGCAAACGAACATCGTAGAGGTAGAGCAACGAGTCAACATATACGTTCTTCTCCTTCAACGAACGAGCACGATTAATCTTAAGTTTGTAGAGCTTGATACCATTTGCGTAGGTATTCTCCGATGCGCCAGGGCAGTTCTTCAACAACTGCTGCAAGTACATTGCTGCTACGTTGTAGTTACGATTGTTAACCTCCTCCTTCAAGAAGGTGCTTGCCAAAATGTTCTCCTTACGCTCCTCTGGAGTGTTTCCCCACTTAGCATACTGCGGATCGCTGAAATCCTGCGCCGAGGCACTGCTTGCTACCAATGCAAATGCCAAACCGATAAAAAATTTAACTGCTTTCATAATAAATCTATTGTTTGTGTATTTTGTCGTCGTTTTCTTTTTCCTAATCATACTTTGGTCGTACAAACCAATAATCCTCGCCGAAGAGGGCAAATCCGAGTCCCACCTTGAAGTAGTCCTGACGAATCATTCCAATCTTTGGAGCGGTATTCATCAAGGCGTGTGAGCCTCGCATTCCATACTCCAAGCTCACGTCGATGCTCGAAGTTCCCATAAACTTGAGAGGGAATCCAAATCCCGCAGTCACGGCGATTTGAGGTATTGCGTGACCATTGTAGGCCTGGTAGTAGTTGCTGTATCGTGCACCAAATCGATATGCTACACGCTTGAAGTAGTTACGCACATCGAAGCGGTTTGGAGTGACCGAGAAACCAATCTTTGCGGTGTGAGTATCTACATACTGCACCTTCATATTGTTGGTAATCTGCTCCTCGAAGCGACCTGCATTGCCGCTACCCCACGCCTGGAACTCATACTCGGCAGCTACTGAGAATTTTCCGCTCTGGTACATAACACCCGCCTTAACGCTGTGCGGAAGCTGCATCTGCGAAACGCCCTCCTCGTAGAGCACCTCAGTGTTGTAGATATTGTTCAGCAACAAACTCTTTGTCACCTTCGGACGCAAGCCACCGCCATAGTCGTAGGTTGCACCGAATGTGAGCATATGCTTATCATTCGAGAGGGCATTATACTGCATACCCACCTGGAACTTGAAGTTCGAGATGGCGTACTCGTCAGAGCCTACAACCGAGAGGTATGTGCCACTACCCACGATATTGTTATCGACAGCCGATGTGTAGTTGTGGGCAATCTTACCCCAATAGTACTTTGCAGCGATACCAATCGAGAAATTCTTGAACGGCTCCCAGCCTACGCCGAGCTTCACCTCGGTAACATCGCCGTCACCCGAGTAGGTGTAGGATGCTGCGCCCACGTTACCTGCAATCTCATCGCGTTGGTCGAGGAACGACATCTTGTAGCCAACGCTACTGTACGGCATCAAGCTGATACCCATACCCAAGCGCTTTGCCAACGGGAACTGTACTGCTATTTCGTGGATATTAACCGAGTTCTTACCATTCTTTGCGAGGCCTGTGTAGGTGCCATTGGCATCGTACTGACGCTGCACATTCTGCAAGAAGTTACCCTCGGCACCAACATTGAAGAGGAAGCTCTTCTGCATAGTTGCGCTATAGCCTGCAGGGTTAACAAGGCTTGGCATCTGTGTGCTACGCCAAGCTACACCGACACCACCCATTGCTCGCATCTGGGTAGTACCGATGGTCTGCAACTCTCCGATACCGAACATTGTGTATGGCGAGTAGGCAGTCACGGCAGCGCCACCCTGTGCAGATGCGCTCTCAACACCCAATACAGCTACCGCCATAATGAGTGCCACAGACTTCAAAAATTTAGATATTTTTGTTCGAAACATTATACTCCAAAATTCGATTTAATCCCGTAAACATAAGTTTACGACTTGCAAATATCGCATTTTTAATTCGATTAACAAAACTTTCAGCGTCGCCACCGCAAAAAATTACACTTTTTTTTGCATTTTTCTTCGTTTTTCGCTCAATATAGCCCTCGATCTCGTACAAAACGCCCTGCATAACCCCCTGTTCGATGGCTTCGACGGTCGAAGTTCCATACTCTTCGGTAGGCTCCGCTACCCCGCAAAGAGGCAACGATGCGGTAAACTCGTGCAAGGCTCTAAAACGCATACCTACACCCGGTGAGATGTTACCACCTTTGAAGACTCCACCCTCGATAATATCGATGGTGATGGCACTGCCCATATCGATGACCAATGCGTCCTCGATACCCATCTCGCAGACTACGCCAACAGCTACGGCTATACGGTCGGTACCAAGTGTTTGACGCGACGCGTAGTCGATGGCAATCGGCACCTCGGTCTCGGATGTGAAGCAGAGTACTCGCTCTACCGCCTGGCGCAACTCACAGCTGATTCTCTCAGCTCCACCACGCGTAGAGGCTACGATAGCGTTCTTCACGCCATACTCCTCCACCACGCCCTTGGCAGCGGCCATATCGAATACGGGAGCTGATGCTTCGAAAAGCACCTCTTCACTATCTACAACGGCAATTTTGCACAAAGTATTGCCCTCATCTACGATTAAATTTGCCATATTCTACAAACTTTTCAGTACCGAGACTGCCTCAGCGACACTCTCCACTCGTCTTATCGTCATCGCAAGCTTGCCTTCGCGCTGTTTGAGCACGTAGCGGTCAGGCTGCGCAGTAATCTTTCGCAGGAGATCCATAAAGACCTCGGTGCGGTAGTATGGCGAGTTGTCGTCGCCCACAAAGCGAACAATCATCAAGCCATTCTTCACCTTCACACGCTCCATTCCAAGTCGCATCGCCTCCCATCGCAGACGCACTGCATTCATCAGTTCCTTGGCCTGTTGCGGCATCTTTCCGAAACGGTCTTCCAACTCCGCCTCGAGCTTCACCAATGCCTCCTCGTCGGTCATGGCGTCAATCTTGCGGTAGAGCTTGAGACGCTCCGCCTGCTGACGCACATACGATTCAGGCAACTCAGCCTCGACATCGAGTTCGAGCGTCACATCCTCGACATAGCGCATCTCCTCGACTACGGTCTGCTCCTCGTGGCTCAATCCCGCCACATCCAAGCCTTCGGCTCTCAGCTCGGCAATAGCCTCATTGAGAATCTTTTGGTAGGTCTCAAAGCCGATATTTGCGATGAAACCGCTCTGCTCAGCACCGAGCAGATTTCCCGCACCGCGGATATCCAAATCCTGCATCGCAATATTGAATCCCGAGCCCAGGTCGGAAAACTCCTCGATGGCTCTCAACCTTCGTCGCGCATCACTCGAGAGCATCTCGTCAGGACGCGAAAGGAGGTAGCAGTAGGCCTTTCTGTCGCTACGTCCTACACGACCTCGCAACTGGTGCAGATTGCTCAAACCGAAGCGGTCGGCATTGTTGATGATTATCGTATTCACGTTCGGAATATCCACACCACTCTCGACAATCGATGTTGCCACCAAGATGTCGAAGTCGTGGTAGATAAAGTCCATAATCGTCTTCTCAAGTTCGGCAGGTTTCATCTGACCGTGAGCCACCGCCACACGTGCATCGGGGCATAGTCGCATAAGCATACCCTTCATCGTCATCAGATCCTCCACGCAGTTGTGAATGAAGTAGACCTGGCCATCGCGTGCCAACTCCGCCTCGACAACCTCCTTGACAAGCTCCTCCGAGAAGGTGTGCGACTCGGTCTGTATAGGGCGTCGGTTTGGTGGAGGTGTCGATATAATCGACAAGTCGCGCGATCCCATCAACGAGAATTGCAGAGTTCGAGGTATCGGCGTAGCGGTAAGAGTCAGCGTATCGACACTCACTCTCAACTGCGTCAGCTTCTCCTTTGCAGCCACTCCGAAGCGCTGCTCCTCATCGATAATCAGCAAGCCGAGGTCGTTGAACTCGACACCCTTGCCGAGCATCTTATGTGTACCGATAAGGATATCGATTTTGCCCGACTCCAGCTCTGCCAAGATGCGCGAAGTATCCTTGGCGCTCTTGGTGCGATTGAGGTACTCGACAGTCACCGGGAAGTCGCGCAGACGGCTCTTAAACGAGCGGTAGTGTTGCAGTGCCAAGATGGTTGTAGGCACCAGCACCGCCACCTGCTTGCCATCGGTTGCAGCCTTGAATGCTGCACGGATTGCCACCTCGGTCTTTCCGAAGCCGACATCTCCGCAGAGCAATCTATCCATTGGGCGCTCCGACTCCATATCGCGTTTAACCGCCTCCGAAGCCTTCTGCTGGTCGGGCGTATCCTCCCACTCGAACGAAGCCTCCAACGCCTGCTGCAGGTATGTATCGGGCGAGAAGGCAAAGCCTTCGCTCGCCTTACGCTTGGCATAGAGAGCGATAAGTTCGCGCGAAATATCTTTAACCGCCTTCTTGGCGGCATTCTTAATCTTCTGCCACGCTCCACTGCCGAGTTTATGCACCTTTGGAGCATCATCCTCGCCACTCTTGTAGCGGGCTATGCGGTGCAATGAGTGGACATTCACAAAGAGCACATCGCCATCACGGTAGACAAGTTTTATCGCCTCGTGCATCTTGCCACCCTCCTCAATCTTCACGAGTCCTCCGAAGCGGCCGACTCCGTGGTCGATATGGGTAACGTAGTCGCCCACCTGCAATGAGTTCAATTCGGCGATGGTCATCTGCTCGTCGCGCTTAATCTGACCGTTTATCTTGTAACGGCGATAGCGCTCAAAGAGTCTATGCTCGGCATAGAGCGAGATCTTGAGGTCGTGGTCGGTGAAACCGTCGTGCAGGGTCAGTCGTGCAAGCTCGAACTTTGCCCCATCACGCCCCGTAGCGTAGAGAAGGCCATCCAAGCGCTCCGCCTGTGCCCTATTCTCCGACATCAGCAGTGTGCGATAACCCGCCTCGTGGCGAGCAACGAGTTCATCTGCCAACACCTCAAAATTCTTGTTAAATCTATTCTGTGGCGAGGTGTGGAAGAGTATTGTCTGCGAAGCTGGTCGCTCAACGAGCGTATTGCGCGTAAGCACCACGCAAGACTCCTCCATATTCTCCAACAACTCCTTGCGCGAGGTCAACTTCTCGGCCATCTCCTGCGGCTCGTCCGACTCCTGCAACGCCTTGCAACGCACATCGTCGACCTTACCCAAGACAAACTCAGCATCCTGGAACCAGTAGGTTGCCCCCGTAGCAAACTCTGCCAACGAGACACGTCCCACATCGGCTCTATTAATGTTCGAAATGACATCTATAGTCTCGAGCCTATCACTCGAGAGCTGACTCGAAAGCTCGAATCGTCGAATCGAGTCAATCTCATCGTCGAAGAAATCGATACGATAAGGCTTACTCTCCGAGTAAGAGAAGATATCGAAGATACCTCCTCGCACCGAGTATTGTCCGGGCTCGTAGACAAAGTCTACCTTGTCGAAGCCCATAGCCTGTACTCGCTCCTCAAGCTCCGAAACCTCCATTATGTCACCCTTCGTCAAGCGGAGCGACTCCGAGGTTAAGCCCTCCATATCGGCTACCCTCTCGGCCAACGCCTCGGGATAGGTCACCACGACCAAAAAGTCGCCGCTCTGGTTTCGCAGAGCATTCAGTACGCCCGTACGCATCACCACGCTCTCAGCCTCCTCAGCGCCATAGACTATCGAGCGCTTGTAGGCCGACGGGAAGAAGAGAACAGCCTCCTCGCCCAGGAGGGCATAGAGGTCGTTCAGGGCGTATGCAGCCGAGTCCCTATCCTCACACACAAGGAGGTGCACTCCGCCCTTGCGAGCGATTGTGGCTGCCATATAAAATAAAAAAGCACCGCCGACCATCTCATTGAGAAGGACGGTGCTGCCTTTTTTATCCAACACTTTACCGAGTTGGTCCACCTGGGGCGAACGCTCGGCAAATCTCAGTATTTCGTGCATAATTGCGGACTCTACGCTACCTACGCTTAGGCTTCTCAGCCTTCTTTACATTCAAAATATCATTTCCCTCCTTATCCTCGTAGCGCACCTCGATCATGCCGACGCTCTGGTCTGCCACAACCTTGATGGTTGTATGGTAGCGCCACGACCACTGGCGACGCAACGACCAGAATCCCTTCTTCAAGAAGGCTGCTACGTAAGGACTCACAACGAGACGGATAAACTTGTGTCCACGGTCCGCCGTGAGGAGTGATATCTGATTCTCAATCTTGCGATCGAGGAGAATTGTAGGCTCAATCTTGCCACTACCTCCACAAGTCGGGCAGATATCCTGAGTATTGTGTACCGCCACCGGGCGAATACGCTGACGGGTAATCTGCATCAATCCGAACTTCGAAAGTGGAAGTATCGTATGCTTTGCCTTATCCGATGCCAAGAGTCGCTGCATCTCTTCGTAGATGAGCTGACGGCTCTGCGACTTGTGCATATCGATGAAATCGATGATGATGAGGCCACCCCAGTCACGCAGACGAATCTGGCGTGCAATCTCGGCCGCTGCCGCTAAGTTGACATCTGTTGCTGTCTGTTCCTGATTATCCTCGGCCTTGGTGCGATTTCCTGAGTTGACATCAATCACGTGCATCGCCTCGGTAGACTCCATAATGAGGTAGGCTCCTCGCTTGAGCGATACATACTTCGCGAACAACGACTTGATCTGTCGCGAAATATCGAAGTTGTCAAAAATCGGCACTGAGCCGCGGTATAGCTTCACGATACGCTCCTTCTCGGCATCTACGGCACGAATGTATGAGCGAATCTCATTGTACATAGCCTCGTCATCGACACAAATCTGGGAGAACGAGCCATCGAGCGTATCACGGATAATCGTGTTAGCGCGGCTCATCTCGCCCATAAGGAGCGATGGGGCTGCGTGTTTGCGAATCTGCTGGCAGGTCTTGCGCCACTTCTCTACTGCTGCCAAGATATCCTGCTCGACGTCGAGGTCGGTGGCATTGACAGCTGCGGTGCGGATAATCACACCAAAGTTCTTAGGCAATACGCCTGCTGCTACTCGCTTCAATCGTTTTTTCTCCTCGTTGGAGCGAATCTTCTGCGAGATCATCACCTTCGAGGTAAAAGGTAAGAGAACGATATTTCGACCCGCAAGCGAGATGTCGGCAGTCAAACGTGGTCCCTTTGTCGAGATTGCCTCCTTGGCTATCTGAACCATAACCACCTGCCCTACCTGCAAGTACGACGATATTTTACCCTCCTTCTCGACCTCCGAAGCTGTGTCTATCTTCATAGTCTCGAGGCGAATGCCACGATTGCCAGGTTGATAGCTCTTTACAATCTTGCAGAGCGAAGGGAAGTGCGTTCCCAAATCTTGATAATGGATGAAGGCATCGCGTTCGTGTCCGATATTTACGAACGCTGCATTGAGTCCGGGCATAATCTTGTGCACCTTACCGAGATAGATGTCGCCAACCGCAAAGCCCGTATGAGCCACTTCGCGATTCAACTCTGCCAAGACCTTATCCTCGCATAGTGCGATGTTAATCTCGGCTGAGGTAACATTTACAAATAACTCTCTATTCATTGTTCAGTGCTTGATTACTTGGCTGTTAGCCATTGGCCATCAGCCACTTCTTTTCCCGCTTCAGCCAACGGCTTCTCGCCGGCGGCTAGGTGCTTAATCTAAAATAGGTAACGCTAAGAGGGAAAAGACACCCCTTAGCGTTAAAACCTATGAGAAGTTTGATTACTTCTTCTTGTGACGGTCCTTACGCAGACGCTTCTTGCGCTTGTGTGTAGCCATCTTGTGACGCTTATGCTTCTTTCCGTTTGGCATAGTTATAATGATTTTAATGGTTTATCTTACTTAATCTCCGATGCAAACGACTTAGCCGGCTTGAAAGCTGGGATGTTGTGTGCTGGGATAGTGATTGTTGTATTCTTCGAGATGTTGCGAGCAACCTTCTCAGCGCGCTTCTTGATAATGAACGAACCGAAGCCACGAAGATATACGTTCTCCTCCTTCTTAAGAGACTCCTTCACCTGATCCATGAACGCCTCTACGATAGTCTGAATCTGATTCTTCTCTACGCCGGTCTGCTTTGCGATTTCGCTTACGATATCTGCCTTTGTCATAACTATTAAAACTTTAATAAATAGTAAATTTGTTTTGTTTCCTTTTTTTGCGGTTGCAAATATACATTTAATTTACCAACCGAACAAAATTTTTTTGTTATTTTTTACAAAATTAAGCAATTAGGTCATTTTTTACCCCTTTGACCTACACCATTTTGCGTTAAATGCGGTTAAATGCTGCAGCCAAACCTTCGACCGCCTGATCGAGTCCGCTTTGGAGCTTCTTGCCTATCATCATTCGCATCATCATATTCAACTCGGCGTGCAATACCAAACGGATGCGGGTATCACCCTCCGAGACTTGATGAAGCTGAATCCAGAAGGCAAAGTCCATAGGCACGGTGCCACCATCGCCCATAACCTTAACGTGCTTATTCTCAACCTTCTCCACAATGCGCAAGCCCACGGTAAAGCCCTTGAACTTGAACGAGCAGGTATCCTCTGTAGCCTGCCAATCCTCGACCTTATCGGCGAGAGCGGGTGAGAGGAACGAGAAGTTCGACACAAACGGAAAGATTTGCGACGCGGGACGGAAAATCTGCTGCTGCTTCGATATATATTCTTGCATAGTATCCAATAATTTATTCTAGGGCAAAGATACTATTTTTATATTAAAAAGCACTACCGAGGGTAATAAAGTGTAACTTTTTAATAATTTTTTCTACATTTGTAGAGTTTTTGTAGAAAATCTAACAACTAAACGCTTATGAAATGATGCGCATCGTACTCAAAAGAGCGAAGAAATAGACACACTAATAAAACCAAAAAACTATGAAAAGAACATTAACATTATTGATTGCTGCTATGATTGGTTTAACAGCATCGGCGCAGTTGAAGGCGCCACAGATCGTTGCTCACCGTGGCTTCCACGCATCGGAGGGAGCATCGCGTAACTCACTCAACGCATTGAAGGCGGCTCAGGAGGCTGCATTTTGGGGCTCGGAGTGTGACCTCCAGCTCACCAAGGATGGCGAGGTTTTGGTCATCCACGGACCTAAGCACCCGGGCAAGAAGGATGCCAAGAAGAGTGTAGATATCCGCAAGAGCCCGATGGAGGCTACTCGCGCCATCCTTCTCGAGAGCAATGAGGTAGTACCAACACTCGAGGAGTATCTCCAGCAGTTGGCAACCTCGAAGAACACCAAGCTCATCATCGAGATTAAGAATCAGCTTACCCCACAGCTCGAGACCGAAATCGTGCAGAAGACGCTCGACCTTGTGGCTAAGTACGGTTTGCAGAACGAGGTTGAGTATATCGCATTCCGCCCATTCGTATGCTGGGAGCTTGCTCGTCTTGCACCTCAGGGTACTCAGATTGCATACCTTAACGGTGACTACTCGCCTGCATACTGCAAGGCTATGGGTTGCACAGGTATCGACTACAAGTTCAGCGTATTGAAGGCTAAGAAGAGCTGGATTAAGCAGGCTCACAAGCTCGGTTTGACCGTTAATGTATGGACTGTAAACAAGGAGGAGGATATCCGCTGGTGCATCCAGAACGGTGTTGATTACATCACTACCGACGACCCAATGCTCGTACGCAAGCTCATCGAGGAGATGTGCAAGTAGAATTCAAAATGCAGAATGCAAGAATAAAATAAAGATAAGAGACCACTATGAAGAAGATATTTTTAGCGATTATTGCAGTGGCAGGACTCCTCACTGCATCGGCACAATACAAGGCTCCGCAAATCGTGGCTAACGGCGGTTACCACCAGCACGCTTCAAGCGGAGCGAAGAACACTATGAGTGCGCTCAAGGCGGCACAGAAGGGCAAGTTCTACGGCTCGGAGTGCGACATCAACCTCACCAAGGATGGCAAGGTGCTCGTAGTACAGAGCGGTTGGCACCCGAGCAAGAAGGCTACTCCGAAGGCTGATGTGCAGCGTTCGACCAAGGCTAAGATGCTCGAGATTCCGTTTGCAAACGGTGAGTACATCTGCACCCTCGAGGATTTCCTCAAGCGTGCAGCTAAGAAGCCTGCGACAAAGCTTATCCTCGACATCAAGAATCAGGCTACCCCACAGCGCGAAACCGAGCTTGTAGAGAAGGTTATCGCTATCGTTGCGGCAGCAGGTATGCAGGCTAATGTCGAGTATATCGCTGACCACCCTTGGACAAGCTTCCAGCTCGCGAAGTTGGCCCCTGCCGAGAGCAAGGTACACTACCTCGGTGGCAACTACGACCCTGCTTATGTGAAGGGTATGGGTTGCGACGGTATCGACTATCAGTTCGCTAAGCTCAAGAAGAACAAGAAGTGGATTAAGGAGGCGAAGAAGCTCGGTTTGGTCGTAAATGTATGGACAGTAAACAAGGAGGATCAGATTCGTTGGTGCATCGAGAATGGTGTGGATATCATCACCACCGATGACCCTGCTCTCGTAAATAAGCTCATCAAGGAGATGTGCAAATAGGCACCCTTGATCATATAAGGTATAGATGGATTTTAGATTTAAATTAGAGGACCGACCAAGTGTCGGAGCAACACTGCTCTACGGCTTGCAGTGGCTGATGATATGTATCCCCGTGGTGCTCACGAGTACTTTCGTGGCACCCGAAGGGGAGATGGTGTTCTTCACGCAGAAGCTCTTTGCCATCTGCGGTGTGACCATCGTCATTCAGGTGCTCGCAGGTCATCGTCTACCCCTCGTTGCAGGTCCTGCAGCGGTGCTCCTTATGGGTGTTATCGCAGCCGCTTCGCAGGGCTATACTGCCTCGACCATATACCCCTCGATGATTATCGGAGGCGCTATGGTGACACTACTCGCACTCGTCGGAGCAATGAAGTATATCCAAAAGATATTCACGCCCCGCATCGTGGCGGCTATAGTGCTGCTCATTGCCTTCACCCTCATCAAGCCTATCATCTCTCTTATCTTCGCGGATAAGGCACACGCAGGCCTTGCACTCGTATCGTCGATTGTGGGCATAGCCATAATGGCGTGGGCAAATAAGGTCTTGCGCGGTATCTGGAAGTCGATGGTGGTTATCGCAGCGATGGTGCTTGGTGCGCTCTTCTACTACATCGTGACGGGATTCCCGACCGAGTTTGTACACGATACGGTGGCTCCTCAGCTCTTCATCAGCGAGGTCAAGCTCGATGCAGGCGTTATCATAGCCTTCATCTTCTGCTACATAGCCCTCATCATCAATCAGGTGGGCTCGGTGCAGGCTCTCGGTCAGTTTGTCGGAGCCGATGAGATGGCCAAGCGACAAAAGCGTGGTCTCCTCATCACGGGCGTAATGAATATGGTGAGCGGTGCTACGGGTGTACTTGGTCCCGTCGACTACTCGCTCTCACCGGGTGTTGTGGCGTCGACTTCGTGTGCTTCGCGCTACACCATCCTTCCCGCTGCGGTGGCGATGGTGGTGTTGGCCATCTTCCCCGATGCGGTGGCGGTGTTACTCACCATTCCGAAGCCTATTATGGGTATCGTACTCCTCTTCCTAATGGCTACACAAGTGGCTGCAGGTTTGGAGGTTATACACTCGACTAAGGCTGTGCTTTCGTTCCGTGACGGGCTCGTACTCGGTATTCCGATTATGCTCACCTCCGTACTCTCGTTCGCTCCTGCCGAGGCTATGGCTGCTGTGCCTTCGATTCTCAGACCTATCGTCGGCAACGGCTTCGTAATGGGCATTATCGTCATCATCATTCTCGAGCATCTTGTGCTCAGGGAGCGCAAAGCCGAAAAGTAGAATCGGCCACATCGAACAAAAAAGAAAAGGTGCTAACCATTGCGGTCGGCACCTTTAATAATTGTAGTGTAGAGCTACTACTCTGCCTTCGAAGCTACAGACATACGACGCTCCTTGATACGAGCCTTCTTACCTGTCAACTCACGGAAGTAGTAGATACGTGCACGGCGTACAACACCATACTTGTTAACCTCGATCTTGTCGATGTGTGGTGAGTAGAGTGGGAAGATACGCTCAACGCCCACGCCGTTCGAAACCTTACGGATAGTGAACATCTTGGTCTTACCTGTACCCTTAATCTGGATAACTACACCACGGAAGCTCTGCAAACGCTCCTTGCTTCCCTCGATGATACGATAAGTTACGGTGATTGTGTCACCTGCGCTGAACTGAGGGATGTCGGCATCAGTCTTTGTCCACATCTGCTCGTTCACGAGTCTAATTAATGAATCCTTGTTCATTGTTGCAACAAAATTAAAATAGTTTCCATTCAACATTATCGCTGCAGCCTCGCTACCATAGTCGGTCACTGCCGTCTAATCCTCTGTGGCTAAGCACATTACTGCGGGTCTACCCTATATAAGAGGTTGATATGCGGGTGCAAAGATACAACGAAAATTTAAAAAATCAAAATGATGAGTGATTTTTAGGGAGTTAGCCGGCGCATCAAAGCGTATCAAGCGTATCACATGATACGGGGTGATACGGATGATACGGATGATACGGTATGATACGGATGATACGGTTGCAACTTGAGCTCTTAATTCTGCATTCTTAATTTTGCATTCTTAATTCTTTTTGCTATATTTGCGAAGATAAACACTTAACACATTCATATACTATGAAACTACTACTTTTTGGTGGACTCGGTATAACCGAGATTGTCATCATTGCACTCATTGTTTTGCTCCTCTTCGGTGGTAAGAAGATTCCTGAGTTGATGAAGGGTATCGGCAAGGGCGTACGCTCATTCAAGGATGGCGTAAACGGCATCAAGGATGAGATTGAGTCGGACGAGGAGAAGAAGGAAGAGAAGTAAGAGCAGCCCATTATGGCTAAGAATGGGGGCGATTTGAGCTTTTGGGAGCATCTCGATGAGTTGCGCTCGGCGTTGGTACGAATTATCTGCGCCGGTTTGGTGTGCGGTGTCGTGGCCTTCATCTTCAAGGAGTGGCTCTTCGACTTCATCCTCGCACCCTCAAAGAGTGACTTCATCACCTACCGTCTGCTCAACAAGGCAAGCGTACTCACGGGCGTGGAGATTGAGGCCTTCAAGGTCGATATGATTAACACAGCCCTGGCGCAGCAGTTCATCATCCATATGAAGACCGCCTTCATTATGGGTCTCCTCTGCGCTTCGCCCTACATAATCTACTGCCTTATGCACTTCATCGCTCCGGCACTCTACTCCACCGAGAAGAGACTCGTATTCGGTGTCGTAGGCTGCGGATATGCGATGTTCTTCGTGGGTATGGCACTCTCCTACCTCCTTATCTTCCCACTCACATTCCGCTTCCTGGGCACCTATCAGGTGAGCGAGGAGGTGGTCAATATGATTTCGCTCGAGTCCTACATCTCGACCCTCACGGGTATGAGCCTGATGATGGGTATCGTCTTCGAGTTGCCACTCATCTGCTGGATGTTGGCCAAGATGGGCATCCTCGAAGCCTCGTTTATGCGCAACTACCGCAAGCACGCCATCGTGGCTATACTTATCGTGGCTGCCATTATAACCCCTACTTCCGACGCCTTCACACTGGCGTTGGTCTCGTTGCCGATGTGGCTCCTCTACGAGATTAGCATCGGCGTAGTGTCGAAAACAAATAAAAAAAAGATAGAGTATGAGTAAGATTTCAAGACGATTGTTCCTCAAGAAGGCTACTGCAGCTCTCGCGACTATGGCCGTAGCGCCATCACTGCTCGCTTGCGAGGATAACTATGACAGCCGCAAGATTCGCAAGATTGCTCCCGTAGTGGGACACTACGATGTTGTGGTTGTGGGTGGAGGCCCTGCAGGCTTCATCGCCGCTATTGCCGCTGCGCGTAAGGGCGCCAAGACCGCCATCATCGAGCGCTATGGCTTCTTCGGCGGTATGGCTACAACGGGATATGTAGCCCCTATCAGCGTCTTCGCACTCAAGAATGAACTCGTCATCGGCGGTATTCCGTGGGAGTTCGTCAAGCGACTCGAGGAGATGGGCGGAGCCTTTATCGAGTGGCCAAAGGCGAATATCGACTTCGACATCGAGCTCTACAAACTCTGCTGTCAGCGTATGATCTTGGAGGCGGGCATCGACATCTACACCCACTCATCGATGGTGGGTTGCGAGATGGAGGGCAAGCGCATCGACTCGGTCATCATCGAGAATAAGAATGGTCTCGAGACCCTCGTATCGAAGGTCTTTATCGACTGTACTGGCGATGGCGACTTGGCGCATATGGCCGATGTGCCGATGCAGCCAAATCCCGACAACGACCTCCAGCCTTCGTCGTTCGGTTTCCTCCTCTCGGGCGTGGACACCAAGAGCGACCTGCTCAATAAGTGCTTGTACCACAACGGCATAAATGGCCCAAGTCAATGTAAGCCTGTACGCGAGAAGCTCCTCGCCATGAAGGCTGCGGGAGCCGATATCCCCGACTTTGGAGGCCCATGGTTCAACAACTCGATGCATGAGGGCACCGTGGTCGTGAACATCACCCGTCGTGCCGTAAATGCTGTCGACAACCGCAACTTCAGCTCGGTGGAGTGTCAGCTTCGCGAGGATATCTTCACCTTCACGAAGCTCCTCAAGGAGAACTTCAAGGAGTTTGAGAAGTGCTACGTCGCATCGACTGCGCCTCAGGCGGGAATCCGCGAGACACGACGCATCCTCGGTGTGCACACTGTTACGGCTGAGGAGTATGTCAATGCCGTACACTACGAGGATAGCATCTCACGCGGTATCCACCCTATCGACCTCCACGCAAGCAAGGGTACCGGTCAGCACCGTCACGACTTGACCACCCCTGCCTATGTGCCTTATCGCTGTCTCATCGCTCCCGACTACCCGAATCTGCTCGTTGCAGGTCGTTGCATCTCGACCGACCGCCAGGCTTTGGCCTCGCTGCGCGTGATGGCAAGCTGTATGGGTACGGGACAAGCTGCGGGCGCTGCTGCGGCGCAGGCTGTGGCTAACGGACAGAGCGTGCAGAATATCGATACCGCACAACTCGTCGCTACTCTCAAGGAGTGGGGCGCAGTGTTGTAAACCGTATCATACCGTATCATCCGTATCATACCGTATCACATGATACGGTGATACGCTTTGATACGTTTCGCCTCCCTAACAACTAAAAAAACTTCCACCATGAAGCGTCTGCTCCTATTAATGATGTTGATTGTGCCGATGTGTGTGATGGCGCAGTCACGCCTCTACAGAGGCAACTCCACCTATTCGGGTAATGTCATCTGCACCTACGATGGTCAACGCCTCTATACGGGCTCGTCGACCTACTCAGGCAATACCGTCTACACCTATGATGGTCGCCATGTCTATAAGGGCAATTCGACCTATAGTGGCAACATCATATTGACCTACGACGGCCGTAATATATATAAAGGTAATTCGACCTATAGTGGTAACATCATCTACTCGTACGATGGTCGTCACCTCTACAAGGGCTCGTCGACCTACTCGGGCAATATCATATTGACCTACGATGGTCGCCATGTATACAAAGGTAACTCCACCTATAGCGGTAATATAATCTATACGGTGGATGGTACCTTCCCTATAGCACTGCTCGTACTACTCTTGTAGCACACGCAAAGCGTATCAAGCGTATCACGTGATACGGGGTGATACGGATGATACGGTTTAGTGAGAGTTAAACGTGGGAAACCAATCTCTACTATCTACTCACTATTACGACGTAGTGTTTTTTCAGCCGAAAGGGGTGGCTGAGAGGGTGATTTAGGTGCGTTTTTAAAGAATTTCACACTTTTTGTGCATTTTTTTTGCAAAATGTTTGGTGGTAAAATTTTTTTGCCTTATCTTTGCACTCGCAATCGGGTAAAACCGAGAGCGGAAATGCCTCTTTAGCTCAGTTGGTAGAGCACGACACTCTTAATGTTGGGGTCCAGGGTTCGAGCCCCTGAGGGGGTACAGAAGCGAGAAACGAAAGTTTCTCGCTTTTTTGTTGTTGCTCAATGAGTTAAGCAGCCCGCCCTGTGGCGCACCAGTGGCGTATCATGGCTGTTTTGTCTATGTTTGTCCATCCTCTGTCTATGTAGAATAGACAAAATTCACAAACCTATTTGAAACCAACAACCGAAAACTTAGACATAGGTTTCGGAAAACATCGCCCCACTTTCAATAATCTGCGATAATCTTTGCAGATAGTTTAGAATTAACTTGACACTTCCGAATAGTGAGCTTATGTTTGCACTCGTAAACGGCTCATTGAAAGGAATTTGCACGATGTCAACCTTTGTCTAAACATTGTCTATGTTTGTCTAAAAGTTGTCTATGTATAGATTCTTCCAGCCGTTTTTAGTAGCGTAATTTTGCAACATGAATAGTACACTATAAAAACGATTAGAAGCTATGAGAACTGAAATGTTAAAGATCAAGATGATCGCCCACAAGGGCAAGCCAAACAAGTCTGGCAGAGTGCCAATTTTAATGCAGCTTACTATTGGGCAACAGACCTGCCACATTAGCACGAAGCAAAATATCCTACCAGAGAAATGGGGCGATGGCAAGCCTATCGGACACACACGAGAGGATCAAGCAATAACGGCTGTTCTTGAGGAGATACGCACGAAGGCTTATAACAAATTCCTTCAGCTGCAGGGGCAAAATATAAATGTGACACCAGAGCGATTAAAGCAGGCTCTTTTAGGCAAAGACCAGGTTCAACCCAGGGGTTATGTAGAGATCTTTGATCAGTGGCTGGTCGAGTATTCAAAGATGGTCGGCATCACGACCTCCAAGCGTACACTTGACAAATATATATTGGTGCGCAATCGTCTCCAGGATTACATTGCATCTCAACTTGGTGTTAAAGATATCTCGCTTGAGGAGGTAACACCTAAATTCCTCAGCAACTTTGACAACTATCTTCGTGTAGAGTATAACATGGCAAATAACCACGCCATGAAGATTCGCCAAAAGCTACGCACGATATACAAGGTTGCCATAGATAATGGCTGGGTTAGCAAGAATCCATTTTCAACCGTTAAGATTCATTTTGATCCCGTTGAACGCGATGTTCTTACCAAGTCAGAGTTGACCGCACTTATCCAAACAGACATGATATTTGACAGACTTGAGAAGATGCGAGATGTTTTTGTATTTGCGTGTTTCACAGGTCTGGCACATTGCGATGTTGCAGGCTTGACAAAAGAGAATATTATTACCGATGAGGCTGGGCAGGTTTGGCTAAAAACACATCGTCAGAAGACCTCAGAGGTGGTTGATATCCCATTGTTAGAGATTCCGCAGCTCATCATCAAAAAGTATCAAGGCTTGAAGGAACTCAATGGCAAGTTGCTTCCGACATTGACAAACTCGTGTAGCAACCTCTATTTGAAGGAGGTGGCTGTGCGTTGCGGCATCAATAAGACCTTAACCTTCCACATGGCTCGACATACATTCGCTACAACTGTTACATTGTCAAACGGTGTACCTATTGAGTCTGTAGCCAAGATGCTCGGACACAGAAATATTCGCACCACGCAGATTTATGCGAAGGTCATTAAGGATAAACTTGCCGAGGACATGAACAATCTCGCAACGCGCATTTGTGGCGATTATTCTATCCAGACGAGCAATATATCAATCCACATCTCATAGTTTCACAGATCGCCTAATAACCGCCAACAAACGCGAAAGCCGCTCCTAACGGGGCGGCTATTTTACTGATGCCTTGGGAATGTCAGACCAAAGGGTTGTGTAGTGTGGGGATTGGCTGTCGCTGGACGACTTAATAACGCCACTACCTTGTGCGCCTATTTTTACCGCACCACGCCCGAATGCATGGTTGATGGCATCCATAGCCGAGGATAATCTACTCTCGCGCTCTATGGCGGCATTATCGGCAAATAACGAGCGAACAACGCCTGACTCTGGGATGAGCTTACTGATAACCACGCCTGCTTTCTTATATCCGTAGCCTTTCTTGTACACTTCCCGCGTAGCGTTTACTGCGGCAGCTATGATGGCACGGTGATCATTAGTTGCTTGTGGGTATGACACCAGGACACTGCCATAGGTCTGTGGCTCGTTTTCCTTGAAGCGGTTTGTATAGGCAAAGACCATCATCTCAACACACGCAGAGTGTTGTGCGCGGAGCTTCTCTGCTGCAGATGCTGCAAAGTTAGCAACCTGCTCTGCAAGCTCGCCTGGCTCGGTTATCTCCTTTGCGAAACTCCTCGACACACATATCGATTGCTTTGCCTCGATGGTGTCCTCAAACTCGATGCTCGGAATACCACGAAGTTCCTGCCAGGTGCGTAAACCTACGATACCGAATATGCCACGCACCAAACCCTCGTCCATCTGTGTAAACTCCCATGCGGTGGAGATGTTTCTATCGTGGAGTTTTCGGGCGGTCTTGCGACCGATGCCCCAGACATCCTCAATTGGGAATTTGCGCAGCACCTTCTCTATGTCCTGGGGACGATGCATATAGCAACCACCTCGCAGTTTGGGGTACTGCTTGCAGAGCTTCGATGCTATCTTGGCGAGTGTTTTTGTTGGGGCAATGCCGACAGATACGGGTATGGATGTCAGTCGCCAGCACTCGCTCGATATCTTCTTTGCATAGGCATCGAAGTCGATGTTATCCATACCTCGCAAATCCAGGAACGCCTCGTCTATGGAATAAACCTCCACCGATGGTGCGTACTCCTCCAGCACCCAACGCACTCGCTGGGACATATCTCCGTAGAGAGCCATATTGCCAGAGAAGACAGCGACATTGTGTTTTTCTACAATGTCGCGGATTTTGAATAGCGGGTCGCCCATCTTGATGCCGAGAGCCTTCGCCTCGTTGGAGCGTGCAACAGCGCAGCCATCGTTATTCGAGAGTACGATGACTGGCTTGCCTTGTAGGTCAGGTCTGAAGACTCGCTCACACGAAGCATAGAAGTTATTACAATCGGCAAGAGCGAACATCGGCTACATCTTCTTAATGGTGTAGGTCACAACGCCCCAGATTATGAACTGATTTTCTGGGAGCACTTCGATAGGTTTATATTTTGTGTTCTGCTCATTGGCGGGCATAAGGCGCACTCGACCATCGAGCATCTCTACACGCTTAACGGTGTACTCGCCATCTATATAGCAGACAGCCTTGCAATTATTGTAAGGCTCAATGGCACGGTCAACGATAATGATATCGCCATCGTCCATCGCAGCATCAATCATCGACACACCATCAATGCGGAAAAAGAAGGTCGAAGCCTTGTGCTTTACAAGCAGTTTCACAAGATCGAGCTTCTCTCGTATATCTTCTGCGGGCGAAGGGAATCCAGCCTTCACCTCGCCCATAACCAGACTCTCAAACGATGAGGAGTCATCTATGGCATAAGGTTTCATTCCATCCATACGAGGGCAAAGATAGCGAAAAATGCGTAAAAGTGCGTAAATTTTCTTGTTTACGCATCTTTACGCACCTTTACGCACGGCATCTTCGCATTGCGCACCCTGGGAATGCGTACTCCTGCGTACTGCGTACTTAGTACGCATCAGTACGCACCTACACCAACTCCCACCCTTTATCGGTAGCGATGGCTTTTTGCTCGTCTGTGAGTTTGCCGAGATTGCTCGAGCCGATCTTGCAGGTTAAGTCTTGTGCATTCTCGCAGAGGGCATTGAGCAGCGAGAGCAGGCTATCTACCGACAACTTTGCGCAACCATTCATTG
>JAZLCQ010000064.1:0-100162 GCA_045614285.1 Alistipes sp.
GCTTGAACCATCTGGTCTATCGTGCGATCACCACGCGCAAATGCCAAATTCGCAAAATGATAGGTTATATCGTATATTAGTTCGGCTTTACGATAACATATTAGATTTCGATGGTCTCCTTGCGACTTTATTAGAATTGCACCATTCATAGATTATCTTTTTTACAAAGATAACAAATATATTAGAGAATTTAGGGAAATTAGTGAATTTAGTGATTTTTCCCTAAACTCCCTAAACTCCTTAAATTCCCTAAACTCTCTAAACTCTCTAAATTCCTTAATCAACTTTAATCGTCTCGTTTAGTGCTTTGCTAAGACTTTGCGGACGAGTTGTTCGTGCTTGGCGAAGAGTTTGTCAAGGCGAGTATTAAAGGCCTTGATATTGGCCGGTACTCGCTTCGGCATTGCAATCTTAGGATGCTTAATCTTCAAGACATCACGCACAACCTCCTTATTAAGAATCGAGCCCTCATATTCGAGATTATTATACGCCTTAGCGCAGAAATCCTCTGACAAGCGTTGCATCGCTGTACCCTTGACGCACTGCGGAATTGCCTCCTTCGCATTCACATATACAGGCACTGCTAAGCTCGACACCGTATGGCCATTCATCACAAGCATACGAGGATTCTTCGCATCGCACACCAGCACCACCGACGAAACAGTCGTACTGCGTGGCACTGTGTGATTCTCGCAGATGAATGCCTCATCCGTAGCCAGGACATCGCCAAAAGCAAGGCTTTTATATGAGCGAGAGTACTCCATAAAGAGCTGCGGGGTTATCTTGCCCTTATGAGCTTTCATTTCGCCCATTATAAGGTCGTAGCGGCGCTTACTTGTGCCACAATTAGGGTCACCCTTGAAAGAGAAGTTTGAGCGGATATCGAAGTCCTCTTTGCGCTCGGCCACATCGTAGCGACAATAACCCAAATCCCACACCTCGAAGTAGACTACCCCACCATTGGCGTCAGCAACTCCAAGATTAGTATTAAAGCCACGCACACGCTTTGTCCTACGCAAGAAATCCTCGAACTCCTCGACAGTTGCGCAGTTGCTGAGAGCATACTGCATAATCGCACTGAAGATAAGTGCAGTCTCCTCGAGCGGAGAGGTCGCATACTCCTCGGGCGTGGCCTCGGGGAGCTTCTGAGTTGCAGTATTCATAATACCGAGTCCCCTCTCGTTCACACCAGCATAGACTGCCTCGGCGTAGTGCTCATCATTCGGCACAATCGCAGTATAGGCATATTTTCCGCCCGTGATATACTCGACACGTGAGATTCCTGGATTCGAGTCACGATGTTTCCACAACAATGGAGCGCCCTCACTCGAACGCTGTGCAGTAACGATAGCCGAAGTACAAGCCCAGCCCTCTACCGCAAATGCCAAAACTGCCAATAAGGCAACTATAATCCTTTTCATCTCCTCTATTTCTCCTTTTCTGCCTTGAGGGCAAGGTGCTTAACAAGATAGACAAATCCGATGGTCAAGATAAGGTTCAAGACCAAAGTCAAAATCGAAATCAAGAGAATCGGGCCGCCGATATTGTAGCCGAGGGCGATGAAGATAACGCCTGCGCCCACCTCGCCACGTGCGAACATTCCCACCGAGAGAGCAAAGCGCTCGGTGAGTGAGCGGTCGCGATAGAAGCACATTGGCGCGAGCTTACCGATATTCGAGAGGAGTGTCACGACCAAGACGTGGAGAGCAATCGTAGATGCCGACATCGACGGAATCGATGCGATAAGGCTATCCGAAGCGGCTGCTGAGTCTGCTCCGCCAAAGTCAATCAACGGCATACTCATACCCACCAACAACATAAAGGCAACCGAGATAAGCGCCGAAACATTCTCCTCGGTTTTGCCGCCCACGTGGCGATTCTTGATAATCATACCGAAGATAAATGCCGGCAAAAGCACCTCGATATGGATTGCTCCCTTATCGCCAAAGAAGTGGTGAGTGATGGTGTAGACGAGGTATGTGAAGCCATAGACCAACACAGCATAGGTGAAGACTGCGTACCAGGTCTGAGGCATCTCGAAGCGCGACATATAGCGCCAGCCGATGAAGAACATACCGAAGATAACAATCAGCATCGCCACCATCTGCCAGTTCAACTCGCCAATCATAGCCACCTGCAACGGCACCATCAGGATAATGGTATCGAGGTCGTCGAAGATGGCCAAGGTCTGCGCCTTCTGGTAGATCCAGCTGCGCTGCAACTTCATAGCTGCCAACATCGAGAAGAGGATTCCCGCTGAGGTTGGAGCTGCGAAACGGCTCAAAAGAAGTGTCTCCTTCCACGCCTCACCATCGCTCCACATCGAAGATGGGAGGATTGCAAAGATGTAGTAGATGGCAATCAACAACCACGGCATAGCTGCAGCAAACATCGCCACAAGGTAGTCCTTGGCGTAGCCGCGTACGTTGCGCTTGTCGATTTCGAACTCGCGGCCCACATTAATCATAATAAAGGCCAAGCAGATACCGAGAGTAACCTCGACCATATGGCGCAACTCCTCATAGGAGCCCGCATCGAGGAACTTCGGTAGGAGCTGCGAGAGCAGGAGTCCGACCATCAACATCAACGAAAAGGAGAGAACTTTCTTCATATTCTTGAGTTTAGAGGGGAGAGCTGAGTATTTGGCTCAACTCTCCTCCTAATTTTATACTTTTCAATTGGCTCAATTAGAGAGCCTCTACAGTAAGAGTCTGAGTAATGTTCGCCGAAGAGTTGCCAAGGTGAATTGTATAGGTGCCCTTGTTAACCTCCCAAGCGTGAGTCTTATCGTTCCAGAATGCCAAAGACTTGTAGTCGAGCTCGAAGGTCACGGTTGTGCTCTTACCTGCCTCAACGTGTACCTTCTTGAACGCCTTCAACTCCTTCTTTGGACGGAGCACGGTTGGGTTATTCTCCGAGATGTAGAGCTGTACAACCTCTGCACCCGCCATAGCACCTGTGTTCTCCAACTTAATGGTAACCTTCAAAGGCTTATCAGCCGAAATCTGCTTTGCAGCCTTAGCCTTGCTGAGCTCGAAAGTTGTGTACGAGAGACCGAAACCAAATGGGAACAATGGCTCGATACCCTTGGTCTCGTACCAACGGTAACCTACGAGTACAGACTCCTTGTACTCTACATCGTAGTGGCGTGGAGCTATCCACAACTCATTGACATTCTTAGCTGTATGGCTAACCTTCATACCCTTTGGAATCATACCGTAAGCAGGCGAATCCTTGAAAGACTTCTCGATAGTAGCTGGCAACTTGCCCGATGGGTTAATCTTACCTACCATAATGTCGGCAATAGCCTGCATACCTGCCTGACCAGGATACCAACCGTAGATAATAGCCGAAACCTTATCGTGCCAAGCACTCATATCGATACCCGAGCCCGAGAGAACGAGAACAATAACCTTCTTGTTAGCAGCGCAAGCCATACGCACCAAAGCCTCATCCTCACGCTCCATAGCAAATGGACGCTCTATGCTCTCGCTGTCGAAAGTACCCGTAGCAATAACCACAACATCCGCCTCCTGCAACTGGATAAAGTCTGGTTTCTCAACAGCCTTAACTCTTGTACGAAGTGCTGCACGAAGAGCTTGCTCCGGCGTTACGCAGTTGAAGCCATCAACTCGTGACGCTCCGCCACCCTGCGGTGTAGTCTTTGCCCAACGGCCTACGAGCAACACCTGCTGACCCTCATTCAATGGGAGAATACCGTTGTTCTTCAATAAGATAGAACCCTCGGCAGCAGTCTGATACGACACCTGCTCGTGGTGAGGGAACTTCGCCTCGAGAGCATCCTCGTTTGGCTGACCATTCTTGAAACGCTCGTACAAACCGAAGCGAATACAAGTGGCAATCATTGGACGAATCATATCGTTGATATTCTGCTCTGTCAACTCGCCCGAAGCCAATAAGCCTCGTACAGAGTTGATATGCTGAGGTTGGTTACGATCACCTGGCATCTCAACATTCTGTCCCGAAAGAACAATCTTCTTCCAATCGAATACCGAGCGCCAGTCGGTCATTACCAGGCCCTTAAAACCGAGAGTACCACGGAGAAGGTCGGTGATAACATACTTGCTCTCACCTGCCCACTCGCCATTTACGAGGTTGTACGAAGTCATCACAGAACCTGCACCTGCGTCGATGCCTGCCTTAAATGCAGGAGTGTAAATCTCCATCATCGCACGCTCATCAACAATAGAGTTCGATATTCTACGTAAGAACTCGGTATTATTGCAAACGAAGTGCTTCAAGCACGCCATTGTGCCTGTGTTCTGCATACCTACAACATAGTTTGCGACCATCTGACCTGCCAAATATGGGTCCTCGCCCATATACTCGAAGTTACGGCCACACTGCGATGAGCGGTAGATATTCAAACCTGGACCGAGCAATACGCCCGCACCTGCCATACGAGTCTCGTAACCTACTGCCTCGCCATACTTGTAAGCCAAATCTGGGTTGAAAGTCGATGCGAGAGCGATAGGTGCAGGAAACTGAGTGGTTTTCTGAGGGTGACGCACCTCGTTCTGATTAGTCAATCTATCGTTGATGCGCACACCTGCCGAAGCATCTACCGTATATACGTGTGGCAAACCCTTAGCAGGAGCTCCCGGAAGGAAGAATCTATTGTGACCGCGAGTCATCTCAACCTTCTCGTCGAGTGTGAGAGTTTTCAAAATCTCGTCTGCCTTGCTATAGGCCTCATCCCACGATATCATCTCTGCCTTTTTCTGTGCGAATGCAGTTGTAGCCAAAGCTGCGGCAACAAACGAAAGAATCAGTCTCTTCATAGTTTTTCGTTAACGGTTTAGTTGATGTTTGCTCAAAATGAGTTGAGTGTTAACTGTTAACTGTTAGCTGTCTCTATTTTACAAAGCCTCTACAGTAAGAGTCTGAGTAATGTTCGCCGAAGAGTTACCAAGGTGAATTGTGTAGGTGCCCTTGTTAACCTCCCAAGCGTGAGTCTTGTCGTTCCAGAATGCCAAAGACTTATAGTCGAGCTCGAAGGTTACGGTTGTGCTCTTACCTGCCTCAACGTGTACCTTCTTGAACGCCTTCAACTCCTTCTTTGGACGGAGCACGGTTGGGTTGTTCTCCGAAACATAGAGCTGTACAACCTCTGCACCCGCCATAACACCTGTGTTCTCCAACTTAACGGTAACCTTCAAAGGCTTATCAGCCGAAATCTGCTTTGCAGCCTTAGCCTTGCTGAGCTCGAAAGTTGTGTACGAGAGACCGAAACCAAATGGATAGAGAGGCTCGATGCCCTTAGTCTCGTACCAACGGTAGCCTACGAGGATTGACTCGTCATAGTTGATATTGTATGTTCTCGGTGCAATCCACAACGAGTTCGGATTCTTGGTAGTGTGACCAATGCTCAAGCCAGCCGGAACATCGCCATATGCAGGAGAGTCCTTGAACGACTTCTCGATAGTAGCAGGGAGCTTACCCGATGGGTTAATCTTACCAACCATAATGTCGGCGATAGCCTGCATACCTGCCTGACCTGGGTACCAACCATAGATGATAGCCGAAACCTTATCGTTCCAGTAGCTCATATCAACACCCGAGCCCGAGAGGACCAATACGATAACATTCTTGTTAGCAGCGCAAGCCATTCGCACCAACGACTCATCCTCGTCTGCCATAGCAAATGGGCGATCGTTACCCTCGCTGTCGTAAGTACCTGTAGCAACAACAACGATATCAGCCTTCTGCAACTGCATAAAGTTTGGCTTCTCAACAGCCGTAACCTTTGCACGGAGTGCGCTGAGGAGTGCCTGCTCCGAAGTTACGTGGTTGAAGCCCTTAACCTTCGACGAGCCGCCACCCTGTGGTGCAACCTTTGCCCAACGGCCTACGAGGAGAACCTGCTGACCCTCCTTCAATGGGAGGATACCGTTGTTCTTCAACAAGATTGAGCCCTCGGCAGCAGTCTGGTACGACACCTGCTCGTGGTGAGGGAACTTCGACTCGAGAGCGTCCTCGTTTGGCTGACCATTCTTGAAACGGTCGTACAAGCCGAAGCGAATCAAGGTCGCAATCATAGGACGAATCATATCGTCGATATTCTTCTCGGTCAACTCGCCCGACTGCAACAAACCGCGAACAGAGTTGATGTGGTAGTGCTCATTAGGAGTACCAGGCATCTCGACGTTCTGACCCGAGAGAACGAGCTTCTTCCAGTCATAAATCGAACGCCAGTCGGTCATAACCAAGCCCTTGAAGCCGAGTGTACCACGAAGGAGCTCGGTGATAACGAACTTGCTCTGACCAGCCCACTCGCCATTAACGAGATTGTACGAAGTCATTACAGAGCCTGCACCTGCGTCGATACCTGCCTTAAATGCAGGGGTATAGATCTCCATAAGAGCGCGCTCGTCAACAACTGCGTTTGTAAGCTTACGATAGAGCTCGTTGTTGTTGCAGACAAAGTGCTTCAAGCAAGCCATTGTACCTGTGCTCTGCATACCGGTAACGTAGTTTGCTACCATCTGACCTGCTAAGTATGGATCCTCGCCCATATACTCGAAGTTACGGCCACACTGCGAAGAGCGGTAGATGTTCATACCAGGGCCGAGCAATACACCTGCACCTGCCATACGAGTCTCATAACCTACGGCCTCACCATACTGGTAAGCCAAATCGGGGTTAAAAGTCGATGCGAGAGCGATAGTTGCAGGGAACTGAGTGGTCTTCTGTGGGTGACGCACCTCGTTCTGATCAGGCAACGAGTGATTGATACGTACACCTGCCGAAGCATCCACCATAAATACGTGTGGCAAGCCCTTAGCAGGAGCTCCCGGAAGGAAGAACTTGTTGTGACCGTGGGTCATCTCGATCTTGTCCTCGAGCGAAAGTGTAGCCAACACCTCGTTAGCCTTAACTGTAGCCTCCTCCCAGCTCATCTTCTCGTCCTTCTTCTGGGCGAAAGTCGAAGCTGCCATTGCGATAGCTACAAACGAAAGAATCAGTTTTTTCATAATATTTTTCAAAATTTGATTAGTTTCTTGAACCGAGCAACCATCAGCCATCCTAAAAAACGAAAATCGGGTATTCAAAATATCCGATTCTCGCTCGTAAGAGTAGCGTTAATTACTCTTGTGTGTAGTGATTACTTGCTCTCAGGAGCAGCAACAACCATATTCTTGTCGATACGGAGAGTTACGTTGCTATCAACCTCGATCAAGAGCGATGTCTCCTTAACCTCCTTAACTACAGCGTAGATACCACCAGCAGTGATAACCTTATCGCCAGCCTTCAAGCCCTCGCGGAACTTCTGCATCTCCTTGCGACGCTTAGACTCAGGACGCCACATGAAGAAGTACATAATCAAAATCATTGCACCGATCATAATCCAGAACGACCAGTTGCTACCACCCATAGGTGACTGAGCAGCCTCAGTTACAACCTCAGTTGCAGTCTCAACTGCTGCTGGAGCATTCTCAGTTACGGTTGCTGTAGTCTCAGTTACAACTGCTGCTGGAGCGGTTGTTGCAGCCTCAGCTGCTTGCAAAAGTGTAAACATAATTGTAAAAGTTTTAATTAATTAGTTGTTTCAAATTTATTGCCATTTTGGTAACGAAGCCCTTTTAGTAGGCTCCCCAACCCAAAAGTCTCTTATAATAAACCCTTGCCGGTCTTGACAATCTTACCCTCGGCAGTCAACTGCGAGATAATCTTGTCGAGGATACCGTTGATAAAGCCACCGCTCGACTCGGTCGAATAACACTTAGCGATATCGATATACTCGTTCATTGTCACACGTGCAGGGATTGTCGGGAAGTTCTCAGCCTCGGCAATTGCGGTAACCAAGATAATCTGATCCATCAATGCCACGCGCTCGATATCCCAGTTCTTCATCGAACCGTCGAGCAAGAGCGAGATACGCTCATAGCCCGCAATAGCGTAGCGCAACAACTTCTTTGCATAGTCGAGATCCTCGTCGCTCTTAAACTGAGGCATAAGCTTGATCTCCTCCTGCTTCTCACGCATAGACAAGATGGTGCGCGAAACCATTGTCAAGAGGAAACCGAGGTCGTCATTCCAGAGGATTGACTGCTCCTCCAACGCTCTCTCAAGCGGCTCGAACTCCTCGAGCATTGTCATATAGATATCCGAAACGAGCTGTGCATCCTGACGGAAGGTGCGCTCCTCGGAAGCCATATACTTCTGATAGAACGGCTGACGAATCAGTGCATTATAGAGCGCAACGATAAGGTCGCGGTTGTTCTTCCACGAGAGCTTACGATTCGAAATCTCGATGCGGAGATTCTCGTCCTCTACAAGGCGTGCAATAACCTTATTCTCAACGAACTTGCGATTTGGGTGCAAGTCTTCGTATGTAGGCAACTTCTTATTTTCGCCGATGCGGATACGCTCGGCAGCATACTCTGCAACCTCAGGAACGAGTGCGAGTAGGTGGAAATAGAGGTCGTAGGCGCGATCAATCGAGAGGATAAGGTTCTTCTCGCTTGCCACGGGCGTCATATTCTCGCACTGAGTGTGTGCGTAGACAGCCTTCACGACCTTTGTACGGAGTACTCTTCTGCTCAACATAACTTCAAGGAGCTTAATTGTGTTTCTTTAATCGCACAAAGATAAGAAAAAAAACGGAACTGACGATGCGGAGCGAGCGAAAAAGTAAATTTATTTATACTTTTCCGAGCCGCAAGATGGGATGCGCCAACAGAGTTGGCTTGATAGGACTTGATGGGATGCGCACCTATGGTGCTTGATAGGGAGTTATAGGACAAGCTATCCCCTATTCTTAATTCTTTCGCGCGTCAATTTCTCGCGAAAACCGCCCTCTCTCAAAAAGTCGTTATACTTCCTGTTGATATAACCATTAAGCAAGGTATCAGCCTGATAAATAAGCACAATAACCATATTTGCAACTACCTCGTCGCTACGAGTTTGTGCCAATTCAAGAAAGAAGGCACTATCTTCGTGCTCTATACCAAGCTTTCGCATAACATCTACCTCTTTGGAATCATCTGCCCACAATCGCAAATTGCGGACTCGCAGATAGTCCTCATAGTCAATCAACAACTCTTGCAAGCTAGCTCGTGCGACACCCAAAAGCTTCAGCATTGTTTCAGCTGATGTTTCGGCAACCTCATTGCCCTCCACGATGTTCTGCTTACCAGAACGAGCAGCTTGCACCATTTGGTCTATGGTGCGGTCACCCAATTTGAGATACTTCTTGCAGAAATAGTATGTGAGGTCATAAATAACCTCGGTCTTACGGTAAACCTTCAATTTGCGATAGCCTCCGGTATTTACTCCTAATGCCCCCATAGTTACAAATATAAAGCAATTATGGGTATTGGGCAAATTTTGACGGATTTTTTTTTGATTTATATAGGATTTGATGGGATGCGCCAACAGAGTTGGCTTTATAGGATTTTATAGGATGCGCACCTGCGGTGCTTAATAGGAGATTATAGGAAAGGACATCTAATCCTATCTAATCCTATCTAATCCTATCTAATCCTATCTAATCCTATCTAATCCTATCTCCCCCCCCAAAAAAAACATCCGCCCCACTTTAGAAGGTGGGGCGGATATTATTAATCAATAGCAACTACTAGTACTGGATGCTGTAGGTTGCTACATAGATACGAGAACCCAGACGATAAGTTGCACCATTGTGATTGATCGAAGTATACTGCTTACCAGCAGGCATACTAACAGTTACAGTGTTGCTTGTCCACTTCGAGCCCGAAGATGTATCGTTTGTACCACTAAGCTGAATCGACTGAGCAGAGCCCGAAGATGAGGTAGGTGACGATGTCGCACCAACATACAATGTTGCCTTCTGGCTCGACGAAGAGATTGCTGCAACATAGTACTTCGACTGCAAAGTCACACTAACCGAGAGTGACGATGGGATGTAGTATGCAGGAGATGCTACCCAACCATCATCGCTACCTGCAAGACCACCCTCCTTCAATGTGAGGAGTTCCATTTTGATAGAAGCCGCTCCATTACGAGTCCAACCCGCTGCATCGACTGCGTCGTTGCTCGATTGGTAGAACTGTATCGAATATGGAATACCTGTAACATAAGTAGTATATGCTGCCGATGTAGCTGTATAACCATTAGCGAGGGTTACCTTAGCGTAGCAGTTGTACTCACCTACAGCAACGCTGAGCTTGCTTGTGCTACCGAGTGTGAGGTTAGCTGTATTCGATCCGTAGATAGCCTGGCAAGACGAAACTGCCTCGCTTGGAATCAACGCATCGCTCAATGTTGCAGTCAACTGCAACTCCTTACCGTCAATGCTGTTCGACTTAGAGACTGCGCCATTGCTCGAGTATGATGTACGAACAGTAGCGTTAACCGAAGGAATCGAAGTTACAATAATCGAACGATTTACGCACTCCTGACCCTTGATTGTTACAACTACGTTGTGTGTACCCGAAGCTACGCCCGAAACCTTACCATCAACAACCGGCATCTCAACACCATCAACGGTAACTACCGGCTCACCACCAACTGCAGTAACGTAGATTGCGCCGCCCTCGAGAGCTGTGCCGTTATTGTTTGCGTAATCCTCATACCACGAAGTAATCGAAGCCTCGCATACCTCAGCTGCAGCCCACTCTACGTTGAGGATAGTGCGCTTACCTGCTACGAAGTTCTTTGCTGGAAGCTCCCACGACAAAGTCTCACCCTCAGCATCAGTCAAGGTCAAAGTGAATGCGAAGTCACCCTCACCGAGGTTGAAGATTGCAGTCTCGCCATTCAAGTCGAGTGACAACTCCTTACCCGAAAGGCTCTGTGCGTAGGTCTCCATGCTCCAATAAGGAACGAAATCGTTCTCCGATGTGATAACAGCCTTAGTGATGCTCTTGCGCTCAGCGCGACCGTGAGCCCAAACACGCACCTCGAATGCAGATGAGAGGTAGTTCATCTCTACGGTACCGAGCTGCGAAATGATTGTATTCTCAGCTACGCCATAGAGTACAGGCGACCACTTACCGGTCTGCTCCACTGTCAAACCGTCCATCGAGAACGATGTCAACGGATAGATAAAGTGGAACGAAGCAGCGTCATCGGTTGCATACTCGAAAGCTGCGTTATAGAAGTTACCTGCCTCGTTGAGGGTCAAAACATTAGCAGTGCTATTGCCTGCCTTCTGGTATGCCAAAATCATATCAGATTCCTCCCACGACCAGTTCAAGTCAGCGTCGAAAACGCGGCTCTCAGCAACTGCAATCTCCATTGGAGCGGTGAGAGTGGTCGACGGGGTAACAACATCGTTGATATCAGTAGTACAGCCCACGAAAGCTGCTACTGCCAAAATATATGCGAATATCTTTTTCATATCTCTCTTCAAAAGTTTAATCATTAACACTCAACGATACTAAGCCCAATCGTCTTCGCCACCATTGTTACTACCACCCGGAACAAGGAATCCGGCATCAAAACCACTCTGGACAAAGCCACTCTCGACTGCCACCTCGTACATCTCGATCTGTGGCTGCTCGTAAATTCTTTTCATCATCTTACTATTTTGTTAACTTGTTTTTCCTTTTGTCTATGTATGAGTACAATACCCATTAAAATCGGTCGCAAATATATATCTACAAACCATTAATAAAAAATTTTTTCAACGAATCGGCACTTTTCTATAACAGAAACGCACTACCCCACTCGAAAACAGCCTCAAAAGCAGAAAAAAGAGGGGCAACGCCTCAGCATTGCCCCTCTAAATTAGATCTCAAATTCTCCCTACTATTTGTTTGGTTTGTAGGTAAAAGTCTTCACAACCTCGCCCTCGACATTCTTCACGAGAATGGTCAAGCTCTCGCTATTAGCCGTAACATCGAGGTAGTTTCTCGGCGAGAACTCAAGGGTTGGGAATGTGCGGTTGTGAACGCCACACTCGTTATATCTGTAGCGGTGGGTATGTCCCGAAATCATAAGGGTAAGTCCCTTATCCTCGCAACGCTGGCAGAGGTGCTTCCACGCGTGGCGGCCACCGTGCCAAGAGTTGTCGTTCAACGGAATGTGCGAAAGAATCACACGGTAAGGAGCTGTCTGGAACTCCTCGCTCTCGATAACCGACTGCAACCACTTACCCTCGGCCTCACGATAGAGGTCGAATGCTGCTGTGCCATAGTACTCGATATCGCTATCCGGCTTATCCTCGCCACCATCGATAACGACGAAGCATACCGGGCCGTGGCGGAACATATAGTATGGCATACCTGTCCATGTAGGATAGATATCCATAAACTTCTGCGCATAGTTGCCACGAGCCTCGTGGTTACCACGAACGTAGTAGAACTGAGTGTTGTTCACAGCCAAGATATTGTGAAGGTTGGTAAACAACTTATCGAAGTGGCTCTTCTCGTTCGACATAGTGGTCACCATATCGCCATTGAAAGCGATAAAATCCTTACCCTCGAGGCGCTCAGGTGTGATAAGCGTATCGAAGAAACCCTCGACGAGTGAGTGGCGCGAACCGACGTGGTTGTAGTGTATATCGGTAATCATCACAAACGAAATCGACTCCTTCGAGCGGTCATTTGTGCGGAAGGTCAACTTCTTGCCGTGAACATTCACATCCAACGAAATAGCCTTCTCCTTCTTGCCATTCTTCTCCTCCTGCGAGTAGATTTTGTACTCGTAGGTTGTGCCCGCCTTCAAGTTCTTGACAGGTACACGGTGCTCACGACGGCAATACATCAAACCGAGGTTGCTCTCGGTGTAGGTCACAGCCTTCTTCTCGCCCTCGGCCTTCACCTCAACCCAGCCTGTGGTTGCCTTGTCGGTAATCCATACGATATAGGCCGAATCCTCGGTTACAGCCTGAACGTAGGGACCATAAAGGAACTCGGCAGCCTGCGAAGCAAACGCTACGCACAAGGCTGCTAACAGCACTAATACTCTCTTCATAGTTGTAGTCTATTGTTAGTTAAAATTTTTACTCCTCAGTCTCAAGCCACTCTGGCAACTCGGCACGAACGAATACCTGCGAGATATTCTCATCATCCACAGCCACCCACTGCATAGTGTCGAGCGTGAGGTTGCGAACATAGTAGCGGTGCTCCCAATCGCCACGACCGAAGTCGTAGGCGCCATATATCACGGCTGCGCCATTGGTCTCGATGTCGTAGCGACCTGTCGACTTGTAAGCCTCCATACTCGAGAGGTTGTCGTAGCACACGAAGGTACGCTCCGCACGATCGAAGGTGATGTAGTAGTAGCTACCCTCAGCCAACTTCACGCCGTTGTCGTAGCTCTCCAAACGCCAAGTACCCTTGATATTATTGTGGGTAACATCGAGGTACAAGGTGCCGTTATTGTCGGGCTCAGAACAACCAACCATAACAACCATAGCAACAAGTGCTACTGCAAAATTAACGATTCTTTTCATATCTTTTTATATCTTTTCTCTTCTTATTTCCCGATAACTATCTCTATTGCACTCTCGCGAGGAGCAACATTCAACCCCTTTATAAAGAGTTTCACGCTCTGTCTCTGCTGTGTCTCGCTCTGCGGGGTGTACTCGATAACGATATCGCCCTCCTGCTTTGGTGCAAGCTCTGCAGGTTCGAAGCGCACGCTCACACCCTTTGGCAAGAAGTGACCTTCAATAGAAGGTTTCAGCACCACCGAGCCGCCATTCATACACGCCACGCGTTGCACCTCTCTCACTCCGCCTCTGAACTCAACCTGCTCCTGTCGCAAGCGCAACACACCACGGTAGTAGGGGTAGTCGTCGCTTCTATCTTGCGAGGCTGTGACCATACCCGTGAGCGTCAATACGGCCGAAGGCTTCTCGGTCGAACGATTCGAATAGACAAGCACACGCTGTCGCACTCGTCCCGCGTGACCTCGAGGGTAGTATTTCAAAGCGACATTAATAGTCTCCTTTGGAGCTATCACTCGCTTCGAGAGCTCTGCCTTCAAGCAGCCACAAGTAGTCTTAATCTGCGTAATGACAAGGGTATCTGCGCCCATATTCTGGAGCTTGGCACTACCCTGCCACACGCCCGACATCTCGTCTATAGTGCCGAAATCGACGCCACTTGGGCGAAACTGCAAAGAGCCATCTACAACCTCTATATCTGCCGCCTTACGCACCACATCCTGCGGAATAATGCGTATCTGCGCCGATGCGAAGTGCACCGCACAAAGTGCAACAGCCAAAAGGATTTTTTTCATATTACAACCAACCGTCCGACTTACGAACTGTGATATTGAACGAATGCTTCTCGCCATTGCTTGCAGTGATGGTCGCCTTTGTAGCACCACTCTTCAAGCCCGAGAAGAGGAGTTTGCCATCCTTCTTCTCGCAAGTTGCAACCGATGTATTCTCGATTGTAACCTCGTAGGTCAACGCCTCGCCATTCACAAAGTAGAGTACAGGAGCTACAGCCACAGCACCGCCAACCTTGATTGTAAGGTTAGGGAAGTGCATAGCTACACCAGCCTCCTCGCCACCAATAGCAGCCAAGAACTTAGCAGTATTAACCTGACCGCTACCCATCTGACCCTTGAACGGAGCGAGAGCAATCTGATTAGGCTGAATAGTGCCAAGGTCTGCCACATAGCGGTAGAAGTTCTTGTAGCCCTTCATATAGCTATCGATTGGGGTCACATTCTGTGCATCGCACAACATTGTGCGAATCTCCTCAGCCTTGAAGTGCTTGCGCAACTTGGTAGCATATGACAAGCCGAGCGCAACAACAGCAGAGACGTGAGGACACGCCATAGAAGTTCCCTCCATAAATGCGTAGCCCGTTTTACTTACATGGTAAGGTACGGTCGAGAGGATACAACCCGCCTCGCCATACTTCTTCGAAGTCTCGTTATAGTAGTCGAAGTAGTAGTCCTGATCACCGCCCGGAGCCGAGATTGTGGTACCTGGGCCATAGTTTGTATAGGTTGCAGGAGTGAAGTCGGCAGCCGTAGCAGCCACCGAAACGCAGTACTCTGCTGCACCCGGATAACCCGCCATTGGGGCACACTCGTTACCCGCAGCAAAGACTGCCACACCTCCCTCAACTACGCCATTTGGCGAGCCGGCATTATTGATGAAGTAGTCGAGAGCCTCCTTCTCAATTGGTGAGCCGGCAATCCACGCCTCCTCCGATGCGTAGCCTGCCTCACCCCACTCATACTCGTGCACTGCACCCGAGACATAGCCCCAGCTACACTGCAATACTACTGCGCCATTATCCGCAGCATACTTCATCGCGCGAACAACATTGTAGAGTCCGGTCGAAACATTACCCGAGAAGATCTGGCAAACCATAATCTTCACACCGCTATCCTTCGAGCCGTCACCACCTGCGATTGAGCTTACACCAATCGAGTTGTTGTTCACCGCTGCGATAGTTCCCGCAACGTGAGTACCGTGACCCGAATCGTAGTAGTCGTTCCAGGTAATCTTACCTGTCTCCTTCACGAAGTTGTAACCATTCTTATCGCCCTTGTAGCCATTCGAGTCCTTATCCTCGTTGAGGTTACCCTCACGTTCAGCCTCGTTAACCCAAATGTTGGCCTCCAAGTCGGGGTGCTCGACATAGATACCCTCGTCGAGTACCGCTACGATAACCGAGCTGTCACCTGTGCTCTTCTTCCAAGCCTCTGCGACCTGAACATCAGCTCCAGCCACACTCTTGATGTTACCATCCTTGGTAAACATCGAGCCATCGTTCGCCAAGTTCCACTGCTGAGCATAGAGCTCATCGTTGAACGGATTCTCCGATGCACGGGTTGCTGCTGTCATCTTTGCCATCGCCTCCTCCGAGAGTGGCTGAGCCTTACGAGCGTTGGCACGCTTGATGGTGCGGTTAACATCGACCTTCTGCACCTCGCCGAGCTGCGAGAAACGACGCGAAACCTCCTCAACCGAGTAGTCGTTACTATATCGAACACGATACCACAAGTTCAAGCCGTCACGTACGGTACGCTCCTCGTGGCGCTCGTCGCGAGGGAATACACGCGAGAGCTCGAAGCCACCAACCAAGTCGAGTAACTCATCCACGCCAATTGCACCACTGCGAGTGACATTTGAGCGCACAACGCCAGCCTCCTCGAGCATTGCAGCAACCTCGGGGGTGAACTTCACCAACACCTCGCCCGCTGCGTATGCCTCGCCTACGGAAGGACTCTTCGAGCCCTCCATCTCGACATCATTCTCCTGTACGCACGATGCGAGAGCAAGCGTTGCACAAATCAGAAATGCTATAATTCTATTATATCTCATCTTCACAATCTCCTTTACTTGGTTATAGTTCCGCTCTCCTCGTCCGAAGTCTCCTCCTCGACGGTGTTAGCCAACTTCTTATTAGGATACCAATTCTTGTAGTAGTCCACGAGGCTTGGCGGCTCATTCGAGAAGCCAGCCTTGGTGCCATCGTTCCAACGACCCTCCTGTGGGAAAATCAAGCTGAATGGTACCCACCAATCCAATGCAGGGTGCATCATCAACCACTTTGGGATCTCGCCCGAGAGGCGGTTGTGGTTGATACGGAAGGTCTTGGTTGTAGGCATAATCTTTGGCACGCCAATCAACTCGCGTGGCAATGTATCTGCCGCAATAACCTCCGCCTCAGTCCATACAGGAACGTCACTGCGACCCTCGAACGATGGCAACTCGCCGTGGAGGTAGTTAACGCTCAACACCAAGGTATCCAAGCCCCACAAGAGCAAATCCTCAGGGAACTTCTCCTCCTCGATAAGACCACCCAACTCCTCAATCGGATAGACCGTATTGCTCAAGTCCGAAACTGCGTGACGCTGCTCTGCATTCATAACCAAAGCACGCAACTTAGGCAAGTTAGTCTTGTTGATTACACTAGGGATGCGCTGGAAGTTATTCGAGCCGAGGTCGAGGAACTCCAAGTTCGGCATAGCGAAGTTCGACGGAAGCTCCGACAAACCAAACGCAGCCACGGTCAAGCGCTTCAAGTTCTTCAACTCGAGGATATCCTCACCGAGGTTGATGCTCTTGAGCATCGAGTTCTCGTTCGAGAAGATGTAGATCTCCTCCGCAGCGGTCAAGTAGCGAATCTCGTATGGCAGACCCTCGAAAGAGTTACAGAGGAAGATTTCTACTCGCTTAACACGACCTACCCACTCAGGCTTGCAGCCCTCCATACGCTCCTCCCACAAGGTGATACCGCTCCACGAATCCATCGCAACAGAGGTGTCGTACGGATTCCAGCACTGCATAGTGTTTGCCACATTCAACAATGCCAACGAGTCACCTGCACGAGTGTCAGGAATGATAGGCTCTGCAGCCTCCTGCTTAATGCTCAAGATATCGCTGTGAGCAACAGTTATATCATCCTTAGGGACGAACTTGATATCGGCCAAGCGCAACTCAGCCGAGTTATTAATCTTCCAATTAAAACGCACCTTCACCTCGCGTGGACGAGCGCCACGGTTGAGGTTGAGCTGATATGCAGGGCCCATCTTCGATGGCATCTCCTGCGATACCCAATGCTTCGCGCTCTGCGGAATCTCCACATCGAAGTCGAAGTTGGTCTTCACCACAACATCGAAGTAGCGCTTGCCAAAGTCGGCATACTTCTTCACCTCGATATCCTTCTTATCCACCTCCAACTTGTAGGTGTAACCATCCTGGTTGATAACGATGCGCTGCTGGCTGTTATCGACAATATTCTGGATAGTAACCACAGCCGAACGAGGCTGAACGGTCAAAGCCGAATCAATCTTAATGTCGCAAGTCACCGAGCCACGACCATTTGCCGGCGAGACGGTAATCCAAGGGTTTGGAGTACCATCCTCCTGCATACCGACGGTAGCAACCCACGCATCTGCTGATTGAATCTTAATCTTCTCGACACCACCCGAGGCTCCCACCTTAATCTCCTTGCGATCGGTCGCAAAGTCGAGATTTACCTTTACACAGGCAACGAACGACATAAGCGCCATTACCAATATCAATATATAGCTCTTCTTCATACCTTTTCCTCCGCTTTTACTCCAACATTGCATCGCAGTTGAGAATCTTCTGCGTCTTATCGTAATAGAGAATATAGGCTCCTACCTGCCATGCGTAGCAGATATCCGAAGCGTCGAATACGATGTTCGGGTTATCGCTGATGTCGAGGTAGTAACACAATGTCGAAATTGTATCGTCCACAGTTCGCAAATCGTTCGAACCGAGATACAAACCACGCAAACCTACATGCTGATAGATGCCCTGAGGCCACTCGCGCAAGCAACGCTCACCCTTCTCGTTACGCTGGCTACGCACTGCGAGTACGGTCAAGCCCGAAGCGTCGAGCGGAAGGTATGGGAACTCTTCGAAACGGTTAAACGAGAGGTCCACACCATAGAGATATGGCATATTGCCCGCGTGGAAATCATTCGACAACTTCTTCAATCGGTTGTACGAGAAGTCGAACGACATATGGTTTACGGCATTCTTGTGCGAGAAGCTGCCATTCGGAATCTCCTCAATCTGACAAGCGCTGATGATGATATACTCGAACAACGAGTTCGAGTCCGCCAACGCCTTAGGATACTTCTTCAAAGGATTCATCGACAAGGTCAAAGTCTTACACTTGAGACCCTTGTACGAGCCATCCTCCTCGCCCTCACAACCTGTAATCTGGTTACCTGCGAAGCTCACAGCATTCATAGCGTAGGTGCTGCTCGAGTTGAAGATATTAGGTATCTTGGTCAACTTGTTGTAGTTCACCGAGAAGTTCTCCACATCGTCATAACCGCAGTAGTAGCCATCCTTATCGTGCGGGATGTACTCGATGAGGTTATTATCGAGGTAGAGCTGGATAAATGCCACATCCTTACCGAGTGGCTCAAGAGTCGTAATCTTGTTGAATGCCAAGTCCAACAATCCCATAGCCTCGAAGCCCTCGTCATCCGAGCCAAACCACTTTTTAGGGAGCTGTGAGAGGTTGTTCTCACGAGCATAGAGAATCTCAATCGACTTACGCGATGCACCCTTAGCCAAAGCCTCGATACCCTTGTCAATCTCCTCGCTCGGCCACTGCTTGTTGTTCGAGATATTCACCGAACGCAACATTGGCAACTCGCCAATCTGAACAGGGAACTTAACCATATTCGGGCAGTTGTAAATCTCAATCGAAGAGAGCGACTCCAACGCTCCAATCTCGGCAGGAAGCTCCGCAATCTTGCTGTTTGCGATATTGAGAATCTCGAGTTTCTTCAAGTTTCCAATCTCCTTTGGCAACGAAAGCAAGCCGTTGACGATGGTACCGTGATTCATATCGAACTTACGGATAACCTGCTTACCGCTCTTCTTGTCGATAAGCTCAGCCTCGCTATACTTCTCGTAGAGAGCCATTGCAGGCGAAGTCAAGCCCTTCTCCATAAGAGCACGAGCACAAGGCTCCGACATCTGCACTGCAGGGTGAATATTCATCAGGTAGGCACGCTGATCCTCCATCAAGCTACGCTGACGCTCTGCGTGCGAACGCTTCAAATCGAGCGACGGGTCGTAGATGATGTTGGTATCGTTGTGAGTACCGAGATAGAGCTCTATCAACTCGGTGAACTGACCGATAGCCGGTGACATATCGCCCGAGAAGCCAAAGCAGCTCAAGTCGAGGCGGGCAACACGACCATTCGAGTGCACCTGAACACCAGGCTGCTCGCACCACAAGTCGACATCCTTGTTAAAGTCCCAATTTGCACCACGAGGATAGCTCTCGCCATCGTAGCACCAATTCTCGCCATTAAGGCTCTTCCAAATCTCGTACAAAGCGTAGTTATCCTTGATATACTCATCCGACTCGTAGAGTGTAACCTTCACCTTCGACTCTGTAATCTGATTATCGGCAACGGTAAACTCGGTCAACGACGGATTATCGTTCACCTCCAAGGTATTGCCATCGCCCTTCTTGGTCTTGGTCACATACGACACCACGCGATAGGTATCAGCCTCAAGCGAGATGAGCGTATCGCAGAGGATAGACGAAGTCTTCCAACCCTCCTTGTCGCTTTGGTAGTTCTCCTCGTCGAAGTGCTGCGAGAACTTAGCTGGAAGATTCTCGAATCGAATAACATCACCGATGGTGTTGTTGTTTGCCACACGCATAACGGCAATATCGACATACTTAATCTCGTCGAAAGTGTACTCACGGGTAATCTCACCACGAGTTGCAGGCCTCTTCTCAAACTCCGAGAAGTCCTTCACGAGGGTAAAACGAATCTTACCGCGAGGAGTGACATCAACTGCGATATCGTGCTGTGTAAGACCGCCCTCAACAACCACGAAAGTGAGCTGCGAGGTTGGTACGGTATTGTACAACTCCACATCGTATGCGTCGAAAAGGGCAATCTTTCCGAGTTTGTAGCTACCCGAGAGGAGCTTCAACTTGTCGCTTCGCAAACCGAACTCTGCCGACTCGCTATCTGCAGCCGAGAGCACCAAGGTTTGGCGAATGATACGATTGTTCTCATCGTAGAGATTCACCTCAATCTTGCACGCATCGGCAAGATACTCCAACTCATCGACCAACTCTGCACGAGAGGCCTTTGTCGCAGGATTGTACGACGCACTCTTGTAGAGTCTGAATTGAACATATCCGTAATCCTTCTCGCGGAGGTCGACGGTCTTATCGGTCGCACAGCTCTGTGCGAAGAGCATCGCCACAACGATTGCGAATATGTTTATCTTTAAAAATCTCATCATTAATAAAGTTTTCTTTTTTCTCTATTCTAAATTTGGCTCTGTTAGAGGCTGTCGTCTATCGATTCGACTCACCCTCATCAGGAATCTCGTCGAGTTCCTCCTCCTTGGTACTCCACTCGAAGACTACTGCTACGCTATACTCCTCGGCGGTGTCGCCAATAGCCGATACGGTCAAGGTGTCGTTGCGCAACAACTGCTCAGCGTCACTACCCTCCTTCAATGCGATGTAGATGGTGCCATTCTCAGCGTTGTACACAACATCCAAAATCTTCTCCTGTGCGATTGATGGATATACCTCGTAGTAACCCTCAATCTTCAATGTTGCAGCTGCGAAGTTCTCGGTAATCAAATCCAAGGTTGGCAATGTGAGTGTGAGGTACTTACCCTCGCCCTCCAACTTTACACCCTTCTCGGCAGCCAACTCAGGATTTGCCAAACCGAAGAATGTCTCTGTAACAATCTCCTTTGCAGGATCGAAAACATGGTATACCGATACTACAGCATCACCATTTGCATCCTCCATATTTACATAAGCCTCGTATCCAACGCCCTCGGTAAGCACCGCAGACTTAGAGTTTACATCCATATAGAGGCGGAACTTCTGCCAAATCTTAGTCTTGTCGGTCGAAGTGCTGCTGGTATCCTTACCCGAGAAGGTAACCATCTCAACCCAGCTTCGAACATCAGACTCACTATCGCCATCACCTACCGATACGAAGTTACCCGACGCATCCTTCACATAGATTACATAGTTGAAGTTTGCGCGTGGATAGTCGTGCCAAATAATCATATTGCCGTCGATAGCATCATTTGTCGAGTAGTGGGTAACTGTGTACTTGTTACCGCAGTATGCAAATGGGCTGTTCTCAGGGTGACCTGCCTCGCAAACCGACTTGCACGAGTCCTCGAAACCAGGATTGATGCTACCAAAGAGGTTAATCTCATATGGTGCGCGAGGGATTGTGTAGAGAGCCAACAACTTGGTCTCATTCTTCATAGTCAAGTTTACGTTAACCTTGAGATCCTTAGCGTAGCTAGGTGCAAGGTTAGGCTTAATCTTCACGGTGTAGGTGTGCTCACCTGCCTGACCGTAGAAGTCATATCCGGGCTCACCCTCATAGTTGAGGATAGCATAGCGCTGCGACTCCGCATCGAGGCTGATCTGATAGTTGTGCGATGCAGTGAAAGTCAACTCGTACGAGCCACCAATCTCCGCCTCAACGCTTACTGCATCAGGGAATACTGCAGGTGTAGTATCTACACCCTCACCGCCAACACACGATACAAAAAGCATCGCTGCGCCACTTAAAACTGCCAATATCTTCTTCATAACTATATCTTATTTTTACGTTTCAATCCTTTATAATCCTTCACGCATAATCTCCTCGGCCTCCTCCTTCGACACCCACTCGAGGATGTTGTAGAAGTCACCCACATAACCGATGAGTGTTGAGAAATCCTTGATGTACATTCGCACATAGAGCTGCGCATACTTCTGACACGCATTGTACGACGATACGTATGTTCCTGTAGGGCTCGACTGAGCGAGAATCTTACCATCGCCCCACGCGATACCAAATACTGCGAACTCCTCGCCGATAACCTGGTCGGCCTCCATTGTAAGGAGTGGCTGCGACGGATTCTCGGTGTTGAAGGTCAACTCCACATCGTAACCATCGTAAAAGAGGTCGTCCATAACGACGGTATTCTCCTTGTTCTTGTGCTTGTAGCACTTAACCAAACGCTGATACGATGTGTTTGTACCAGGATAGCTGTAGAGCAACAACGAGGTGAGCAAGCAGTAGCGAGGCTCGAGTTCTGTACCACCCCACTCGTTCACATCGAATGGGCACGACTTGAACATCACAACCTTAGTGCGGTTGTGGTTAGGGTACAAATCCCACTTCAATGCATCGGGCATAACCAACTGCAAGGTAAAACCAAGCGAGTCGGTAGGCTCGATATTGTCGTAGTTACCCAACACCTCAATCTCGGCAGATAACTTACCTGCCGGAATGGTGAAGGTATTCGACTTGAGGCGATAGTGAACGCCCTCGATAGCGTTGCTACCCTTGTCGATAATCTCGACTGCGTAGGTGCGGTCATACTGGCGTGCCACGGTCGATGCAATCGACACCTTGATAGGGTCGCCTGTAGACAACACGGCATTTGTTGTGAGCGTATCCGAGAACATCAGATACTCGGCATCGTTGTAGGTGATGTACTGCTCCTTGCACGACACCACGCCCGCAACAATGGCCAAAGCCATAAATATATTTAGTAATCTCTTCATAATCATCTCCTCCATTAGTAGCCCTCATTCTGTTCAACCTGCGAGCCCGGAGCCTCAACCTCGTGGCGTGGGATTGGCCATACGAACATATAGTCGTCGGCGCTCTTCTTCAACGTGCTACCCTCCTCCAACGAATTGGTCTGCGGAGTACGCTCGAAGCCCTTACCCTCGTTGTAATCCTTGCCCCAACGCTTCAAATCCTGCAAGCGGTGGCCCTCCATATACAACTCACGAACACGCTCGTTTGCGATATTATCGAGCCAGTTGTCGGCATTTACGGTCATTGCACCACGGCCCGACTGATAGCGAGCCTCACGCAACTTGGTCAAGTCGGTCGAAGCCTTCGAGTACTGACCCTGACGGCAATAAGCCTCGGCGCGAATCAAATACTGCTCAGCCAAACGGAACGGCTTCGGCATCGAAACCTCATAGAGGTAGTAGCTGTTGATGAAACTCTCATTTCCGCGATACTTCATAAGCAACGGCCATACGAGTCCGTGTGCGTGACCTGTCTGCGCAGTTGCGAAGTATGCATTGTAGCGAAGGTCGCCCGAATCGTAGAGGTTCAACACCCACTGTGCCGGCACATAGTCAGGATAGTAGTATGTTCTATCGGTATTGAAGCCCAAGAATGGCGAACCGAGCATACCACCATACGACTCAGGAGTGAGGTAGATGCGCCAGATAATCTCGTAGCCATCATCGTTAGTCCAGAGGTAGTCGAAGTGGTTACCATTACCTACCGAGCTATTCACCGACGAGAGTGCAAACATCTTGCTGTCAATCAATCGAGTCGAATACTCGATAGCGGTTTCCCAATCCTGCATATAGAGTGCTACACGTGCGTGCAACGCCTCGGCCATAGCCTTCGTAGTGTAGATGTTGCCATAGACATCGTTCTCGTTGTCGAGAATCTTCTCAGCCTCGGCCAAATCCGACAAGACGAACTGATATGAGTCGTACAACGAAGCACGCTTCGAAGGCTCCTCCTTCGAGTAGTACTTACGTAACACTACGCCCTTCTGCTCTTTTGCAGTTGCAGGGTCGTAGGCCTCGCAGTAGAGCTTAATCAACTCCGAGTATGCCAAAGCTCGCACCGAGTAAATCTCGCCTGTGAGCACCTCCAACTCCGAGAGTTTGTCGTCATCTACTGTATTAGCCTTCACTGCTCCCACATTCTCGAGGAAGAAGTTACAGTTCGAAATCACATTATACAACGCTGCATAGACAGCCTCCGACTCCGATGTGGTCGAGCGAATCTGCCACAACCAGAACGAACCCAACTGGTTGCTATAGCCATCCACCGCATAAACCAAGTCGGTCTGAACATCAGGCAAGTAGGTAAGGTAGCCGGTATAGAGCGACGAGCTCTTCAACAAAGCGTAGATACCTGTATTAATCTGCAAGGCGTCATCGTATGTCTTCATCGACTTCTCAGTCGGAATCGCTGAGCCCGGATACTTCTCCAAGCACGAGGTTGCAGCCATTGCCACCGCAACCGCAACGATTGTTACCTTTATATTATATATTATACTCTTCATCATAGCCGTTAGAATGTTATATCAACTCCAAATGTGTACTGACGAGCCATAGGATACTGCGCAGCATAGATATTCGATGTACCCTCCGGATCCAAGCCCGAGAACTTGGTGAAGGTGAATGGGTTCTGCACCTGTGCATAGACGCGCAAGCTCTGGAATACCTTACTCTTCTTCATCCACTGCTGTGGGAACGAGTAAGAGAGCATCACATTCTTCAATCGCAAGAATGATGCATCCTCCAACAATCGGCTATCAAACTCGGTGTAGACACCGTGGCGTGGGATATCGGTGATATCGCCAGGCTGCTTCCAGCGGTCGAGCAGGCGTGCCGACTGGTTGTACGACATAAATCGACCGTTCGACTCATCGAAGTAGCGGTCGTTGTTAATCATCCAACGGTCTGCCACCCACGCAAACTGTGCGCTGAACGACAAGCCCTTCCACGACAATGCAGTTCCGAAACCACCCTGCCAAGGAGCGAAGTAGCTCTTGCCGACAAGTACCTTATCCTCGTCGCGCATCACGTTGGTCAACTCGCCAGTCTTGGTGTACCACAAAGCGTCACCATTTGCAGGGTTTACACCCGCATAGCGGTTGATATAGAACTCTCCGAGCGGATGTCCGACAACGAGTTTGGTATTGGTATTTGCCATCTCGTACTCGGTAACACCGTTATACAACTCGGTAATGCGGTTGTGGTTGTACGAGAAGTTTGCGTTTACGGTCCACGAGAGATGCTTGGTCTGAAGGAGTGTACCGTTGAGGTTTACCTCGACACCCTTGTTCACCATTGCACCAACATTATCCCACTTGTAGCCAAAGCCCGAAGTCGAGTATGGGAGCGGCACCTGCATCAACATATCGGTTGTGCGCTTGTAGTAGAGCTCCACATCGACCATCAAGCGGTGCCAGAAGCCGAAGTGCAAACCGAGGTTCGAGGTCCAAGGCTTCTCCCAGCTGAGCGACTCATTACCAGGCTGTGCCAATGCCATACCTGCATCACCGCCATAGTCCAAGCCTCCGCCAATGAGAGCCAAGTGCTCGTAGTTCGGAATCGACGAGTTACCCGAAGTACCTGTCGAGAGCGAAACCTGAGCGTGAGTAATCCAATTGCGATGAGCCTCCATAAACTTCTCGTCGCGCATGCTCCACATAAAGCCCAACGACCAGAAGCCAGCCCAGCGGTTGTTCTTACCGAATCGCGAAGAGCCATCGGCACGAATAGCCACCTCGGCAAAGTAGCGATTATCGTAGTTGTACTCGCCACGACCGAAGAACGACAAGAAGCCGTAGTCCGAGTCAGTGGTATCACTCCACGATGTCACACGTGTACCCGACGAGATATTTGTCAACAAATCGTTATTCTGACCCTGAGCCAACAAGCTGAACGCCTCGTAGTGGTAAGAGATACCCTCCTGACCCACCAAGAAGTTGAAGTTGTGCTTGCGATCTTTCGAGAAGCGGTAGTTTGCAGTGTTTGTCACTGTCAACGAGCCACCATCGGTCGACGAGCGCGAAGCCGAGCCCTGACCTGAGTTTGGAAGGTAACTTGGGTACGACACGCCGAAGCCTGTAGTGTGCGAGTAATCGACAGCCAACTGCGAGCGCAAGCTCAAGCCCTCAATCGGAGTTGCCTCAGCGAAGAAGGTCGAGAGGAGCTTGTACTTCTTGAAGTTCACAGGGTTATTCTTAATCCACTCGAGCGGATTCTCCTTGATACCCTTCCACGAGCCGTCGTTCACCGATGCCAACGAGCCATCAGCCTTATAAGGCGAGTAGTATGGCAACATGAATCGAGCAGCCGAGATAGGTGTTACGAGGGTATAAGAGCCCTCGTCAGCCTGCTGAATTTGCTGATAGTTCAACATTGTGTTTGTACCGAGCTTGAGCCAGCGAGCCGCCTTACGCTCCAAGTTCGCACGGAACGAGAAACGAGCAAAGCCCGAGCCGAGAGCTGTACCCTCCTGGTTATAGTAGCCTCCCGATACATAGTATGAGGTCTTCTCATCGGCACCCGAAATCGAGAGCTCATAGTTCTGCAACAAGGCTGCCTTGTTGTAGACCTCGTCGAGCCAACGGATATCGGTCTTGCTCAACAAGTCGTAATTCTTTCCTTCGGTCAAACCTACCTCCTTCTCGTACTGGATACGCTCGGCAGTGTTCATCAAATCCCAGTTGTCGCCCGCAATCTGCGAGAAACCGAGCTGCATACGATAGTCGATGCGAGGTCTGTCAGCCTTGGCACCGCGCTTGGTGGTGATTACGATAACACCATTCGCTGCACGCGCACCATAGATTGAGGTCGACGCCGCATCCTTCAATACCGACAAAGACTCGATATCGGCAGGATTGATAGCATTGAAGTCGCTGCTCTCGATAGGCACACCATCCAAGATATAGAGCGGAGCCGTACCTGAGTTGATCGAGTTCACACCTCGAATCATCAACTGCGCCGAAGCACTTGGCTCACCCGACGAGGACATAACCGACAAACCGGCAACCTGTCCCTGCAAGGCCTGGTCGAATGCCGCAGTCGGAGTATCGGTGATATTCTCCATCTCGACAGCCGAAACCGAGCCCGCCACGGTACCCTTCTTTCGCACACCATAAGCGATTACCACAACATCGTCGATTGCCTCCGTCTCGCTCTGCATCTCAAGGTTGTAGATAGCCTTGACGCTTCCGGTAGGAACAACCCACTCAACGGTGCGGTAGCCCAAATAGGAAAATGTAAGTTTTGTACCCGCCTCAGCCTTGATGCTATAAGTTCCATCAAGGAGCGTTGTAACACCGTTCATTTTCTCGGTGACAACGGTCACTCCAATCAGCGGCTGTTTATCCTCGGCAGAGGTAACGAGACCGCTCACGGATACAACGGTTGCACTCTGAGCCGAAGCCCAAGACGGCACCATTGCAAACGCAAGGAGCAGGCAGATTGTTAGTGTATAAAAACATTTCTTCAACATAGCGCGGCAAAGGTACAATTTTACGATGTAAAAGTCAAAAAAGAGAGCTATTATTTTTCGATAAAAATAAAAAAGGCGACACCCTCTCGGTTGCCGCCTCAATTTATCTGCGCTTAAGACTACTCCTCACGCTCCTTTGCCCACATCTCAGGAGTGATGAGAATCTCACCCTCGACATAAGCCTTGATTGCGCGAGCCATACCGTGACCAAACGCACGCATCTTGTGTGGATATACCAACTCACCATTTGAGTATGCGAATGGGAACTCGATGGTACGAACGATCTCGATGCTCTTGATATTGCGATGTACCCACTCGGTAACATTGAATCCGTCGGTATAGTTATGGTTAGCATTCCAGCTCTTACCGTATGGAAGGTCATCAGAACGCTTGTAAGCCATACCGCCCTCCTGATACTTCTCCATCAAAGCCGAGAAGTTAACCTCGTTAGACTCATAATATGCCTTGTAAGGAGTGTACACATAGTTATCGTTGTACTTATAGAGCTTCGGATTGTGGAAGTCGAGGAAGATATGTGGCTCAGTCTCAGCCATAAGGCCTGCCAAAGCTGCAGTCTCAGGATAGAGGAAGTCGGTGTAGTCACGATTGTGGTCGTGCGGAAGACGCCACTTACCCTGGTCGCCGTCAACAGCACCGTCCATATCAACGAATGGCACTACGGTCAACTCGACATTCTCTCTCAACCAAGCGCCCAACTCGCTATCCTCCAAGAATGCTGCAACGAGACCCTCCATGGCGAAGGCTGCAGGAGCCTCTGAGCAGTGGTGACGAGCACTCAAGAAGAGAGACTTCTTTGGAGCTGCATTCTTAGTAGTCATTCTAAAGAATGGTACATCTCTGCCCTTGCGTGTTTTGCAGAGTACACCGGTCTCGAACTCGCCCTTGTGCGGCTTCTTCAAGAAGGCCTCCCACATCTCAGGGGTATAAGGGTGGCACTCGTAGAACCACACCTCTTTTGCATCTGCCGGGAAGGTGTATGTGAATGAGTGTGGAGTAGATCCATCCTCAGCCAAATACTCGTAGGTCTTACCCTTGTCGAGCGACACTACAGGACCACGCTCGCAGATAGCGAAACTCTTTGTAAATACGAAGGTTAACTTCTTACCCTGGCAACCTCTTGCACGGAATGCCCAATAGAACCACGCCTTCTTCGAGCCGCGCAACTCCTGGTGCACATAAACCGTGTCGTTCACGATACGCTCGAATACGATATTACCTGCAGGCAACTCCTTGTCAATCACAATCTTACTCTCAGAGCAAGAGGTCGCAGAGATGGCTGCAAAAAAGGCCACAACCGCCAAATAAAAAAGTTTAACTTGTCTCATCATTTTTAGATTAATGGATTATTTTCCGCAAAGATAGACATATTTTAATAATTATCGCAACTATGTCGATATAAAATCGCTGTTTGAAACCGATTTTCATTGTCCGAAACCGCCCATTTTTGGTCAAAAAATTATTGTTTTGCGATACAAAATCGGGGCTAAAACTGACTATCTGGAGCGCTTTTTGGAACGGATAAAGCATTTAGATATGGAAAATTTGAAAATTCGGGGAATTTTACTTATCTTTGTCGTAGTATATACTTTTTCGGAAGATTATGAAAGAAGATTTATATGGAGATATTCGCCCCTACAACGACGACGAAATTCCCGCTGCGTTGGAGCGAATTGTAAACGACCCATTCTTTGTTCCTGCCGTAAACTTCGCGTTTCCTGACGCAGATATGGAGCGAATCAGAGAGGTCGTTCGCACCTGCAAAACTGTAGATCAGATGCAGGAGCGCGTGATGATTAGCATCATTCAGCGTATCATCGAGTCTACCATCAACAACTTCACCGCAACCGGCATTGAGAGTGTTGAGAAGGGCAAGGGATACCTCTACATCTCGAACCACCGAGATATCACACTCGACTCATTCTTGTTGCAGTATACCCTCTTCAAAAACGGTTTACCTACAACAGCTACCACGCTGGGAGACAACCTTTTGCGCACGCAATTCATCACCGACATCTGTCGCATCAACCGCGCCGTACGAGTAATCCGCAAAACCGATGATCTCTCGCCTCGAGAGTTCTTCCATAACTCACAGCACCTCGCCGAGTATATCCGTTGGTACATCTCGCAGGGCAAGTCGATGTGGATTTCGCAGCGTAACGGTCGCACCAAGGATGGAATCGACGCCACAGACCAGGGCATCCTCAAGATGGTAAGCTTGAGCGGACCGAACGACTTTGTAGAGAACTTCAGCGAGTTGAACATTGCCCCAATCGCTATCTCGTACCAGTATGAGCCTTGTGATATCAGAAAGGCAATCGAGACAACCGTAAATCTCCTGGGTGGCACCTACCGCAAGGGCAACCACGAGGATGAGAACAGCATCTTGTACGGTATTCGTATGCCGAAGGGCGATGTAAACATCACCATCTGCGAGCCTATCACACGCGAGGAGTTGGAGGAGTGCGGAGCATTGCCAAAGGCCGATGCATACAAGCGCTTGAAGGAAATTATCGACAACCGCATCTATAAGAACTATAAGTTGCACGATACCAACTACATCGCGCACGACATTCTCAATCGTAGCAAGCAATACGCAGAGCACTACACCCCAGCCGCAATGAAGGCATTCAAGGGTCGTATGGCTTACGCCGATGCCCGCTTCTTGGAGTATGGTCTCGACCTCAAGGTTGCACGTAAGGTCTACCTCGGCATCTATGCAGGTCCGGTTGACACAAAGATTTTCTAACAGATAACCGATAATAGAAAAGAGCTAAGATTTTTCTTAGCTCTTTTTTAATGTCTTAAACGATAGTATGTGCCACGAAATGGCTGTTGCCAGTAGTGTCATCAGCACCTGCGCCCACCACCACTCGTCTACCACAGCAAAGATGCAGTAACCTATCGTGAGCCACACGAGCGACACCGATATAATCTTCGCACGCAAAGGGATGGCGCGATGCTCTCTATAGTTGCGGATATACTCGCCAAAGATGCGATGGTTTATCAACCAGGCGTAAAGATTGGGCGACGCCTTGACCCAAGCAGCTGCCGAGAGCAGCAAAAATGGCGTAGTAGGCAGCATAGGAACAAATATTCCCATAATGCCCAACACGAGCGACACCGAGCCTACTATGATTAAAAAAATCCTCATTGCGGGGGCAAATGTACAAATAATTTGTATATTTGTGGTAGGAAATATATAAATCAACTATAAAAGACAACAATATGAATAAAATTGGTATCGCTTGCGACCACGCAGGCTATGAATTGAAGGAGTTTTTGACCGGCTACCTCTCATCGAAAGGTTTCGAGGTATTCGATTTCGGTTGCAACTCGGAGGAGAGCTGCGACTACCCTGACTTTGCCCACCCTATGGCAAATGCACTCGAGGCGGGTGAGTTTCCACGCGCTATAGGCATCTGCGGCTCGGGCGAGGGTATGGCTATCACATTGAACAAGCACGCTAAGGTGCGCGCTTCGCTCTGCTGGTTGCCTGAGATTGCACACCTCACACGTCTCCACAACGACAGCAACGTATTGGTTTTGCCGGCACGCTTCATCTCGAACGAGGAGGCTCTCGCAATTCTCAACGAGTGGCTCAACACCGAGTTTGAGGGTGGCCGCCACCAGAACCGCGTAGCAAAGATCACTTTGTAATCTACGAAGAGTCATTCAAAAACAATCGCCGAGCAGTTGATTCTGCTCGGCGATTTGTATTAAGATATATACTAGATTTACTTCGATGCACGCTTACGATCTACCTCATTGAGGAGAATCTTGCGGAGACGCATCGACTTAGGTGTAACCTCAACATACTCGTCCTCCTTGATATACTCCAAGGCCTCCTCCAACGAGAAGATCTTCGGCGGTACGATTACAGCCTTATCATCCGAGCCCGAAGCACGCATATTGGTCAACTGCTTCGACTTGCAGACATTCACGGTGATGTCGTTGCTACGGGTGTGCTCGCCGATAACCTGTCCCATATAGACCTCCTCCATCGGCGAGATGAAGAAGCGGCCACGATCCTGCAACTTGTCGATTGAATAGGCGTAGGCCATACCTGTCTCCGATGCGATAATCGAGCCATTGGTACGCATATCAATATCGCCAACATATGGCTCGAAGGCACGCAAGCGGTGCGACATAATAGCCTCACCTGCAGTGGCTGTAAGCATATTCGAACGCAAGCCGATGATTCCACGCGAAGGGATATCGAACTCGAGACGGGTGCGGCCGTTCGACGACTCCATATTTGTAAGGGTACCCTTGCGACGAGTTGTGAGCTCGATTACGGTACCTGCATACTCATCAGGGCAATCCACGGTCATCTCCTCGATAGGCTCGCACTTGACACCGTCAATCTCCTTGATAATAACCTTTGGCTGACCAACCTGCAACTCATAGCCCTCGCGACGCATTGTCTCGACCAATACCGAGAGGTGCAACACACCGCGTCCGAAGACGAGGAACGAATCGGCATTCAGACCCTGCTGCACACGGAGTGCGAGGTTGCGCTCCAACTCGCTATCGAGACGATCCTTGAGGTGGCGCGAGGTCACGAACTTACCCTCACGACCGAAGAATGGTGAGTTATTGATGGTGAAGAGCATCGACATTGTAGGCTCGTCAATCTTGATTGGCGGAAGTGGCTCAGGATTCTCGAAGTCGCAGATTGTATCGCCAATCTCGAAGCCCTCGATACCAACCAAGGCGCAAATTTCACCGCACTCAACCTTGTCTACCTTCTTCTTGCCAAGACCGTCGAATACCATCAAATCCTTAATCTTGGTCTTTATCATTGTCTCACCGTCACGCTTTGCGAGGGTTACATTCTGGCCATTTACGAGTGTACCACGGGTGAGCTTACCCACTGCGATACGACCGATATATGACGAGTACTCGAGCGAAGTAACGAGCAACTGAGGCGTACCCTCATTGGTCTCAGGCTCAGGAATCTCGTCGATGATAGCGTCGAGCAGTGGCACAATGCTATCGGTCTTCTCGTTCCACTTGTGCGACATCCAGCCCTGCTTTGCCGAGCCGTAGATGGTCTTATAGTCGAGCTGCTCCTCGGTCGCATCGAGCGTAAACATAAGGTCGAAGACCTGCTCATTAACAACCTCGGGACGGCAGTTTGGTTTATCCACCTTATTAATCACAACAATAGGCTTCTTGCCGAGTGAGAGTGCCTTCTGCAAGACGAAACGAGTCTGTGGCATAGTACCCTCGAAGGCATCTACGAGCAATAACACTCCGTCGCACATATTCAACACACGCTCCACCTCGCCACCGAAATCGGCGTGTCCTGGGGTGTCGATGATGTTGATTTTGTAATCCTTGTATACTACCGACACATTCTTCGAGAGGATGGTGATACCACGCTCACGCTCGAGGTCGTTGTTGTCGAGTACAAGGTCGCCGGTCTTCGAAGGCTCGCGGAGAAGATTGCCCGCCAAAATCATCTTATCGACCAAAGTTGTCTTACCGTGGTCAACATGGGCAATGATGGCTATGTTGCGTAATTTTTGCATACTATTACGATGTTTTTTACCTAAATAACGCGCAAAATTACTAATTTTAATCCAAAAATTACTACATTTGTAGAACTAATCGCAGATAAATTTATGGCAACAAGGATAGAAATAACCGAAAATAGCAGCGTTTACATCGGCGAGGCGCTCTCATTGCTCGAAGAGTTACTCCCTAAAAAGCGAGTGATAGTTATCTCAGACAGCAATATAGACCGCACTCATCACGACATAATCGCGGGCTATGAGCATATCCTTATCGGACTTGGCGAACAGGCCAAGACCCTCTCCACCTTGGAGGAGGTATATCGCAAGCTTATCGACATGGGTGCAGACCGTAGCACCTTCATCCTCGGTGTCGGTGGCGGTATCGTGACCGATGTGGCGGGATTTGTTGCATCGACCTATATGCGAGGCGTGGAGTTCGGCTTCATCACCACCACCCTACTCGGTGCCGTGGACGCTTCAGCCGGAGGTAAGAATGGCGTTAATGTCGGCGGATTCAAAAATATGGTCGGCGTATTCTCGCAGCCTCGATTCGTAATCTGCGATGTCGGTTTATTGCACACACTGCCCGACAGAGAGTTCCGCGCAGGCTTGGCAGAAGTTATCAAGACCGCAATACTTGGCGATGCGGAGTTGTTCGAGATGCTCGAGCAGACCTCTTTCAAGGAGTTGCGCAGCAATGATTCGCTCCTCGAGGAGATTATTCGTCGTTCGGTGACCGTGAAGGGTTCGGTTGTAGCGGAGGATGAGCGCGAAGGTGGCCGTCGTCGTATTCTCAACCTCGGACACACCTTGGCGCACGCAATCGAAAAGTGTTCGAAAAAATATAACCACGGTGAGGCGGTGGCTATCGGTCTCTACCACACCACGCAGTCGGCTCTCTCGCAGAGCCTGATTAGTGCAGAGGATGCCGCACGCATCTTTGCTTTGATTGAGCAATACGGCTTCGAAACCGCACTTCCGGTTGACCACAAGCAGCTACTCAAGGCGATTGAGGGTGACAAGAAGCGTAAGGGCTCGTCTATCCATCTCATCTACCCTACCGCAATCGGCAATGTCGTAGATAAGGTGGTCGAATTTAGCGAATTACACTCGGCAATATAAAACAAGAAAGGCAGTCACTCGACTGCCTTTCCTATTTATCTACTTTACTCGTTCGAGGTCAATAAATGTGAATGCCCCATCATACTCCTCGCCTCGTTCGAACTCCTCGCGAGAAATTTCGCGCCACTCGGAGTAGTCGATTTCGGGGAACGATGTATCTCCCTCATAGTCACGATGAACGATGGTGAGATAGAGCTTATCAACGAGAGGCAGCGCCTGAGCATAAATCTGCGCTCCGCCGATAATAAAAATCTCCTCGTCGGCCGAGAACTTTGCAATTGCCTCCTCAAGCGAGTGCGCCATCTCGCAACCCTCGTAGGCCACATCGCCACGTGTAATCACAACATTTGTGCGCTTTGGAAGCGGACGACCAATAGAGTCGAAGGTCTTGCGTCCCATAATCACGGGATGGCCCGTAGTTGTGGTACGGAATCGACGCATATCCTCCTTAATATTCCAAAGCAGAGTGTTCTTATCGCCAATTACGCCATTCTGTGCGATTGCAACTATCAGTGATACCATATTTTGCAGTAAACAATTATCGGTTAATATTATTAGAACGACATCGGAGCCTTAATGGTTGGATGCGGGTCGTATCCCTCCAATGTAAAATCCTCATACTTAAAGTCGAAAATCGACTTCACATCAGGGTTGAGGCGCATTGTCGGCAAGGCACGCGGAGTACGCGAAAGCTGCTCGTCAACCTGCTCCAAGTGATTAAGGTAGAGGTGAGTATCGCCCAAAGTGTGAACGAACTCGCCAGCCTCCAATCCGCAGACCTGAGCCATCATCATTGTGAGCAAGGCGTACGATGCGATATTGAACGGCACGCCAAGGAAGGTGTCGGCACTACGCTGGTAGAGCATACACGAGAGCTTACCGTCAGCCACATAGAACTGGAACAGAGTGTGGCACGGAGGCAGAGCCATCTTCTCGACATCGGCAACATTCCACGCCGAAACGATAATACGACGCGAGTCGGGGTTATTCTTAATCAAATCTACAGTCTGCTGAATCTGGTCAATGGCCTCGCCATTTGGACGCGGCCACGAGCGCCACTGATAGCCGTAAACGTGATTCAAGTCGCCAAACTTGTAACCATCGATTGGCGAGTCGATACCCTCCTGTGCTGCACGCAAGAACTCATCCATAGCCACCGGAAGAACACCCTCCTTTACGCACAACTCATTGTAGTAGCGATAGGCGTCGTTATCCCAGATATGTACCCCATTATCAACGAGATACTTAATGTTGGTGTCGCCATTGAGGAACCACAAAAGTTCGTGGATGATACCCTTCAAAAAGACCTTCTTGGTGGTCAAGAGAGGGAATCCCTGCGAGAGGTCAAAACGCATCTGATGGCCAAATACTGACTTTGTACCTGTACCCGTGCGGTCGGTCTTGACTGCACCCTCGGTCTTGATGCGGGTGAGTAGGTCGAGATATTGTTTCATATGTTTGTTCTATTTATTTTCAATTTTGAGTTCAATATTTCCGTTGTTGTCGAGCACGATGTAGCTCGGGTTTGTATGCCAATCACCCATAAAGAGTGTGCGTTGCTTGCCCGCCAAGTCGGCTGGGAAGTGCATATGGCCAAATACGAAGTAGTCGATATCCTTGAGTTTGCCGAAGTCGTTCGCATACTTGATAAGCGGCTTCAAGACCGACTCGTCAGGCTTCTTGCCGTGCGACTTGCGCGACTTGCCGCTCCACCACTTACCAAAGCGCACAAAGCGGTCGGGGTGGATAATTCGTGAGACAAACTTTCGCAGACCCGTCGAGCGGAACATCTTATTCATCAGGCGCAACATTGGTCGCCACTTGATATTGATATTGTCGCCGTGTGCAACGAGCAACTCCTTACCTGCAACTTTAAAAATCTGAGGTTTGGTGTAGATGGTGATGCCGCACTCCTGGGTGAGGTAGTCGCCAACCCACATATCGTGGTTACCGGTGAGCATCACAATCTTGATGCCCTTATCGCTCAGCTCTGCCAAGCGACCGAGCACACGCACAAAACCTTTAGGTACGACCTCCTTGTACTCGAACCAGAAGTCGAAGATGTCGCCCACCAAATAGAGCGTCTCGGCATCCTTTTCGATGCGCTTCAAGAAGTCGAGAAAGAGTCGCTCCACTCGACGCTGCTCGGCCACATCGCCTGAGCCAAGATGAACATCGGATACGAAATAGTGCATAGTGCTTTTATCTGTTTTTTACTTAAAAATCTTAGCCAGACGCGCATCCAACGCATCGCTATAGAGATCCTTAGCGATAATCTTACCATCTCTGTCAATCAAGAAGTTAGATGGCAATTTACGGACGTTGTAGGCGCGCAACATCGGCGAGAACTTACCCTGGAAGTCACATACCGAAATCCACGGCAGGCGCTGCTCCTGCACCGCAGTAATCCACAACAACTTCGATGTATCGGCCGACACTTGATATACGCAGAATCCCTTCGAGCGATACTTCTCGTAAATCTCCTTCAAATCGGCATTGAGGGCGTTGTTATTGCCCGCCTCAGCCGACCAGAAATCGACCAAAACGACCTGACCACTGAGCGACGAGAGTGTAACCTCATTGCCATACATATCCTCTCCCTTTAGCTCCGGGCTATTGCGAACCTCAATCGAATTCATAAGCGAGATTCGAGCCTCCATACGGGCAATATCGTTACTCAAGGTGATGAGGAATGGCGAAGTCGGATAGTGCTTCGACACCGCATCGGCAACGGTACGATAGTAGATCAAGTCGCTATCGGCATTTATCAAATATGGGTCGCCCGGCAGACGCTGATAGAGCGCATAAACCGAGGCCATATTATCCTTATGCTCAATGATAAACGAAATCTGATTGCGCTTAATCGAGTTGTAGACATCGTTGTAGCGACGTGCCACCTCCTTCTTGCTTGCATTGCTCTTTGTCTCGTAGTACTCCAACATCGTCTTGTTGAGTTCGTGCTGACCCTCGAAGAAGGTTTTGTTGAACTTGCGCAACAACTCCGACTCTAACGAACCGCTGACGGTGTAGTTGGCGAGGGCGCTGCCCATAGCCGAGACCTCGACATCCTCACCTCGTGAGAGGAGCAACGGAATACGGTCGCCACCATAGATGATATTGTAGAGCATCGGAGTATTCTCGATATTCTTCACCAGGAAGCGATAGCCGCCATTGTCATCGAGGGCTACCGAGTCAACTACGTTCTGACCCATAGCGGTCATCTGCTCGAGGTAGACCATCTTGAAGTTGAGGCCTACGAATCGTCCCGAGATGTTGGCATCCTTTCCACGGCACGACAACATCGCCACCGCCACAAGTGCTACTACTGCTATTTTTAGAATTGATCTCTTCATATCTTTCACTTTCATCTTAACCTACACACTTAACGCCTCGCTACTTTGCGCTATTGTGTCGTTGAGGATTTTTTCTACTGCCCTTCTGCTGCTGACGTGCAGGGCGTGCAGGGCGCTTATTGTTCTTCTGTCCCGAAAGGGCTGTTTTATGCTCCGACTCGACCTTTTTGAGCCACTCTTCATCGAGATTTATAGCACCATTGGACAACTCCTTTATATCATTTAGGATTACATCTATATTCGGATGCTCCTGGTTGTACTCGGCGCTCTTATTACGCATATAGCGAACGATATTTCCGAGCTGAGCCTCAATCTTCTCGGGATCCTCGTACTGCGCACGACTTAACATTCGCACAATGTTTCGACCATAGTGCTTGTGAGAGATGCCACCCTGCGAATACTCCAACTTCTCGGGCTTGACACTCAAGTCCTCACGCGTAGGCAACGCATAGGGGCTGTCGATGTCGAGACGGAAGTCCGACATAATAAAGAGGTGATCCCACAACTTATGGGTAAAATCCGCCGTATCGCGCAAGAGAGGATTGAGATTACCCATAACGGCAATCACAGCTCTGGCCTGGCGATTACGCTCGTTGCGATCCTCGATCTCAAGCAGAGAATCGACCATTTCCTGGATATGACGTCCATACTCAGGAATCAACAGAGGACGGCGTAAATAGTTATAGTTCTTATTCATACAAAAAATTGAATATACTCTTCCACTAGATTCCGCAAAGACTATCCCAAAGAGACGTCGGCCTACCCTATTTGGGCGCACAACACACTATATTCGGACAGCAGATACAACACATCGCACATTTGCGCAACATTATGTTGTATTAGGCAAAAAGCCTACCTTTGATGCACTATCAGAATGCAAAAATAGTATTTTTTTATAGAATTACAAAATGGCAAAAATTTTAATTTTGGAGCAATCAAAAAGTGTGCGCAACAATTTGCGCGAGAGATTGGAGTTTGAGGGGTTTACGACCGAGGGTGCCGAGAGCGCCGAATTGGCTCGAAAGATGTGCGAAAACATCCATTTCGACATCATTCTATCCGACTCGGCCGAGGGTCTCAGCGAGGTCGACGCCCCATTTATCGTACTCTCTCGAGAGAACGACACCGACACCGTTATTAAGGCCGTACAGCAAGGTGCAGTCGACTTTTTGCCCAAACCCATCGATATGAATCGCCTCCTCAAGTCAATTCGCAAAAATATCGCAACGCCGACCGAAGAGGCTCCCACACCCCGTCGCAAGCCGGCTCGTGCACGCAACTCCGCCGAATGCGCCACAATCGAGCCAATCGTAGGCTCGTCGGATGCGATTATCCGTGTGCGAGAGCTTATCGACAAGGTGGCACAGAGCGAAGCGCGAGTACTTATAACGGGCGAAAATGGAACAGGTAAAGAGCTGGTAGCAAGATGGTTACACTGCAAGAGTTCGAGAGCAGACGCACCATTTGTTGAGGTCAACTGCGCAGCTATTCCTTCGGAGCTTATCGAGAGTGAGCTCTTCGGTCACGAACGTGGCGCCTTCACCTCGGCTATCAAGCAGCGCAAAGGAAAGTTCGAGCAGGCGGACGGAGGTACGCTCTTTATGGATGAGATTGGCGATATGTCACTATCGGCTCAGGCCAAGGTTTTGCGAGCGCTGCAGGAGCGCAAAATCTCACGTGTCGGCAGCGACAGAGATATCGATGTGGATGTGCGAGTGATTGCCGCCACAAACAAGAATCTTGAGGAGGAGATTCGCAACGGAAATTTCCGCGAAGACCTCTATCATCGCATAGGCGTAATCTTAATAAAAGTACCACCTTTGCGCGAACGAAAAGGCGACGTCGCCATCCTCGTAAAACATTTTCTAAAGAACATCTGTCGGGAGTACCGAGTACCGCTGAAAGAGATTGAGAAAGAGGCGGTTACCCTACTCTCAGAGAAGCGTTGGAGCGGCAATATCCGAGAACTCAGAAATGTGGTCGAGAGGCTCGTAGTTCTGACCGAAAACACCATTACCACAAGCGATATCGAAAGGTATTGTTAGCAACCACCGAACAAGAAAAAAGTGCTGTGAAATTTCACAACACTTTTTTCGTCTAAATGCCATTGATATATTTGGCGTATCGCTTCCAATTCGTTGCTGTTTTATACTTGTCTACAGAGTCCGACGGAACGTAGATTTTACAGCCGATTGGTACATCTCCGTCATCGTAGTTGTCGAAGACAGAAGTGCCGAGAGTTGGAGGTGTTGTCGCGTAGCAATAGACACTCTTTAGACCCTCACAGTAGTAGAACGCATAGTCCTTGATTTCAGTGACTTTGCTATGAATATTCACACTCTTCAATCTAGTGCAAGAGTAGAACACATCGTAGCCGATTACGGTTGCCTCGCTCGGGATGGTGTACTCGGTGAGACCTTTTGGTGCGAAGTGACGCAACTCGCCATCAACGACCAAGCATCGACCATCCTTAGTTGCATATTTTCCGCTAAACGACGAGAGGTTGAAGCAGCCGAAAAATACCGACTCACCCAGGTGGGTCAATCGATTCGAGAGAACAACCTCCTCCAGCGCCTCACACTGCGAAAATGCACCGTCTCCAATCTTGGTCACGCTATTCGGAATCTTGACGGTCAACAGAGTTGCACACTCGCAAAAAGCCCAATCACCCACCTCGGTCAAGTTATCCTTGAAATGGATAGTGCCGTAGGTGTGCTCCATAATCTCCACATTGAATGCCGACTCGTCGGGAAGCACGATAGGGTTACCATCTGTAGTGGTGTAGTGGATAATCATACCCTTGATTACGGTAGGATCATCCTCGTGTCCGCAGCTCGCAAACATCAGCGAGACTGCGCTCAGCAACAATAAAAACGCTCTTTTCATATGCTCATCTTAAAAAACTGTAGAGCAAATTTAGTAACAATTTTCGGATTTACAAGGGGGAGAGTGAAAAGTGAAAAAATTGCGCATTTTTCAATGCAAAAAGCTAAAATGTAAAACAGAAAACAAAGTTTTCGGTTTTCTCTTTTTTGTTTTCCGATTGTTTTGCTATCTTTGCGCCCACAAGTATTTACACCCAAAGATGAAAGCAGTTTCAACAGTAAAGGCGTTGCGCGAGGAACTCGCTCAGCACCAAGGCAAAAAGATAGGATTCGTACCCACAATGGGTGCATTGCACGAGGGTCACATCTCGCTCGTAGAGCGTGCTCGCAAGGAGTGCGACATCGTGGTTTCGAGCGTATTCGTAAACCCTACACAGTTCAACGACAAGAACGACTTGCGCAACTACCCTCGCACACCCGAGGCTGATGCAGCAATGCTCGAGGCGGCTGGCGTGGACTTGGTTCTCTTTCCTTCGGTTGAGGAGATCTACCCCGAGCCCGACACCCGCATCTTCGACTTCGGTCAGGTGGACAAGGTGATGGAGGGTGCAACCCGTCCGGGTCACTTCAATGGCGTAGCGCAGGTGGTATCGCGCCTCTTCGACATCGTCGAGCCTACTCACGCCTACTTTGGCGAGAAGGATTTCCAGCAGATTGCAGTAATCCGTGCTATGGTGGCACAGCTCGGCTACAACATCGAGATTATCGACTGCCCCATCATCCGTGACTTCGACGGTTTGGCACGTTCGTCACGCAATCTCCTCCTCACACCTGCACACCGCGCTGCTGCACCTCACATCTACGAGGTATTGAGCGCAGCTGTGGCTAAGGTTGGCGAGTTGTCGCCGGCAGAGCTCACCGAGTGGGTTATTGCGGAGGTTGAAAAGAACGAGCTCTTGAAAGTTATCTACTTTGCCGCTGTGGACGGTCTCTCGTTGCAGACCATCGAGAATTGGAACGATTCGGAGCGAGTACAGGGTTGCATCGCTGTACAAGCCGGCGAAATTAGATTGATTGACAACATTAAACTTAAATAGAACGATGACAATCGAAGTATTGAAATCAAAGATTCACCGAGTACACATCACTGAGGCGAATGTCGACTATGTCGGTAGCATCACCATCGACTCGGATTTGTTGAACGCTGCAAATATCATTCGTGGCGAGAAGGTTCAGGTGGTAAACGTCACCAATGGTGAGCGTTTGGAGACCTACGCAATCCCGGGTGAGGCAGGTAGCGGCGTAATCTGCCTGAATGGCGCAGCGGCACACAAGGCAAGCGTTGGCGACATCGTCATCATCATCTCCTACGCATCAATGGATTTCGAAGAGGCGAAGAGATTTGAGCCAAACGTAATCTTCCCTGACACTGCAACCAACAAACTCGTAAAGTAGAATGGACGTACTACTCTCCATCTTTGCCATTTTACTGGGCATCATAGGCTGTATCGGATGTATTGTTCCTGTACTGCCGGGTCCGATTTTGGCTTATGGCGGCTATCTCTGCCTCTACTTCTGCTCCTACAGCGACATCTCGACGAGTTGGCTCATTGTATTTGGTGTGGTGACACTCGCAATCACCATCCTCGACTACATCCTTCCTGCCTATATGACCAAGCGATTTGGTGGTACAAAGGCGGGTGAGCGAGGCGCTATGGCGGGAGTCATCGTGGGAATGTTCCTGGGCCCGTTGGGTGTTATTCTCGGCCCATTCTTCGGAGCTGTGATTGCGGAGTTGATATACGACAAGGAGAACAAGGAGCGAGCATTCAAGAGCGGTCTTGGCTCGTTCGCATCGTTCTTCGTCGGCACGGGTATAAAGATGTTGCTCGCCTCGTGGCTTACAATTCAGATTTTTATTGATGTTTTCAAGGCTATATTTTAGTTATGAAGAGATTTTCGTGGTTAATAGTCTTGGCGGTGGCGATGCTTGCAGTATCGTGCGGCTACCGCTACGAGTCGGTCAAGGGCGATAAGTCGGCTACCCGCATCTACACCCTCGACAACGGCTTGAAGGTATATATGTCGGTAAACAAGGAGGAGCCTCGTTTGCAGACAATGATTGCAGTACGCGTAGGCTCAAAGAATGACCCTGCCGAGACGACAGGTTTGGCTCACTACTTCGAGCACTTGATGTTCAAGGGCACCGACAAGTTCGGCACTCAGAACTTCGAGGCCGAGAAGCCACTCCTTGATGAGATTGAGCAATTGTTCGAGGTATACCGCACTACAACCGACGAGGCAGAGCGCAAGGTGCTCTATGCCAAGATTGACAGCGTATCGCAGGAGGCGTCAAAGTATGCTATTCCGAACGAGTACGACAAGCTGATGCAGGCAATCGGTGCCAGCGGTACAAACGCCTGGACTTCGTTCGACGAGACCAACTACGTTGAGGATATTCCGTCGAATCAGATTGAGAACTGGGCAAAGATTCAGTCGGAGCGTTTCGCAAACGCTACAATTCGTGGTTTCCACACCGAGTTGGAGACCGTATACGAGGAGTACAATATGGGACTCACACGCGACAGCGGTAAGCTCTTCGATAAGGTCATGGCGATGATCTTCCCTAACCACCCATACGGTACACAGACCACCATCGGTGCACAGGAGCATTTGAAGAATCCGTCAATCACAAATATCAAGAACTACTACAAGACATACTACATGCCTAACAATATGGCAATCTGTATGGCAGGAGATTTCGACCCCGATGAGGCTATCAAGGTTATCGACAAGTACTTCGGTTCGCTCGTTCCGAACAACAACTTGCCAAAGGTGGAGGAGTATCAGCTCACCCGCCTCACCGAGGTTAAGGAGGCTGAGGTCTACGGCTTGGAGAGCGAGAGCGTGGCTATCGCTTGGCCTATTGAGGGTGCTCGTTCGGAGGGTGCTTTGATTGGCGAGATTTTGAGCTCTGTACTCTCGAACGGCAGCTGCGGTCTGCTCGATACTAACCTTCTACAGTCGCAGAAGGTACTCGATGCAGGTGGCTACGTGGAGTGCTTGGCAGATGCAGGTATTGCAATGGTTGCAGGTGAGCCTAAGCAGGGTCAGACACTCGAGGAGGTGCGCGACTTGCTCTTAGCAGAGGTTGAGAAGGTACGCAATGGCGAGTTTGACGAGGCGTTGTTAAGCTCGATTATCGCAAACTACCGCAAGGGCGAGATGTCGCAGTTGGAGAACAACTTCGCCCTCGCATACAGAATGGAGGCTGCATTTATCAACGGTCAGGAGTGGTCGGACGTTGCGACCGAGCTCGACCGCGCAGCGAAGCTCACCAAGGAGGACTTGGTAGCGTGGGCAAAGGAGAACCTTACTCTCGACGGCTACGCTGTAGTCTACAAGCGTCAGGGCGAGGATAAGTCGCAAAAGAAGATCGAGAAGCCAACCATCACCCCTATCTCGGCAAACCGTGATGCGCAGAGTGACTACCTTGTGGCTATGCAGCAGAGCGAGGTGGCACCTATCACACCGCAGTTCGTAGATTATGAGCGTGACCTCGGTCGCACAAAGTTGGACAGCGGCGTAGAGGTACTCTACAAGCGCAATGAGACGAACGAACTCTTCTCACTCATCTATCTCTACGAGTTTGGAGGTTCGACCTTCAAGTCGTTGCCTTTGGCTGCACAGTATATGGAGCTTTTGGGCACAAACGAGAAGTCGGTCGAGAAGATTCAGCGTGAGTTATACGACTTGGCTTGTACCTTTAATATCTCGGTGGCACTCGATAAGACCTATATCGTCATCAGCGGTCTCTCGGAGAATATGGAGAAGGCGATGAAGATTGCCGAGGATTATATCGCAAATGTCCAGGGCGACGAGGAGGTATTGAGCGGCGTGAAGCTCGACGTGGAGCAGCAGCGTCTCAATGACAAGTCTTCGCAGCAGGAGTGCTTCAGCGCATTGCAGAAGTATTGCACCTACGGCTCGGAGTACAATGAGAAGGTGAAGATGTCGACCAAGGAGCTGCGAAACATCTCGTCGGAGGAGCTTCTCTCGCAGATTAAGGCGTTGCCAAATAGATACCACCGCGTGATGTACTACGGCCCAATGGAGTTGAACGACGTTGTAACTTCGCTCTACAAGAACCACTGCGTAAACGGAGAGTTGGAGAAGGTGGAGGCGGTAACCCTCTCGCATAACAACGTGACAAAGCCGAGCGTGCTCTTTGTTCAGTACGACGCTAAGCAGGTCTACTATATGCAGTACTCGCGCCGAGAGGAGGATAAGTTCGACGTGAAGAACTCGCCAATTTCGAACCTCTACAACAACTACTTCTCAGGCGGTATGAACTCTATCGTATTCCAGGAGATGCGCGAGGCGCGAGGTTTGGCATACTCGTCGTATGCAGGTCTCTGGAAGGGCTCAACACCTCAGGATCCATACTACTTCTACGCCTTCATCGCAACTCAGAACGACAAGATGCAGCAGGCTATCGAGGCGTTCGACGAGATTATCGAGGAGATGCCTCGCTCGGAGAAGGCTTTCGACTTGGCAAAGAGTGGTATCTTGGCAAATATGGAGAGCCAGCGCACCACCAAGGCTAACGTCTTGTGGAGCTATCTCGATTATGAGAAGTTCGGATTAAAGGAGGATGCAAACAAGACCATCTACGAGGGTGTCAAGAACTTGACTCTCGACGATGTGGTTGCATTCCAGCAGCGTATGATTAAGGGTCGCCCATATACCTATTGTATATTGGGTGATAAGAACGACCTCGATATGAACTACCTCCGTTCACTCGGAGAGGTTAAATTCCTCTCGCAGGAGGATATCTTCGGCTACTAAACTATGAGACTCAAGAGATTTATAACAATCGTTATTACAGCCGTAGCGGTGGCTATGTCAACTTCGGCACAGGAGGTGATGCCTCTGCCAGGTACCGTCGTAAACCACAGCCCCGCATCGAAGGGTAAGTACCTCGGCTCGCCGAGCATCTGCATCCTCGAGAGTGGCCGCTATGTGGTCAGCCACGACTACTTTGGCCCAAAGACCAAGGAGTTCGAGACCGCCATCACCGACATCTTCGTATCGGACGACAAGGGTGCTACTTGGCGCAAGACTGCCACTTTGAGAGGTCAGTTTTGGTCGACAATATTCTACCACAAGGGCGATATCTACATCTTCGGCACCTGCCGTCACCACGGAAATATCGTGATTCGCAAATCGAGCGACCAGGGCGAGACTTGGAGCAACCCATACGACGCCGAGCACGGACTTATTGTCGAGGGCGAATATCACACCGCTCCGACCCCCGTTATCGTTCACAACGGCCGCATCTGGAAGGCTTTCGAGTATGCTACACACAAGGTGCGCAAGTGGGGACGCCGCTACTCGGCAATGGTGATTTCGGCACCTGTAAATGCCGATTTGCTCGACGCCAAGAGCTGGCGCTGCTCGAATGTACTCTACTCCGACCCTGCTTGGCTCGGTGGCGAGTTCCGCGGTTGGTTGGAGGGCAACATCGTCTACGACATCAAGAATAAGCAGTTGTTGAATATCCTCAGAGTGGGTACCGTGAAAGGTGTAGGTGAGGAGCAGTGCGCTCGCGTAACCGTATCACCTAACGGTAAGAACATCGCTTTCGACACCGAGAAGGGTTTTATGCCATTCCCGGGCGGAGCAAAGAAGTTCACAATTCGCTACCACGAGGGTACAGGCAAATATTGGACACTGGCAAATACTACGGAGGCAGACAAGCTCGTTATTAAGAATGACAAGACCCGAAACACCTTGTCATTGTGCAGTTCTGAGGATTTAATTACGTGGAAGGTGGAGCGCACCGTTATACACCACCCCGACGTCTACTACCACGGCGTGCAGTATGTCGATTGGCAGTTCGAGGGCGACGACATTGTAGCGGTAGTACGCACAGCGTGGGATGACGAAGAGGGAAATGCTCACAACCAGCACGACTCGAACTACATTCTCTTCCACCGCGTCGAGAATTTTGGCAAATAGAGACACAACACTTAAATAAATAATAGGTATTATGAAAAAAATCGTTTTTTTAACAATGGGAATTATTGCAATGGCTGCCACGGCTTGTCAGGGAGAGAAGGCAGAGCAGCCTTGGATCGTCGATAGATTCGACGACATCAAGATCATCCGTTACGAGGTACCGGAGTTTGAGAATCAGTCACTCAACGACAAGATTTTGATCTACTACTTGGCTGAGTCGGCTAAGTGCGGTCGTGACATCCTCTTCGATCAGAACTTCAAGTACAACCTCACCATCCGTCGTGCTTTGGAGAAGATCTACACCACTTTCGAGGGTGACAAGGAGTCGGCTGAGTTCAAGGCTATGGAGAAGTATTTGAAGAAGGTATGGTTGGCTAACGGTATCCACCACCACTACTCAAACGACAAGTTCCAGCCAGAGTTCTCGCGTGAGTGGTTCTCGGAGCAGTGGGACAAGTACGCTGTTGAGTCACAGGTTGAGAAGGAGACCATCTTGGAGGCTATGTTCAACCCTGCACTCTACGCTACACGCCTCAACCAGGCAGGTGATGATGTTATCACTACATCGGCAGGTAACTACTACGAGGGTGTAACTCAGGCAGAGGTAGAGAAGTTCTACAACGATATGATTAAGAAGGCCGGCAACGATCCTTGCCCAATTTCGTACGGTTTGAACTCGAAGCTCGTGAAGAAGAATGGTAAGATCTACGAGCAGACCTATAAGATTGGAGGTATGTACACCGAGGCTTTGGAGAAGATTGTTTACTGGTTGGAGAAGGCTTACGAGGTTGCTGAGGAGCCTACAAAGAGCACTATCGGCTTATTGATCAAGTACTACAAGAGCGGAGACTTGCGCGACTTCGACGCATTCAACGTTGCTTGGGTTAAGGATACTACTTCGAATGTTGACTTCGTAAACGGCTTTACTGAGGTTTATGGCGATCCACTCGGCTACAAGGCATCGTGGGAGTCTGTTGTAAACTTCCTCGACAAGGAGGCTTGCCGTCGTACTCAGGTTATCTCGGACAACGCTCAGTGGTTCGAGGATCACTCGCCAATCAACCCTGCATACCGCAAGGAGAAGGTTAAGGGCGTATCGGCTAAGGTTATCACCGTGGCTATGCTCGGTGGCGACACCTACCCTACTACCCCAATCGGTATCAACCTTCCAAACGCAGATTGGATTCGTAAGGAGCACGGTTCGAAGTCGGTAACTATCGACAATGTAACCTACGCATACAACAAGTCGGCTCAGGGCAACGGCTTTGCTGAGGAGTTCGTACTCCACGCAGAGGATCGTGAGCTCAGAAAGAAGTATGGTAAGATCTCTGACGACCTTCACACCGACCTCCACGAGTGTCTCGGTCACGGTTCGGGCCAGTTGGCTCCGGGCACTACAGGTACCGAGTTGGGAGTCTACTCGTCGGCTCTCGAGGAGACTCGTGCTGACCTCTTCGCACTCTACTACCTCGGTGACGAGAAGATGGTTGAGATTGGTTTGATTCCATCGCTCGAGGTTGCTAAGGCTCAGTACTCTTCGTACATCATGAACGGTGCTATGACTCAGTTCGCTCGTATCGAGTTGGGTAAGAATGTTGAGCAGGCACATATGCGTAACCGCAAGCTCATCTCGGAGTGGGCATACGACCTCGGTAAGGAGGAGAATGTTATCGAGTGGGTTGTTAAGGATGGCAAGCGTTACATCGTAGTTAACGACTTCTTGAAGTTGCGCGCTATCTTCGGCAAGCAGCTCTGCGAGATTCAGCGTATCAAGTCGGAGGGTGACTTCGAGGCTGGTAAGGCGTTGATCGAGAAGTATGCTGTGAAGATCGATCCTGAGCTCCACAAGGAGGTTCGTGACCGCTACTACGCACTCAACATCGAGCCATACACAGGTATGGTGAACCCTGAGTACGAGTTGGTTATGGAGGGTGACAAGATTGTAGATGTAAAGATTTCGTATCCTGCAAACTACATCGAGCAGCACCTCCTCTACTCGAAGGAGTACTCATTCTTGCCAAGCATTAACTAATTAAGTTATATAAGTTTACAAATTAGCGGTTTGACATTTTGTCAAGCCGCTAATTTTATTTATATTTGCGAAGATAAAACCTAAAAACAAGCGAGTTAGAACTATGAGATACCTACTTATTGCTATTGCACTGCTGATTTTCCAGAGCGGCTTTGCAGCGGATAGCACCAAGGTAAACAAGGTTAAAAAGGATAAGACCGAAAGCGTCAAGGTAGAGAATACCGAGAAGGCTGAGAAGAGCGAGAAAACTCAAAAGGCAGAGAAGACGGAGAAAGCAGAGAAAACGGAAAAGTCGGAGAAGGTAAAAAAAGGCAAAGAGAAGGATACGGTGAAGGTTGTAACACCACCAACACCTCCTGCGCCGCTCTTCACCGACGTCATTCCGCAGCCGCTCTCGCTCGTAAAGGGCGAAGGACGCTTCACAATCGATGAGCAGACCGCTATCATCTGCGACAAGGGATTGGAGAAGGCTGCCGGCTACCTCACTCAGTACATCCACCTCACCCGCACTAAGGGCAAGAAGAGTAACACAATCCGCCTCGTGCTCGACGAGAAGTTGGCTAAGGAGGAGTATTCTCTTGTAGTCAACAAGAAGGGCATCGAGATTCGTGGTGGCGAGTATGGAGGCGTTTTCAATGGTATTCAGACTCTGTTACAATTGTTGCCTCACGCAATCTACAGCAAGAGCGCACAGCTCCCGATGGATGTTTCGTACATCGAGGTCAAGGATGTTCCGCAGTACCACTACCGTGGCTTCCTACTCGACGTGGCGCGCACATTCCAACCCGTACACGAGGTTAAGCGCGTAATCGACTATATGGCCTACTGCAAGTTGAACAAGTTGCATTTCCACCTTGTCGACAACCCAGCGTGGCGCATCGAGATTAAGAAGTACCCTCACTTTGCCAAGGAGGGCGGTTTCCGTGGTGGTGACTCAAAGCTCCACCCTATCTACAGCCGTTTCAACCAGAAATATGGAGGTTACTACACACAGGAGGAGTTGCGCGACATCGTAGCCTACGCAGCCGAGCGCAATATCGAGGTGATACCCGAGATTGATATGCCGGGCCATAGTAAGGCTTTGGGCGTGGTACACCCCGAGATTCTCTGCAACTACACACCTGACACCTCGAACTACAACGGCATCGACATTCGCAACGTATGGTGTGCAGCCAAGGAGTCGAACTATGCTCTAATCGAGGATATCATCAAGGAGTTGGTCGAAATCTTCCCATCTCAGTATATCCACATCGGTGGCGATGAGGTTAAGTTCTCGTGGTGGGAGCCTTGTCCCGATTGTCAGAAGCTGATGAAGGAGAAGGGGCTCAAGGATGGCCCTCAGCTCGAGCAATATTTTATAAATCGAGTTTCGGACATCCTCACCAAGTACAATCGCAAGGCTGTAGTGTGGGATGAGGCTGTCGATGGCGGACTCCTGCCTAAGACAACATTGGTGACAGGCTGGCGAGGCGTTAAACGATGCCTGTCGACCACTGCGCAGGGCTATGGCACCATCATTATGCCGAGCAGCGTATTCTACCTCGACAAGCGCCAATCTACCTACGAGCGCGGACACCGCTCATCAAAGGGTTTGAGTTTAAAGACCATTTGCGACTTCTCGTTCGACGGAGCGGGCTTCTCGACCGAGCAGCGCAGCAACATTGCCGGCATCGAGGGCGCATTCTGGAGCGAAATATACTCCATCAACATCACCTCGGCACGCCACTTCTCGGACTATCTCGAGTATATGATTTTCCCTCGTATCTTCGCAGTATCGGAGATTGCGTGGAGCAAACAGCGTCGCTCATTCGACGAGATGTATGCGGTATTGAAGTCGAACTTCTACTACAAGTTGCAGGCGATGAGTGCAACCTTTAGACTCGAGTCGCCTACAATCAAGATCGAAAGCGGTAAAATCTTCGCCTCGACCGAGGATGGTTCAAAGCTCTACTACACCGACATCCGTACAAACAAGACTCAAGAGTATAAGGCTCCGCTCAATGCCAATATGGCACCGTTTGTGACCTTCCAGAGCTACCTAATGACCGGTTATAGCAACCCTACGGGAGCGCCAGCCTACTACAACCAAATGCGTCCAAAGTGCACCATCACATCGTCGATGGAGTTCAAGGGCTCGGCCGATAACTGCGCCAACTACAAGAGCGCTGCGCGAACAACACGATGCGCAAAGAAGGGTGACTGGGTGGAGTTCCGCTTTGCCTCGCCCGTGAAGTGCTCTTACATCAAGCTCGCAACGGGATATGATCACTTGCATCGTTGCCTCATCTACAAGGGACACGTGGAGGTATCATACGACGGCGCGAAGTTCGTCAAGGCGGGTAACTTGCGAGACGGATATCTCATTATGCGCCCGAAGAACAAGCCTATCCACGCCCTGCGTATTGTGGCTGACGGAATAAGCGATGCCGAGGATAAGGTATTTATTCAACCTTTGGTAATCAAATAGTTATACTACGTTATAAAACAGAAAATTATGGATAAGAAATTGGAGGCAACGGCACGACTTATCGAGGTGATGGATCGCCTGCGTGTCGAGTGCCCTTGGGATAGAGAGCAGACCATCCACTCGTTGCGCAACAACACCATCGAGGAGACCTTCGAGTTGGTGGATGCCATCACCGCCGACGATATGGAGGGTATAAAGGAGGAGCTCGGAGACCTCTTCTTGCACATCGTATTCTACTCGAAGATTGGCGAGGAGCAGGGCAAGTTCGACCTTGCGGATGTGGCAAATGGAGTGTGCGACAAGCTCATCTACCGCCACCCACACGTCTATGGCGATGTCTTGGCCGAGTCACCCGAGGAGGTAAAGCAGAACTGGGAGGCTCTCAAGCTTCGCAAGAAGGCGCGCAAGAGCGGTGTCTTAGGCGGAGTACCTCGTTCACTTCCAGCTATGGTGAAGGCATTCCGTATCAGCGAGAAGGCTGCAGCGGTAGGCTTCGATTGGGAGTCTGCAGCCGATGTTTGGGACAAGGTACGCGAGGAGATTGCCGAGATTGATGTCGAGATTGCAAACGAGAATAAGGAGAACTTGGAGGCTGAGATTGGAGACCTCTTCTTCGCCCTTATCAATGCGTGTCGCAAGAGCGGTATCGACCCCGAGAATGCGCTCGAGTTGACCAACAAGAAGTTTATCAGCCGCTTCAACCACGTCGAGAAGCGAGTTGCCGAGCAGGGCAAGATGATGAGCGAGACGCCGCTCGAGGAGCTCGAGTCATACTGGCAAGAGGCAAAACACAATTAGAAATTGATTAAAAAAATGCAAAAGTTATGGCATATATAAAGTCTGTAAGAGGTAAGACCCCCGAGGTTGGCGAGGGTACATTTGTGGCAGAGACCGCAGTTTTGATTGGTGATGTGAAGGTAGGTAAGGACTCATCGCTATGGTATAACGTAGTATTGCGCGGTGACGTGAACTCAATTACCATCGGCAACCGCACAAACATCCAGGATGGCACCGTTATTCACACGCTCTACGACAAGTCGCCAAATCCGTCGCAGACCCACATCGGCAACGATGTATCGGTGGGTCACAACGCGACAATCCACGGTGCAATCATCGAGGATAATTGTCTTATCGGTATGGGTGCAACAATTCTCGATAACGCAGTCGTAGCATCGGGCTGTATCATCGCAGCAAACGCGTTGGTATTGTCGAACTCGAAGTTGGAGCCAAACTCGGTTTACGCAGGTGTTCCGGCCAAGAAGGTGAAGGAGGTAACCCCAGAGCAACGTCAAAACATCATCCAGCGCATCGCCAACGACTACCGCCTCTACGCTTCGTGGTACGAGGAGTAGACGAAAGATAAATAATTTTGAATTCTGCATTTTGAATTGATGAAAAGCCGTTCACCATACTTGGGATTCGCCTTTATGGCGATAGTTGTGAGTCTTGTTTGCAACTTCTCGTATCTGTTATTGTTGGTTTCGAACCAGACCGACACAGGTAACGAGCGCTCGACCCGTCTCCGCAATAAGGAGGTGGTTATCAAGCAGGTAGAGGGTACTCTATCCGTTTCGGGCGATGGTTACGGCTACATCATAAGCGAAGCGGGTGACAGCGTCTATGTCGACCACCGCAAGGTGCATTGGTTGGGCTTGACATCGGGCGATAAGTTGCTTGTAGAGGCCAGCGACAGAAGCAATTTCGAGGCTAAGCACCCTATTATGCGCCGCGTTATCGAGCGCAATGGCGAGAGCTTCGACTATGGTGCACTCTATCGTGGCTCCGAGCAGTGGAGCATCCTCTTCTACCAGTTCTTCTTCTACTTCGTGCTTTCGTTCATCCTCCTTGTGGTGATGAACTCGAGAGGTAGAGAGCTCTCGTGGTGGAGATTCCTGCTACGTGCAGCGATATGCGTCATCATTCTCTTTGCCACATACTTCATCTCGCCTGTGCCTCTGATGCACTCCGGAGAGGTTATTCCGGTATACAAGAGTCGCCAGGTGGTGGAGCTTGTCGTGGTGCTGAAGTCGTGCTTCACACTCGCCGTGGTAATCCTCTACTCGCGCATCTACACCCTGCTCTATCGTGAGCAGCAGGTGTCGCTCGAAAATGAGATTCTCCGCAACGAGAACCTCACCACAAAGTACAATATGTTGGCGAGCCAGGTCAATCCGCACTTCCTCTTCAACTCGCTCTCGTCGCTATCGATGTTGGTACGCGAAAAGGATGAGGAGCGAGCGCTGAAGTATATCGATCAGCTCTCCTACACCTTCCGCTACCTCTCGCAGAATGGCAACAACTCGAACTTTATCTCGTTGCGCCAGGAGATTGAGTTTGCCGAGGCATACACCTATCTCTTCAAGATCCGTTATGCCGATAAGATTTCCTTCATCTTCGACATCGACGAGAAGTATCTTGATTACAAGTTGCCGGCGATATCGTTGCAGCCACTCATTGGTAATGCAGTGAAACACAATACTATAACCTCGAAAAATCCGCTTCACATTCACATCCGCACCGAGGGCGAATACTTGGTGGTATCGAACGAGAAGCATCCGATGATTGAGGATAGTTCAGGCACGGGAATTGGTCTTTCGAACCTTAATAGCCGCTACGAGCTGTTGCTGAATCACGAGATTGAGATAATTGACAACGAGAAGGAGTTCGTAGTGCGTCTGCCACTCCTCGAAAACCCTAACGAATAGAGCCCTATGCGAATAGTTATCATAGAAGACGAGACCGCAGCTGCGCAGAACCTCTCTGCCATACTGCACAAGGTATGCCCAGACATTGAGGTGGTAAACACCATCGACACAGTAACCGATAGCGTGGAGTTTTTCAACTCCGCTCCATCGCTCGACCTCGTCTTTATGGATATTCACTTGGCTGACGGCTCGTCGTTCCGCATATTCGACAGTGTCGACATCACAACACCGATAATCTTCACCACCGCCTACGACCAATATGCCATCGAGGCGTTCAAGGTGAATAGCATCGACTACCTGCTCAAGCCAATCAACGAGGAGAGCGTGCGCCGCGCTATCGAGAAGTGGCAACGACTGACTTCGATTGAGCGCACCAATTACACCTCGCGCGTAAACGACGTGGCGCAGAAGCAGAAGGCTCAGTCACAGCAAGTCTTCCTCGTACACTTCCGCGACAAGATTATACCGCTTCAAATCGACGATATTGCCTTCTTCCACACAAGCGAGGAGAGGGTTACCGCCTACTGCTTTGACGGCTCTAAATATCAGGTCGATATGACCCTCGAGACTCTGCAGTCGAAGCTCCCGAGCGAGATGTTTTTCCGCGCCAATCGCCAGTTCATTATCTCGCGAAAATCGGTCAAAGATATCTCGGTTTGGTTTGGCAGTCGACTCGCTGTAAACCTCACAATCGAGAGCCCTGAGCGCCTTATTGTGCCGAAAGCACGCGTTCACGAGTTCAAGGGATGGCTAATTCAGAACAATTAGTAGTCATTTCACCCCTTTTTTACGACAATTTACCGCTTTTGATTGAATATAATAGATTATATTCACTACCTTTGTGCGGTTTTTAGGAAAGTGACCAACACACACCTCAAAACCAACCAAAACTGCAAACAAAAATAATAGTTATATAATGAAGCGTATAATTGTCTTACTCTTTGCAGCGGCATTTGCCATCTCTGCATTTGCCCAATCAGGCAAAGTAACATTTTCAATTATTGACAATCAGAGCAAGAAGGGGCTTCCGGGTGCTGTGGTAGAGGTATACCCTACCGCTAAGCCCGACAACAAGAAGTACTACACTTCGGGTGCGAACGGCTACGTTTCGATCCCTTCGCTCTCGTACGGCGACTACACAATGGTCGCAACATTCATCGGTTACAAGGACTTGACCAAGGAGTTCAAGGTCAATGCAGCGTCGTCGTCGCTCGGTAAGTTGTATATCGATGAGGCAGCAGAGCGCATCGAGACCGTCGTAAAGACCGCGAAGGCTCTCCGCACATCGCAGAATGGTGATACATTGAGCTATAGCGCAGGTGCCTTCAAGGTATCGAACGATGCCGATGTGGAGGGACTCTTGAAGAAGATGCCGGGTATCAACATCACCAATGGCTCGGTTGAGGCTCAGGGTGAGACCATCAAGAAGATTTTCGTCGATGGTAAGGAGTTCTTTGGCGATGATGTCAACACCGCTATCAAGTCGTTACCTGCTGAGGCTGTAGACCGCATCGAGGTGTTCAACAAGTTGAGTGACCAGGCCGAGTTCTCGGGTATGGATGATGGCGAAGGCTACAAGGCTATCAATATCGTAACCAAGCCGGGTATGCGTCAGGGTCAGTTCGGTAAGATGTACGCAGGTATGGGCTACGAGCCAAATTGGGAGAAGAATAACGCTGAGGACTTCGCAAAGGGTCACAAGTGGATTGTTGGCGGTAACGTCAACTTCTTCCAGGGTGATGCTCGCGTATCGTTGATCGGTTTGTTCAACAACGTCAACCAGCAGAACTTCTCGTTCGAGGATATCTTGGGCGTAAGTGGCGCACAGCCAGGTCGTGGTATGCGTGGTACCGTTGGTCAGTATATGGTAAGCCAGCAGAATGGTATCGCACTCGTGAACTCAATCGGTGCAAACTACTCGGATGAGTGGGGTCGTCGCAACAACGTGAAGTTCCAGGGTTCGCTCTTCTTCAACCACACCGACACAGACAACAACTCGGAGACAGAGAAGTGGTACGAGAGCCCAATGCCTACAGGTTATATGTGGAAGCAGGGCGTATCGAACACTATCAACTACAACGCTCGTTTCAATGCACGTCTCGACTGGAAGATTTCGCGTAACGCATCGTTGATGTCGCGTACATCGTTCTCATATCAGGGCAACAACCCTACATCGAACAGCGAGGGTTACACCCACGGTTACGAGTACGATGCCGAGAGCGAGGATGATCACCAGGCTATGTCATATATGAAGTCGTACAGCTGGAGCAAGATGAATGCATTCCGCTTCAACGAGTTCTTGCAGTTGCGTACCAAGCTCGGTAAGCCTGGTCGTACACTCACCGTCGATGGTCGTTTCAACTACCAGAACAACGAGCGCAAGCAGAAGACTACGGCTAACGACGCAAACGGTGTGACATACAACGATCCTACCTACTCGGACGAGTACAACAACTACTTCGGAGAGGGTAAGTCTTGGCAGGATATGGCGAACAGCTCTATCTTCTTCTCGCCACTCTACCAGTACATCCACCGTCCAAGCGAGGAGTACACCATCCGTGCAAATGTAACCTACAACGAGCCAATCTCGAGCTCGGCTCAGGTTTCGTTGCAGTATCGTATGTTGTACGAGCACGAGATGAACGACAAGAAGACCTACTACACCGACGCTCAGTACGGAAATATGGTCCTTAACGAGAATATGTCGCAGAAGTTCCAGAGCGGTTTCTGGACACACCGCTTAGGTCCAGGTTTCCGCTACTCGAAGAACAAGAACACCGTAGTATTGAACCTCTCGTACCAGCGTGACATCCTCGATGGCAGCATCGTAGGTACTCAGGGCGACAAGATTGACAAGCACTACAACAAGTTCTCGTACTTCGGTATGGCTAACATCGCCTTCAACAAGGAGAACACCCTTCGTGTATTCCTCCGTTCGTGGTCGGGTAACCCATCGGTAACTCAGTTGCAGAGCATCTTCGATGTATCGAATCCGCAGTATATCAGCATTGGTAACAAGGCGTTGAATCCATCATTCACCCACAACTTGAGCATGCACTACAACCTCTCGAAGGTGGAGAAGGGTATCACATTTATGTGGATGTTCAATGCTCAGATGCAGCAGGATTACATCTCGGCTTCGACTTGGAACAACCCTAACGGATTCGAGTTGCCGGCTGACTTCAACGGTGTAACCATCCCTACCGACCAAGAGGGTAAGGCTTACCGTCCAAAGGAGGTAACATCATACGAGAATATGGATGGCTACTACTCGTTGCGTACTCACGTTTCGCTCGGTTTGCCACTCTCATTTATGAAGTGTAACCTCAACATCAAGGGTGGTGTGGTTTACAACCGCGTTCCTTCGGCTATCTACGCAACTGGCACAGGCAGCGTATTGGAGAATATGATTAACCACGTTTTCGACACCAACTACGCTAACAATATCGGCTACGATGCGGGCGTAACACTCGGTAGTAACATCTCGGAGAATCTCGACTTCACCATCTCGTGGAACGGTACCTACAACCAGGCTTGGAACACCATCGGCAACACCAATAAGAACGAGTACTTCAACCACTCGGTAAATGGTAACGTGAAGTGGACATTCCTCAAGCGTTTGACCCTCACAGGTGCTATCTCGTACGTGCAGTACCTCGGTTTCACCGACAAGTACAACGAGGACTATGTACTCTGCAACGTATACCTCGGCTGCAAGGTATTCAAGAACAAGCGCGGCGAGGTTCAGGTGGGTGTAAACGACATCTTCAACCAGAACACATCGTTTGCTCGTTCGACCGGTTCGGGCTACACTCAGAACTCTTGGAACAGCTGTATCGGCCGCTACTTCTCGGTACAGTTCGTATACAACCTCCGCCACTTCGGCAAGAAGGGTTCGACCAAGATGTCTGACTACGGCTACAAGGAGTCAAGCGGCTCGGTTGGCGTAAACCGTGGCACTTCGACAACTGGTTGGTATGGCCCAAGACGATAAATCTTAGATAGAGATACAAGAAAATGGCTGAGCGGATGCTCAGCCATTTTTGTTTGTTCGTGGGTCGACTACCACTCTACATTGAATGTCACAGGCAATGGCTTGTTTGCGCCAATCTGGAACGACTCAACAAAGAAGTTTACAAGGATATTCTTTGTATCCTCGCTCATAAGCGGCTGCTTATTGTCAACCAACACCAAGCGTACCTTCAACGAATGGGTGCTGTGTGGAGCCAAGTAGATATGACGGTCAAACCAATACTTCTCAGAGCCAGGAGCCTTAGTGAGACGAATCGGAATGCTCGATGTGTTCTCCAAGACGAATGTCAACTGCTTCGGAGAGAACTTCACGTTCTTCACCTTCACGCAAGCGTGGAAGAGCGGCAATAGCTCCTGCTCACGACCATAGACAACACCCTCGCCAAATACTGCGGTACGACGTGACTCGATAGCCTCACGAACACCCTCAGCCGAACGCTCCTTCGCAAAGAGGAGTGTCACTACGCGGTGCTGGCCACCCTTGTAGTCGAGTTTTGTAAAGAATGGGGAGTGCGAATCCGAACAACCCATAATAGCGAGGTTATGCTTCAAGCACCACTCGTGGCTCTCAGGCGAGTAACCGGTCTCAGCGTTGAAAATCTCGATTGCATCCATCAAGCCCTCCTTGAGAATCTTCTTATGTGCTGGCCACATAATAGTCTCGTTAGGAGCGTGCTTGCTCCAGTTCGGGTGATTCCACATCAACAAAGCGCCCTGCTTGCGAGCCTCGCGAAGTCCACCCTCCATCGCCAATACGTGGTCGTGGTCATTCTTCTCGGCTGCAGCACAGATATCGTCATTATCCTTCACAAAGAGGCAGTTGAAGTGTCCCGGAGGCATACCTCGGGTAATCTCACCACCGTGAATTACGATGACATCATTCTTTGCGGCAACAGCCTTTGCCAACTTGTAAGAGGCATCACGGTCGCACTTCTCTGTGAAGTAGCCACGCTTTCTCATCTTCTGGTGACGAGTGTCGAGGTGGTCGGTAATTGCAATCACATCCAAACCCTCCCATGCAGCCTCCTCCACGCGAGTTGTAGGCCATACGGTAGCATCCGAGAAGATTGTGTGCATGTGAAAATCGCCCTTCAATGTCACATATCCGTCGACATTAGGGATTACAATCTTATTGGGCGTATAGGCCATAGTGGCTGACGACGCCAACAAGAGTGCAAAAAACAAGGTTAATCTCTTCATTTTGCTAATAATTTTGGTTAAACGATTAGCAAATATAACCTCTTTTTACGACAAATGCAAATCAGCGACGATTGGCCACGACTGCACCTGCACCATAGAGAACGACCAAGGCCCACTGCAGAGTGAGTTTTGGAGCGACATCAGTGAGGGTTGCGCCCATACTCTGCACCGCAATCCACGCCTCGACAGCCGAAGAGCTCGGCACCACCCTACCTGCGACATAGAGCCACTGCGGAAACGACTCGGGTGGCAACGAAACACCACTCACAAGGAGGAACGGAATCGACAACCACAAGAGCCACACCAACGAGCTCTCACGACGACGAAAGAGCGCACCGACCATCTGCGCAAGAAGAATCACAGCCAAAAGATATGGCACTACAACCGCCACACAACGCCACCACACGCCTCGCATCGGATAGTCGAACAACGAATAGTGAATCGTAAGCATAAAACCAAGTGTGAGGGCGTAGATTGCAAGATAGACGAGTGTACGGCCCGCAGTGATAGTGAGAGCCGAATCGCTACTATAGCGCAGACCCTGCTCGCGTCGCGTGACCGAAACCATACCGATGCCGATAAGGGCGGTCTGTTGCACTATAAGCAGAATTATTGCCGGCATAACGAAAATGCCATAGCCCAGCGAGGGGTTGAAGAGGTTGCGTTGCTCGTAGATTATGGGTGGATTATAGAATCCGTGACGGCACTCAATTATCTCGGCATTCATCTGCTGAATAGTCGCCACAGCACCCGATACAACCTCACGATAGGCGAGGAAATAGCTCGCATCTCCAAGGATTGCCACTCTTGTCTGATGCTGAGCAAGAATATCACGTTCGAGGTCGGGCGATAGGTCTATAATGCCCCACGCCTTGCGCTCACGCAACAAAGCCTCGGCCGCATCCATATCGGCAACACAGTGCGCTACGCGAAGCTTAGGCGAGGCATCTAACATCTCAATGAGACGGCGGGATGTGGCACCCTCCTCCTCCACAACGACAGCTATAGGCACCTCATCGAGTACCTCACCGCCATAGCCGAGCGAATAGGATATGCCATAGATGAACAATGCGAAGACAACTATCAACGCTACACCCTCATCCCGCCAAAGGGTACGCCACTCCTCTTTTATAATTGAAAACATTACAGACGACACCAATATTTACGATTTATCAGGACCTTTTTGAGTCGCGCCAGTGCGAGCAAGGGCAATAGGCAAAAGAGCAACATTGCAGCAATATCCTCCATCGAGAGCCACCACGCCGACCCTCGTACCGCCTGGTCGATATACAACTTCATATAATAGGTATAGGGAAAGAGCATCGTCAGCGGTTGCACAGCCGAGAGCATCGCCATAGTCGGGAATGTTACGCCCGAAAAGGTGAATGCCAAGACCGAGTAACCGCCTCCAAGCGATAGCGATAGTCGAAACGAAGCAGTCAATGCGACAACAAAGATGGCAACGGCCTGATATGCCATAATCAGCACTATCGTACCTGCAATAAGCACACCCCACGATCCACTCATCGGCGCACCATACACTCCGAAAATAAGAGTGCCTTCTACTACGGCCAAGAGCCATAGCACCATTGTCGTAGGCGCAAGTTTACCCATCAAAGCCCCGACAAGCGACCCATTTGCAGAGCGTAGCCACTCCACCGTTGTTGCCCGACGTAGCTCCGAGCCAATAGCATAGATGGTCGAGAGCATAGCCGCAATAATCAAAATCATCACCAAGAAGCAGGGTGCGACATAGTAGGCGTAGTTGAGCCAGGGGTTGAAGAGTCCATAGGTCGAGAAGCCTATCGGCATCACCTGAGCCATAGCCTCATCGGGCGCAGCCCCCACCATCTCGGCACGTTGCAGCGCCACACCCACACCAAACGATGTGACCGCCGTATGCACACCCTTTGCCGCGAGGGAGTTCGACGAAACATTCGTACCCGAATCGTAGAGAATAACCTCGGCCGGCACACCCGCAAGGAGATCTTTTGAAAAGCCTTCGGGGATCTCCACCACCGCCACTACATCGCCCTGCAAGAGACGTTCACGCGCCTCCGCCATATCGGCGCACCCCTCGGCAAGCGAGGTTTGATGCGTTGCACGAATCATAGAGACCAGTTTGCGCGAGAGTGAGCTATTATCCTCATCCACAACCGCTACGGGGAGTGGCCCTACCACCTCCTGCGAAAAGAAGATGGCAAAAAAGAGGATTACCCCAAGTGGCAACCATAGCAGAACTGCTCGGTACTCGCCATTCGAGGCTATGCGCTCCATCTCACGCTTTGCCGAAGCAACCACACCCGACCAAAATCGTTTGATAGTCATCGTTCGTTCGGTTTTTTCAATTCGAGAATGACGCTCATCCCTGCCCGCAAAGGGACTTCATCGAGGGGTTTCATCTTCACCTCGAAGGTGCAGATATCGAAATCCCCGCGAGCCGAAGTGGCACTCTGCGTGGCATAATCTGCTTCGGCCGAGATGTAGACCACCTCAAACTTCACGCTTCGCTCCAAGGCCGGCACCTCGGCGTGAACACGCTCACCCACAGCAAGTTGTGGCAGCAGCGTTTCGCTAATATTAAACACTGCCTTGGACGTTGCGCTGACCGCAATGGTCACTGCGGGATAGCCACTGCCGACAATCTCGCCCTCATTCGCCACTACCGTATCGACAACACCATCAACGGGTGAGCAGACTACCCTGTCGGCCAAATAGCGCTCAACCTCTTCGACCACACTCTGCGCCTGTTGCACTTGTGCTGCAGCAGCCTCCTTATCCTCGCGTGAAGCGCCCTCTACAGCCAAGTTATACTGCGATCTTGCAGCCTGCTCGGTCGCCTTTGCTGCCTCGAATGCAGCGAGTGCTTCATCATATTTTTGCGCCGAAACAACACCCTTGTCGTAGAGATTTTTGACACGTTCGTAGCTCTGGCGAGCGAGTGTAACGCCCACCTGCGCCTTGCGCCACATATCACGCGCAGAGCGAACAATCGGCTTGCGAGTACCCGCCTTAGCCTTCTTGCTAATGGCCTTAGCGCCGCTCAAAACAGCCTCGACCTGTGCCAACTTGGCATCCAACTCGGGCGTCGAAATCACATAGAGCGTATCGCCTCGACTGACTGAGTCGCCCTCCTCGACAAACATTTTATCTATGCGTCCCGCAATCTTCGAGGCCATACGGAGCGTCGTACACTCGACAAATCCCTGCGCCGTAATCTTCTCCTTACGCCCCCAGCGATAGCCGATAAAAATCACAATCGAAATCAGAAGAATCAACACGACGATAAGCGAAATATTTGTTTTTCTCATACTCAACACACTTTAGAAGATAGAGTGCGCACCCTTACTATGGAGATAGCGCACAAACTCTTCACCCATACCCGAAGCCTCCAATAGTCGAGCCAAAGCGAGGTCAAACTCGTAGGCAGTCTGCACCTTTTCGAGTTTTGCACGTGAGAGACTTAGCACCGCATCGACAACATCGGTCGAGGTGGCTGCACCCTCCCGAAAAGCGAGACGTTGTGTGCGCAAAAACTCCTCGGCAAAACGCTCCGAACGCTCAACCGCTTCGACTGTCGACATCACCGCCTCGACATCGTTATACAAATCCTTGATCAGCAACACAATATCACGCTCAGCCTTGGTCTCAAGAGCCTCAACCTGACGCAGTTGCAGGCGTGCCGCCGAGTAGCGGTACTCGCGGTTTAAACCATCGAAAATTTTGAAATTGAGCCCCACGCCCACCGCCATACGGGGTGCCAGCGTCGAGAGTTGATAGTCACAAAAGAGCATTCCTCCCATCGCCACAATCTCGGGGAAGAACTTCGCACGATGGAGGCGCAGATTCATACGCGCCAGCTCACGCATCTTCGCCACCTCGCCAAGTTGGGGATTGCGCAGCTCGGCCGTACAGACGAAGAACTCCAACGGCTCAAGCTTGCGAAGGAGGAACATTGGCGTCGTAGGCAGAGGCACTTTCGACATACCGAGCGAGGTGAGAAGTGCCTCTTGCGCAGTTGAAAATTGCAGTTGCGCACGCCTCAAATCGCGCTCGGCCTCAGCCAAACGAAACTCAGCATAGAGGCGTTCGCTCTCCACCGCCATACCCTCCTCGGCAAGAATCTCGACATCGTGGAGATGTTGCTTCACCACCCCGACTGCCTCCTTGCGAATAGCTACAGCTCGTCGCGCAAGTTCGACTCCGAAGTAGCGCTCGACAACCTCGACAACCAATCGCCCTCGCACGCCTCGGCCCTGCTCCTGGACTCTCTCCTCATTGATTTTCGCAGCCTTATTGGCCGTTAGAATCCTACCGCCCGCAAAGATGGGCAGCACGACATCGCCTCCGATAAAGGCCGTATTACGACGCTGAAGCGTGTAGGAGAGGTCAAGTCCAAGTGCCGAAAGCCCCTCGCCAAGTATCGGCGAGAGGGATGACAGCATCGGATTGAAATCGATTTTTACATCCTTGTCGAGGTGTGCGTATGCGCCCTTGACCGAGACCTTCGGCATAAATAGTCCTATAGCGGCCTGACGCTCACGGTGAGCCGCCTGCTCGGCATACTCCGAGGCCACGACAGCAGGATTTCGCTCGAGGGCGAGCGAAAGTGCATCGTCGAATGTAAGATAGTTAATTTGGGCAGAAGCACCCAGGGCAACCGACACCAAAAAGAGAGTTAAAATTTGTCTCATAGCTCTTGATTTTGTGTCGGTGCGATGCAGACTCGCTCGGCTATTCGGCTCGGCGAAGTGTCAGCTCGGCAACCTCAGGTGGCGCCCCTATGCGGAGATGGAAACCCACACTTCCCACGCCATCGGTGATGTAGAGGTGGCTGTTCTGTTCACTATAGAGACCACTCCACTCTCGATACATCAGTTGTGCGGGCGAGAAGGTGCAACCACCAATTCTGCCCTTCATCTGCATTGCGTGGACGTGACCCGAAAGGAGCAGGTCACCATAGCCCAAAGCCGAGACTTTGCGCCACAGCTGAGGCATATGCGACACCGTAATATTAAACTTATCCTGCGGTACGCCATCGTATATTGGCTGTAGGTTGAGCGACTCGGCAACATCCGCCGAGTGGCGATGTTCGAGCAACTCTCGAGAGAAGCCTATACCCGTCAGAGTGAGGGTGTCAGCACCTCGCACAATCTGCTCCGTTGCATCATTCACAACGCGCCAGCCCATACTCTCTATCCGTTCTGTAAGCAGGCGGGTATTCTCCTCGATAGGTAACGCCACCGTGTCGCGCACATAGACGCCCGTATCGTGATTACCGAGTACTGCAACAACGCCATCGCGAGCCTTCACGCCTCCCAAAATTTTTGCTAAGTCGGGCGTGAGCTCATCGTAGCGGACATTGACCAAATCGCCACCAAAGACCACCAGGTCGGCATCGAGCGAGTTAATCTTTGCGACTAAGCGCTCGCACATAGCCGATGCCGAGGTCAAAGAGCCAATATGCAGATCCGAAAAGAACGCTATGCGGTAGCCATCGAAGGAGTGCGGGAGGCGAGCCGAAGCGACATCGACCTTATTTACCGTAACAGCCTTGCGAGTGTGCACCACACCGACAATCAAGACCCACGCAACAATCGTGCAGAGCAGTATACCAACACCCCACTTTGCATAACAATTTTTGAAGGTGAGGATTCCGCCATAGAGAGCAAGGCGCGACAACGATAGCACCGTATATGCCGTGAGCAGCCACATCATTGGTACCATATTCGGCATGTCGGTCAGCCACAACATCGCCACCGCGATGTATGGCAGGAGATTCGAGAGAATCAACAACGACCCCACAAACCACTTCACCCACGCCTTTGCATTGCGCAGGTAGCGCTTATAGGCCAAATAGTCGAAGGCTATAACCGCAGCCGAGAGTATAAATATTACAACGACAAACATCTCTTTCTACATTTTCTGTGCAAAGATAACGAAAAAGCGGCGACTTTATTTCAAGTCGCCGCCACCAAAAAAACAAACCATTTATAGAGCATTACCTCTATTTCTTATCAAGCTCAGCCGCAGCATTGCGGTACTTCATAATCTTCATAACCTCGCGCGATACCTTCTCATCGACGCTGTAGAGTTTCATCACCTTCAAAGGCTCGAGCACCTCAGCAAAGATGAAGAGGTAGTTCTGCTTGACCGTTGCGGTGAGAATCTGATTCGCCAAACGTGCCGAAACAACTCTCAAAGCATTATCGTTTGTAATCTGATCCTTCTTCATTCTAGCATCACGATTCACGCTTGTAACACGCTGAATCTCCATACGATACTTGCGATAAAGAGGGTCAAACTTTGCGAACTGCTCGTCGGTGAGAGCCAACTCGGTCTTGAGCAACTCCAAACGAGTCTGCATCAACTGCTCGCGCTTAGCCTTCTGCTCCGAGCGCTGCTCCTCGGTCAACTTACTATTCTCCTGCGCAAACACATCCTGCGCAAACATTGTAGCAATAGCTACCAATACAACAAAAATCTTTTTCATACGTAATACTTTATTTATCATTAAATGATGTTTGCATATCTCTACAATCTATTCTCCTCCTCGAGGTAGTAACCGCTATCCACCGATAGGTCGTAGACGATATCGTCCGATGCGGTCTGCATCTGAGCAATAAGCTCCTCCATAGGTGTCGGTTTGTGGAAGAGTTTGTCACCAAACTTCACAACACCGAATACTCCGACTACAACAACTGCAGCCACAGCAATTGCGCTTGCCCAACGCCACTGCACCTTGTGCGAGCGTGGTTCAGCGGGGTGAGCGGCATCGCGTACTGCCATCTTAGCACGGTACTTAGCCTGCTCGATTGCCCCCTCCTCAATTTTGTACGGCATCTGTTTCATATTCATAACTCTACTCTAACTCTATTGTACTAACCTGTTCTCTAATCTTTTGCGCGGCGTAGTGGTAGTTGGTCTTCAGCGTCGATACGCTCTGTCCTGTCGCCTGCGAAATCTGCTCGAACGATAACTCGTCGTAATAGCGCATATTGAATACCAATCTCTGCTTGGTCGGCAGTGCCAATATCGCCTTTTGCAGTCGCACCACTATCTCATCGGCCGTAGGGTCCAACTCGTGCTCGAAGGTTGCCAGCAAATCACCTCGCAACGAGTCGAGCGTGGAGAAAGCCCACTTCTTTCGCTTCTGCAACACTCTGATTGCCGAGTTTGTTGCTATGCGGTAGAGCCACGCTGTCAACGACGGCTCGTTATCGCCTCGGAACTCATTGATAGATAGGAACGTACGCGTGAAAGTCTCCTGCAGAGCATCTTCGGCATCTTCGTGCTGAACAACCACGCGACGGATATGCCAATAGAGCCTGTCGCCATAGCGCTCAATTAGCCGGTCGAAAGCCTCGACCTCATTGTTCCTCAGTTGAGCAATCAACTTCTCCGTCTCCTTCATCTGTCCGAGTTCACTTAAATAGATACCTATTCTTGTGAAAGGTTAAATTTTTCTACACACAAATTTACAAAAAAAATCAGTAACTATTTGATAGTCGATAAATATTCATTAATTTTGTGCGCCATTTTATGATTACATCATAACATCTAATTAAATACACTATGAAAAACTTGACAAAAATGTTTTGGGCAGTTGCAGCATTGTTCGCAGGCGTAGCTTGTACAACCGATGCAACTGAGGACCTCGGCGTAGCTGTCGATGGTCAGACCAAATTTGTCCTCTCGTTGGAGGAGTCTCGTACACAACTCGGCGACAAGGCCGGTGAGGTGTACCCACTCTACTGGAGCGAGGGCGACAAGATTTCGGTAAACGGCGTTGAGTCGGCACCTCTTGCGAGCGGCAACAGCGCAGTGGCAACATTCACCGTTTCGGGTACATTGGCCACTCCGTACTGCATCGCTTACCCTGCAGCAAATGCAGGTGAGGTTGTTTTTGCTGCTGAGCAGTCTTATGTTGAGGGCACCTTCTCGAATGGCGCTTCGACAATGTACGGCTACAGCGAGAATGGCGGTGGTCTCGCATTGAACCACCTCACAGGCGTGTTGAAGATTGGCGTTACAGGTGGTAAGACCTTGTCGTACGCTCAGATTTCGACTATCGATCGTGCTCCTATCGCAGGTGCTTTCTCGCTCGACTTCACCAATGGCGAGCTCGCAGCTACTACAGCATCGAAGGAGGTTATCGGTTACTCGTTTGGCGAGGGCGTAGCACTCTCGAGCGAGCCTACCTACTTGCACATAGCTGTTCCTGCAGGCGTTTACAACGAGCTTTACGTTACATTGTACGACACCGAGGGTGGCGTGATGTACGCAACCGTAAAGGCTGGCGACGAGAAGCCACTCACAGCGGGCAAGGTTCGTGAGTTCAGCAACCCACTCATTTACGCTGCTAACGCTTCGGTATTCGTAATTAAGGATGTTGCTTCGTTGAAGGCATTCGCTGCTGAGGCTGCAGAGTCGTCGAAGGATGCGCTCTTCGTAGCTGACGTAGATATGACCGGCGAGGAGTGGACTCCAATCGAGGGCTATGCAAAGAATGTTCTCGGAAACGGTTACGCTATCAAGGGCTTGACAGCTCCATTGTTCGGCACTACTTCGGCTTCGATCAAGGGTTTGCACCTCGTAGACGTTGCTATCAACGCAAACAATCAGCCAGTAATGGGTGCTTTGGCTTGCAAGCTCCAGACTACCGAGGAGACTATCCCAACTATCGAGAGCTGCTCGGTTAGCGGTACTTTCATGGTTGAGAACACTACATTTGTTCCAAATGGCAACAACACCGACACCGAGATGAACTACGGTGGTTTGATCGGTACTGCATACGGTGCAAATATCAACAACTGCGTTAACAACGTAGCAATCACAGTAAATCAGGCGGCAGCAGAGGGCAACACCGCAAAGGTACGTCCTTATGTTGCGGGCATCTTGGGCTGCGCATACTACACCAAGCTCGCTGACGGAACATACGTTTACACTCACCTCAACGGTTGCGTAAACAACGCTGAGATTCTCTACAAGGATAGCAGCTGTAAGGCTGACAACTTGGTTGTAATTCCTGCTGTAGCTGGTGTAACTGCAGGTATGTATCACCACACCTCACTCGCTGAGTCGGCTTCAGGTAAGTCGAATGTGAGTGCTACATTCACCAACTGTATCAACTACGGTGACGTGACCATCAAGGCTAACGGTGGTGGTAACAGCGCCGATACTCAGGGCTATGCTCAGACTCATGCTGCAGGTGTTGTAGCTCGTGGTGCTTACACCTCGTTGAAGGGTTGCTACAACTACGGTAAGGTTACCCTCGATGGTACATTCTTGCAGACCTACTCGGGTGGTGTTTGCGGTACTTCGTGGTACTCATATCTCGAGGATTGTCACAACTATGGCGAGGTGAAGATTACCGAGGAATCGGTATTCCGCGGTGTTATGCTTGCAGGTATATCGTCAAACAACTATAGCGCAGCTGAGTTGGCATATAGCATAAAGAACTGCTCGAACAACGCTCCTATCTCGTGTCTCGGTTCGTGTGACCCTAACGCTGCATCGGGCGGTCTCTACCACTATCGTATCGGTGGTGTAGAGGGCTTCGGTCGTAGCAAGGCTACAGGCCTCACCAACAACAAGGCGGGTGTTGTCACTTGTAAGGGTAGCGTTATCGCATTGACAAAGGCCAACCTCTATTGGAACATCGGTGGTGTTACAGCATACCGTACAACCAACGCTTGGAGCGATATTAAGAACTATGGTGACGTAAATGTAGATCTCACCTTCTCTATTCACAAGGATGTTGCTGACGATAACACAAAGGTTACTGACCGTACTATGTATATCGGTGGTGCCTGCGGTTATTCATCGCAGTCTGCAGTCGATGGAGAGAATCACGGTAACATTACCGTAAATGGTACTTATGGCGGTGAGCACTTGTATGTCGGAGGTATTGGCGGTTACGCCGGTATGGCAAACGGCAACAAGAACTATGGCAAGGTGAGCATCGGCGATAGTTGTCAGTGTAGCTCAAAGATTTTTGTAGGAGGTCTTATTGGCGGTAACGACTCAACAAGCAACATTAGCAACGTCACCAACTACGGCGACATCTACGTAGGTGGCTCACACAAAGCATCTGTTGGTATTGGTGGTATCGCTGGTCAGAACCGTTCGACTGTAAGCAACTTGGAGAACAATGGTAACTTTACCGTTGCAGCAACTTCTACCGCAGCAGTCGAGGTTGCGGGTATCATTGCATACTACACTCATCGCTATATGAAGAAGGCAACAGACGGCAGCTACTCGCTCGCAAACGATGGTGCGGCAGGTGCAATGACCAAGGCTGTAAACAATGGTCACTTCTATGTAACCACACCAAACTCTACAGGTGGCACAGTGAGCATCGGTGGTATCTGTAAGCAGGGTCAGCACTCTATGCTTCAGTGCGTAAACAATGGTAACGCATTTGTTACAGGTAACACAGGTAACACACTCTACTGGGGTGGTATCGTAACCGTAAATAGTGCTTGCTTGCGCGAGGATTGTACAAACAATGGTACCATCACCGTATCGGGTTACATCGGTACAACTGCTCAGGGAGCAGACTGCTTCTTGGGTGGTCTCTGCTACAGCGGTGGCTCGAACACCACTTACCGTCGTTGCGTAAACAATGGTGATATTATCCTCACCGAGACTTGCAAGGTTGCACAGTGTATCCGTATTGGTGGTCTTATCGCAAACGTCGAGACTGCGAGCAAGCTCAACAACATCGAGGAGTGTGCAAACAATGGTGATATCATCGTTAAGGGTGCAAGTAACTGCGGTACCGATAGTTCAGGTGTAGTTCGTATCGGCGGTATGTTCGGTCAGTTCACTAATGGTACTGTAAAGATTATCAACGGCTTCAAGAATACCGGTGATGTTATCTTCTCGGGTGAGCACAAGAAGGATATCGGTCTCTCGCTTGGTGGTATCGTAGGTGGCTCGGATGGCTCGGTTGCAGTATGGGATGCCGCTTCGACAGGTAACATCATCAACGAGGGTGAGATTAAGTTCGACGGTACAGCGAAGAGTGCTGTATATATGGGAGGCTTCTCTGCATTCATGAATCCGTGCGTACCTGCTTCGCCTGTAAAGATTATCAACACCGGTAACATCACTTGCACAGGTACTGCAAAGAGCAACACCAGCTTGACCATCTCGGGTATCTGCGGTAACATCAAGTCGCCAATCGCTAACGCACAGTGCTTCTGCGACATCTTCGCACCTGGCTTCGGTGCAGCTGAGGTTGGTATGTTGTCGGGTAAGGTTCGCTCTGCAGCTATTACCTACACCAACGCAAATGTTGGAGGTCGCATCTGCACCGAGTACGACGACGAGGATGAGTCGGCTAAGTGGGTAACAATTGACGGTTCGAACTACCTCGGCCTTATCTACAAGATATCGGGCACTCCATTGACTGAGGAGCAGGCTGCTGCTGACGGCATCACAATCATCTCTTCGAAGGAGCAGATCGACTACTCTGTAATCAGTGCTCCTGCGGCAGAATAGTGTTTAACAATTAAATTTTGAAAAGATTATGAAGAAAAATACGTTGAGCTATTCTGCTCCTGAGGTAAATGTAATTGAGGTTGTAGCCGAGCGTGGCTACGGCGACAGCGTACTTCTTCCAGGCTTCGGCTCGGAGAGCGACGAGTTGGTTTACTAATTAGCTAAAGCTAAATATAGAGAATCGGGCGAGGAAACTCGTCCGATTTTTTTGTTTTTTCATAAATATTTCTATATATTTGTAAAGCAAAGCAGAGATAATATATCAAAATCCCCGCCACGAAAATTACGTAGGAGGACGGATTTTAAGTTTAACACATTAGCACACAGCAACTTATAAGGCTGACGGCAAAAAAAATAACTAAACACTATAAAACTAAACAAAATGAAAAACTTGACAAAAATTTTCGTTGCGGTTGCAGTTTTGTTTACAAGTTTTGCTTGTACAACAGACACAACCGAGGACCTCGGCGTAAAGGTCGGCGGTCAGACTGAAGTTGTCCTTTCGTTAGAGGAGTCGCGTACTCAACTCGGCGAGAAAGCGGGCGAGGTTTACCCTCTCTATTGGAGTGCGGGCGATCAGATTTCGATAAACGGCGTGGCTTCAGCTGCTTTGACCGAGGGTGGCAACGCTGCTGCAACATTCGTATTTGATGGCTTACTCAACTACCCTTACAGTGTGGTTTACCCTGCATCGACTGAGAACAAGGTTACTTTCCTTGCAGAGCAGACCTACACCCCGGGCACATTCTGCGCAGGTGCAGCACCGATGTACGGCTATGCCGAGAATGAGAACAGCGCTATTCAGTTGCAGCACCTTGTTGGTGTACTCCGTTTGGAAGTTTCGGGCGAGGCTACTCTTGCAAACATCGTTTTGGAGGCTGAGAGCGGTGACCTTGCTGGTACCTACACCGTTGATTGCGCTACAGGCGCGTTGACCGCAGTTGACGGTGCTACATCTAAGAGCGTAACCCTCTCGTTTGGCGAGGGATTGACACTTGGCGCAGAGGCGACCCCAATCTATATTGCGCTTCCTGCAGGTAGCTACGGCATAGTTTCGGCAAATATCAACTCTACTGCCGGTGAGGTTATGACCGTTAAGTTCGACACTACCGAGAAGCCAATCTCGGCAGGTAAGGTACGCGAGTTTAAGGAGATTGCCTATGTTGGTGGCGAGGCTGACGAGTTCGGTTTCGAGGGCGATGTTGTTATCACCACAGCCGAGGAGTTAGCTCTTCTCAGTGAGGCTTGCGAGGCTAATAAGTTGAGCGCAGTTACATCGGTTACTATCGGTGCAACTATCGATATGAGCGAAATCGAGTGGAAGTCGATGAATAACTTCCCTGCAATCACCTTCGATGGTGGTAGCGACAAGGGCTACGAGATTAAGGGCTTGAATGCACCTCTCTTCTATATCGCTACAGGCATCACTCTCAAGAACCTCAAGCTCACCGATGTAGATATCAAGATTACCGAGCCGTATATCTATAATGGCAAAGCGCTGATTGGCTCAGGTGCATACGCATATATTGCCGTTAGCTGTACTCTATCGAACTGCTACGCTTCGGGTAAGATCGAGGTCGATACCAAGTACAACAATGCAGCAGCACCAACAGTGGACGGCAATACTAATACCGTAGTGGATATCTCAGGTTTGATTGGTTATACAAGCAAGACCACTATGACAAAGGTGACAAATGCTGTCGATGTAACCGTTAAGAGACTCTTTGATACATCAGGTGACAATACAAGTGTATTCTATATCCTTGTAGGTGGCGTTACATCTGTATTGTATGACTCTACAAGTGTAAGTGAGGTCTATAATTACGGAGATATCACTTTCGATTTCGAGGGTAAAGATCAGACCTCGACCGCTATCCGTTGTGGTGGCGTTTTTGGATACACACCAAAGGTTAAGACCTTTACCAAGGTGGAGAATCACGGCGATATTACCGTTACAGGTTTGAATACTACAGGTGGTCAGTATTACGGAGGTCTTGTTGGTCTTCCATATACCACTCCTACATTCGACACTTGTAAGAATAGCGGAGCAATTACAATTACTTCGATTGCGGTCGGCAATTTCGTTGCTGGTTCAATCGGAGGAACTACTGAGAGTAACATTGTTGTGAAGAATTGCACCGTTACCAACAATAGCGAGGGTAAGGGTATGACTTTGTCGGTATCTTGCGCAAAACTCTACGCAGGTCTCATCGGATATATCGCAACCAGCTCATCTAAGGACATAACTCACTCTATTGAGAATTGTACCAACTCTGCCGATTTGACCCTTACATCCGAAACACATACTACAAGTTCGACATATGTGTCACACGGATTTGGAGATACCCAGAGTAATTCGACAACAAAGATTTCGATAACAGACTATGCTGTCAGCGGTGATATTACTATCAACGGAACAGTTGACAACTTGTTGTATGTCGGAGGTATATACGGATATATGCGAGCTAAAAATGCCAGCGCATACATGAATTCATTTAAAAACTGTAGCTACAGCGGCGATATTACAATGGTTGGTTCATTTGGCAACCGTGCAACCATCGGTGGTATTGTAGGATACAATAGTGCAAACTTCTTCTCTTTCGACAACTGCCACACATCAGGTACCATCACATTCCAGAACAACTACTCTGCAGGCGATTTGGCCGGCTATGTAGGCGTTGGAGGTCTTATTGGCTATGACGGACAGGAGATTGAGTACAAGTCGTTGTGTACAAGCGATATGGACATCTCAGTATGCGGAAATTGCAAAACTGCAGAGAGCGCTTTGTATGTTGGCGGTGCTATAGGATTGGACGCACGCAACAACAACAATCGCAACAACGCTTTGAACATCTTCAATAGCGGCAATATCGTTGTCGGCAATGAAAATGTCACAACAACCGTTAATAACCTCTGCGTGGGTGGTATCGTAGGAAAGATTACCAGCAGTGCTACTTGTACCGGCTACGAGAATGCAGTAAACATTGGCGACATCTCCATTGTTGGCACATTCGAAGGCGCAACTGACGCTTCGTATGTCGGTGGTATTGCAGGATATACCGAGGAGCCAATCGTCAATGCAACTGCACACTGTAAAATCAGCGCACCGGACTACAATGTGGGTTGGATTACAGGTGTAGCACGCGTTAAGGATGCTGTCGTTGCCAAGGATTGTAAGATTGGCGGTAATGCTGCAGTGATAGAGATTGACCCTGAGGATGAGACGAAGAAGGAGAAGCTCACCCCAATCACTGCCGACAACTACTTCGACTACATCTTTGGTGGTACAACCGATTGGACAGGCGTCGAGAACTACGATGGCTGTACATACTTGGAGACTAAACCAACTATTTAATAACCTTTAACACTGTTACGATTATGAAAATGTATTTGAAACCTGAATTTGAGATTTTCGAGGTGGCTGTCGAGGGCGGCTACGGTGATAGTGTACTTCTTCCAGGCTTCGGCGGCGAAGATGACGAGTTGGTTTACTAATTAGTTTTAGATAAAAAAGAGAAATCGGGCGAGGTGACTTGCCCGATTTTTTTTGCAGTTTAATAATTAATTATTAAATTTGCGATAACTGAATGAACTAATATACTTATCAATATGAAAAACTTGACAAAAATTTTCGTTGCGGTTGCAGTCTTGTTTACAAGCTTTGCTTGTACAACAGACACAACCGAGGACCTCGGCGTAGCAGTCGGAGGTCAAACCGAAATCGTCCTCTCGCTTGAGGCATCGCGTACTCAGCTTGGCGAGAAGGCGGATGGCGTCTATCCGCTCTACTGGAGCGAAGGCGACAAGATTGCCGTTAATGGCGTAGCATCAGAGCCTCTCACAGCATCAGCTGATGGTAAGGCCAGCGCAACATTCACCGTGAATGGCGTCGCGGCTCGCCCTTACAACATCGTCTACCCTGCAGCCTCTGCGGGACAGGTTCTCTTTGCGGCTAAGCAGACCCACGTCGACAATACAACCTTCGCAAATGGCGTTTCGACAATGTATGGTTATAGCAAGAGTGGACTCGGCGCACAGATGGTACACCTCACAGGCGTATTGAAGATTGGCGTTACCGGCTCGGCAACCCTGACCAAGGCTATCGTCTCGACCGTAAACCGTACCCCTATCTCAGGTGCATTCGACATCGACTTCGCATCAGGTAAGGTTACCCCATCGGCATCGGCAACTTCGACTATCGAGTACGAGTTCGCAACACCTGTTGCACTCTCGAGCGAGCCGACATATATGCACATCGCTGTTCCTGAGGGTGTCTACGAGGAGCTCTACGTAACACTTCACGACAATGCGGGCGGTGCGATGTTTGCAACCATCAAGGCAGACGAGAGCAAGCCTTTGAGCGCAGGTGACATTCGCGAGTTCTATAGCAACATCAAGTATGCAGCAAAGAGCGATGCTACATTGATTGGCAATGCCGACCAACTTATCGCTTGGGCTTCATCGGCCTCTTCGTCGCAGAAGAACGCATTCTTGGTTGCCGACATCGATATGACTGGCAAGTCGTGGACTCCGGTTGGCGACTTCGCAGGTTCGTTCATCGGTAATGGTTTTGCCATCAAGGGCTTGAGCGCTCCTTTATTCGGCATCTCGAATGTTCCGGTTATCAAGGGTGTCCACCTCACCGATATCGATATGACCATCACTACATACCCCGATGCAGGTGCGTTGATTTGCGACATCACAAACAAGGAAACCGAGATTTCGCACTGCTCGGTAACGGGTAAGATGACCATCAACATCAACAAGATTGCTGTAAACCACTCGTACAACTACTATGGCGCGATGATTGGCTACACCTTAACAGGTAAGGAGCTTCACGACTTGTATACCAACGTGGATATTACAGTAGCGAAATCTTCTGTTAGCTCGGGCCATATGTATGTAACTCACCTCGCAGGTCGTGGTGGTACAGTCGAGGAGAACTATCTTTCGCTTCGCAATGTTGTATGCCACGGAACTATTACTCATAACGGAAGCACAGGCGGTGGTCACCTCTACCTCGGAGGTGTTGTAATTACCGCAGTTACTCAATTGAACAACTGCGTTGTCGGTAAGCCGAATAGCGACGGCAAGTCGGGCTCGATAACCGTAGGTTCGAACCATTCGAAGAACACCTATTGCGGTGGTATGGTGACCTTCCTCAACACATACACCTCACTGACAGATTGCCACAACTACGGCGACATCACCGTAGGTTCAAGTGCGGGTGCTATCTATGTTGGAGGATTAGTTCACTCGGCACGTGGTGGATCTATGACCGACTGCTCGCACCACGGAGATATCACCATCACAAGCAAGAAGCCGACTGCGACATATTGGGCCGGCGGTATTGTATCCAGCGACGATGGTGGCGCAGCAGATCAGGTAAACAGCTTCACTCGATGCAACAACTATGGCAACATCGAGTACACAAGCACCGTGGAGGCTAAGTACTACAACGCGGGTGGCCTTATGGCTCGCCGTGAGACTAAAAACAACAGCGTAGTTTTCGACAGCTGCAACAACTATGGCAACGTCACCGTGAAGGGCATCATAATCAACAGTTCTCATATCGGAGGTCTTATCGGACTTGTCGGCGCTGCAAATGCTGCTCCGAAGGCAGTCACCATCAAGAACTGCACAAACTACGGAGCTGTCACAATTGAGTCGAAATTGAACTTAGTAGCAAGTGACGGCACACTGCGTGTAGGTGGCGCTATCGGCACACTCGTACACGCATTGCAGGATGTCGATGGCTACATCCGAAACGAGGGTAAAGTAACTTGTACATTCGAGAATAACAGTGATGCAACATCGGAGTCGTTGTGTATCGGTGGCTTCATCGGCTACACCACCCCAACAACCGGCACATTGGGTGTAAAGAAGTTGAAACTCCACAACTGCGGAGATGTCGAGGTTAAGTTCGTAAATAGCACAGACTTTACCTACCCTACATCGGGTGGCATTGGCGGCATCATCGGCATCATGAGCAACCCAGGCACTCTCAACGATGCAAGCTGCAACTGCAAGATTACCGCAGTAGACCTCAATGGTCGCGTAGGATTCATCACAGGTTCAGCCTACAGCGAGACTTTGAATATCACCAACTGCAAGGTTGCTGGCGCATATATTGTTGAGCGCGACGATGAGGATGAGACCGAGAAGCCTATCACTCTCACCGAGTCGAACTACCACAACTACCTCTTCAGTCAGCCAATCGACAAGAGCGTAGCCGAGGCTAAAGGCAATATCTATTCGGTGACCGAGTAACCCTAAGAGAGTAACAACCAAAAACAAATACATATGAAAAACTTGACAAAACTTTTCGTGGCGGCTGCACTTCTTTGCGCAAGCTTTGCTTGTACTACGGATGCAACCGAAGATCTCGGCGTAGCAGTCGGGGGTCAAACCGAAATCGTCCTCTCGCTTGAGGCATCGCGTACTCAACTTGGCGAGAAGGCGGATGGCGTCTATCCGCTCTACTGGAGCGAAGGCGACAAAATCGCCGTTAATGGCGTAGCATCAGAGCCTCTCACAGCATCAGCTGATGGTAAGGCCAGCGCAACATTCACCGTGAATGGCGTCGCGGCTCGCCCTTACAACATCGTCTACCCTGCAGCTGAGGGCGTATCGGCTGTGACCGAGGGTTGCTACCCTGTAGTATTCCCTGCAGCACAGACCTACAAGGCTGGCAATGTAGATGGCAACGCTGTTGTACTGTATGGCTACGCTGAGGAGGGCACTCCTACATTGTGCCACCTGAGTGGCGTGCTTCGCTTCGACGTTAAGGGTTCGGCGACTCTCTCGAGCCTCAATGTTGTTGCAACAAATGGTGCTTTGGCTGGTGTATACGACGTAAACTGCTCGACAGGCGCTTTGACTGCTCAGACAGGTAGCACATCTGACACCGTAGCGCTCTCGTTTGGCGACGGTTTAACCTTGAGCGCTGAGGCAACTCCGATTTATGTCGCAGTTCCTGCGGGCGAGTATGGCGAGGTTACCGTAACTCTCAATGCCACTTCGGGTGAGCAGATGGTTGCGAAGTTCAACACCGATGGTAAGGCTATCTCAGCAGGTAAGGTGCGTGAGTTCGGCGAGTTCGAATTCGCTGCAAATAGTGGCGAGGCAACAGAGTATATCATCGACAGCAAGGAGGCACTTATCAACTTCGCTAAGGATCCGACCAAGTCGGCTAAGGTGACTGCAAATATCGATATGAGCGGTTATGACTGGACTCCAATCGACGGTTTTGCTGCGAACTTCGACGGTGGCAACTTCGAGATTAAGGGTTTGAATGCTCCGTTGTTCGCTCTCACACACGCAATTATCAAGAACGTGAAGTTGGTAGATGTGAATATGACAACCAACAACCGTTTGCGTTTTGGTGCACTCGCTTGCGAGGTTGTCTCAACAGGCAACACTTCGATAAGCAATTGTGAGGTTTCGGGAACTATCACCGTCAGCAACCCTGGCTTCACCCCTGCAAGCAGCTACTCGAGTATCTACGATGTAGTCTCGGTAGGCGGTCTCGTAGGCTACGCTAAGGGTGCAGCATTTGTCAACTGCGAGAACAAGGCGGCTATCACCGTATCGCAAGTGTTCCAGGATGGCGCTTCAACCCGTATCAACCCTACCGTCGGCGGTATTGCAGGTTACGTTAATTCGATTACCCCTGAGGGCTCAACCGAGAAGTTGAGCGCTTCATTCGTAAACTGTACCAACCGTGGCGCATTGAACTATGCAGACAACGCAACTGCTCGTTGCCTCTGCCCAAGTGTGGGAGGCGTTTTGGGCTTCTCGGCTTCGGATAACGGTTTGATTTTGACAAGTTGTAAGAACTATGGCAACATCAACGTAAAGGGTGTTATCTATGGCTCAAACGGCGTTGGAAGTGGCGAGTCGATTGGTGGTGTAGCGGCAAAGGTTACCACAGCAACCTCTACCGAGTGTTACAACTATGGTTCAATCACTTTGGATGGCGACTTGACCCATCCTCACGTTGGCGGTATCTTCGCATACTCGCTCAACTCGAGCACTACAAACTGCCACAACCTCGGTGCTATCGAGATTAAGTCTACTGCAACCATTCTCGGTGTGATGATTGGTGGTGTTGTAGGTAGCTCCTACGATAGTCAGAGTGGTGCAGCAGGTGTAATGCAGAACTGTACAAACGATGCAACCATCAAGATTATGGCATCGACACGTGATAAGTCGCTCGTATTCGATAGCAAGGCTTACTACTACCGCGTAGGAGGTCTCTCGGCCTTCCCTCGTCACCCGGTTAGCAACTGCGAGAATAAGGCGGGTGGCGACATCTTCACCTCGGGTGATATCGCAAACTTGACCACCTCTTCAGAGTTGGCCACTGCTATTGCAGGCTGCTTCCCATACGGAACACAAGGTGCAATCAAGGAAGTTGTCAATCGTGGCGATGTGACCGTAACCAACACGTTTGCATTGAGCCAGGCAACTATCGATGCCAACCAGAGCAGCAATCAGCCACTCCTCATCGGTGGTGTTGTAGGAACCAACAGCTACAACCCTTGGTCATTGGAGAACTACGGCAAGGTAACCTTCAGCGGCTCATATACCGGTGGCAACTTTATGATGGCAGGTCTTTGCGCTGATGGTTTCACAAATAATATTTGCCCTCACTCAAGTACTAACTATGGTGAGGTGATTGTGACCGAGGAGGCCGTATTTACTTGTAACAACAACACCTATGTTGCAGGTATCGTCGGCATCACCGAGCGTAACAAGACCGATGTTAAGGATATGGTTAACAATGGCGCTATCACCTTCAACGGAACTATCACAAAGGGTGGTTTGCGTATGGGTGGTTTCACCGGCTATATCAAGTCTTACTCATCTAATGTTACAAATAATGCACCTATCACCATCGGCCCTAAGGCTACAACCTTGACAACTGAGATCGGTGGCTTGGTCGGTTACTTCGCAAAGGGTACCATCGGTACAACAAGCGACTGGACAAATACCGAGAATGGCGACATCACTATCAACGCTGTGTCGAACGGTGCTTTGCGTATCGGTGGTTGTGTCGGCAACAAGGCTAATGATACAACTGTGTTCGAGAACTTCATAAACTCGGGCGATATTACCGTCGGAAACTCGGTGGGTTCAGTCTATATTGGTGGTAACGTAGGAATCCTTACGGCTAATGCAGATGGCGGTGCCGATACATATAACAATATGACCAATAATGGCAATATCACCTTGAATGGCGAGACTTACGGCAGCTATATTCAGGTCGGAGGTTGTTTCGGTTATTCGACTGCCAGCGATAAGCTTAAGATGACCAACCTTACCAATAATGGCGCTATCAAGTTGAGCGGTACATACACTATTGCCGATGGCGACACAGGCTTGAACGTCGGAGGTGTAATCTCCAACGTGAATGTCTCGAATAATCATACAAATCTTCTTAATAGCGAGACCGGAGATATCACCATCAACGTCACAACCACAAAGACTCGTATCCGCGTGGGAGGTATTGCTGCTAAGATTCAGGATAGCACAACCGGCTTGACCAATAAGGGCGACATCACAATCAGCGGCTCTATCGCGGGTGGTTTGTATGCCAGCGGTCTCATCGCTTCAACCAACGGATACAACCGTACAAACCTCCTCAACGAGGGTAATGTCACCATCTCGGCAAGCGGTACAACTTTGTACTTGGGCGGTCTCTTCACCTATGGTGCGTGGGAGTACGGTATGAACAACATTGCTAATAAGGGTAAGCTTGAGGTTACTAAGGATGCAGTATTCACCAAGGCTGTTTATATGGGTGGAATTATCGCATTGCGCACCAACGGCAAGAGCGGCAGTGGTCAGCCAATGAAGCTCACAAATGGCTGCTGCAATAGCGGTGATTTGATTTTCAACGGTACTTGTTCGAAAGAGGATGTAACCGATGAATCGGCTTACAACAAGAGCCACAACCTCTATATGGGAGGCTTGGTTGGTCAGAGCCGTAAACCTGACGCTGAGAGCTATGCAATCCGTGCTGATGGCTTCACCAATAGCGGAAATATCACCTTCGGCGGTAAAGTCGAGAAGGGCGGTATCTATATTGGCGGTATCGGTGGCGATATGGATCAGCCGACATCAACCACATATTGGACAGGTCCACTCGTAAATGTCGGAAACATCGACTGCAGTGGCGAGTACAGCGGCGTGGGCTATGTAGGCGGCATCTTCGGTGAGATGGCCTCAACCATCGACAACTGCGTAGTTTACTGCTCGGTATTTGCACCTGAGGCAACCGGCGTAGGAATGGTTACAGGCTCGTCGCGCGAGAACGGAAAGGTTGTGGCAACCAATTGCCAAATCGGAGGTCGCACACTCGTAATCGACGCTGAGGATGAGACCTTCAAGCCAGGCACAATCGAAGGCGGCAACTTCCAGCATCATATCTACGGTAGCGGCGCCAACACCGACTGGACAGGCACCGACAACTACGACGGATGCACATTCCTCGCAGAGAAGCCGGTTATTGAATAACACCTAAAACAGCATAAACTATGAAAAACTACACAAAACCGCAATTTGAAATTTTCGAGGTGGCTGTCGAGGGCGGCTACGGCGATAGCATTCTTCTTCCTGGCTTCGGAGTAGAAAACGATGAGTTGGTATACTAAACCAACTACTTATATATAAAAAAATCGGGCGAGGAGACTTGCCCGATTTTTTTTGTTTTTCTACAATTATTCACTATCTTTGTAGGGACTTGAAACAACATAAAACTATATAACGACTATGACTGAAAAACTTTTGAAGATTGCGGGCGAGTTTGTACTCGAGGGCACAATCAGCGAAATCACTCCGCTCGGACAGGGCTTTATCAACGATACATTTATCGTTCACACCGAGGGCGAGGCTCCAAACTACATCCTTCAGCGCAAAAACAAGGCTATCTTCCCTGACGTTCCTGCAATGATGGACAACATCGACCGCGTAACTGCACACATCCGCGCAAAGGTTGCTGCCGAGGGCGGTGACGTTAAGCGCGAGGTGATGACAATCAACCACACCCACGACGGTAAGTTCTACCACGTGGACGAGGAGGGCGAGTATTGGGCAGTTTGCGAGTTTATCGCCGACACCGTAGCCTACGACTCGGCAAATAGCGAGGCCTTGGCTCGTATGGGCGGTATGGGTATCGGTAAGTTCCAGTCGCAGTTGGCAGACTTCACCGAGCCATTGGCTGAGGTTATCAAGGGATTCCACAATATCAAGCACCGCTTCGTGCAGTGGGATGAGGCTATTGCGCAGGATGCAGCAGGTCGTGTAGCTTCGCTCGCTGAGGAGATTTCGTGGATCGAGTCGCGCCGCGAGGAGATGCTCGCATTCTGGGCAAAGGTTGAGTCGGGCGAGATTCCAATGCGCGTAACTCACAACGATACCAAGATCAATAACATCCTCTTCGACAAGCAGGGCAATGTACTCTGCGTTATCGACCTCGACACCGTGATGTCGGCACCTGCTTTGAATGACTTTGGTGATGCTATCCGCACCTACGCAAATACAGGCGCAGAGGATGCGACCGACCTCTCGACCGTATCGCTCTCGTTGCCTATGTTCGCAGCTTATGCTGACGGTTACCTCTCGCAGCAGGCTACAACACTCACTCAAGCTGAGTTGGATCACCTTGCATTCTCGGCACGCTACATCACCTTCGAGCAGGTGTTGCGTTTCTTGATGGACTACATCAACGGTGATACATATTATAAGATTAAGTCGCCACTCCACAACTTGGAGCGTACACACGCGCAGTATGCACTCCTCCAGAGCATCGAGGCGCAGTACGAGGCTATGTGCGAGGTAATCAAGACTACAACAGCTAAATACTTGGCATAATATGAAGGTTGCAAAGATAGATTTGACAGGTCGCACCCTTGATGAGGTCTTCGAGAGCATTGCACCCGAGAAGGTTGCTTGCTGCAATTGGGCTAAGGAGTATCCATACGCACCTGAGGTGGAGTTCAGAATGTTCCACACGGGCTACAAGCTCTACATCCGCTACAATGTGAAGGAGTTGCACACTGCAGCTCGCGTAGCGGAGAATAATGGCGAGGTTTGGACCGACTCGTGCTGCGAGTTCTTCTTCTCGTTCGACGGCAAGGCATACTACAATGTGGAGATGAACTGCATCGGTCGTATGCTCGTGGGCTACTACAGCGAGGCGGGCGTAGCACCTATTCGCGCAGGCGAGGATATTCTCTCGCTCGTTGAGCGCACTCCATCACTCGGCACCGAGCCATTTGGTGTATACGAGGGCGAGAATGAGTGGTCGTTGACAATGGCGCTCCCTACAGCCATTATCCACCAGCACAAGGTGGAGAGCTGGGACGGCTTGAAGCTGAAGGTCAACCTCTACAAGTGCGGAGATCGTCAGGAGATGCCACACTACCTTTCTTGGCAGCCGATTGACCTTCCACAACCTTGCTTCCATTGCCCTCCGTTCTTCAAGGAGATTGAGTTGGAGTAACAATAAAAAAATCGTGGCGAAATGCCACGATTTTTTTTAGTTCGAGTAGTTACTATTTAGATACTCTTGTATTGTAAACTTTGTTTGGCAAGGTTCGATGCCTTCGGCAATATACTCGTTGGTATGTTGCATATGCTCACCACCAAGAACGCAGCGCTTGAGGAACGAGATAATCTCGTCGTGATTCTCGGTTAGCGGAGTGAGCGCCAGAGCGTGGTCACGATAGTGCGCCGAGTGGAAATAGTAGGTCGCACCCTTGGCGTGGAGCTGCTCGGCAATATAGTCCGAGCCATAGAATCCGGTTGCGAGGATTGTCGCTTTGTGATATGGCACATTGCGGTCAGCATTGCCGTGGAAGAGCATCATTGGACACGGTTTATTATCCCAATCAGGCTCACCAAGTACCGAATATATCGCACCCGCAAAGGCTACTACGCCCGCGAAATTGAAACTCTTCGGGAGCTCCTTGGCATAGCTCTCGCGATTGGCGATATAGTTTTCTGCCTGCAATACCGAAATAGCTCCTGCACTCGAGCCACTCGCCACGATGCACGAAGTGTCGATACCCATCTTCGAGCTATTCACAAGGATATATTTCGTTGCTCGCAACACATCTTCGGCAGCATTGTTCACCGAGCGATACATTGTCCACGCACCCTCCAACGGACCCACATCCTTGGTGCTATCGAGCGTATAGGCCATACCGAGGCGATAATCAATCGACACAACGTCGAAGCCCTGCTCGAGCAACATATTGAAATATGGCAAGTAGCGCTCATCCGCGCGATTACCGTGCGAGAAACCACCTCCGAAGGCGAACAATACACAAGGGTGAGCACCCTCGCCCTCGGCACGATAATGGTCGAGAAACAAAGGCTCCTTACCCTCAACAAAACAGTGTGTTACAGGGGCTGTTTGTGCCGTTGTTGTCGCCATTGTCATAATCAATACAAGAAGTCCAAAAATTCGTTTCATTACTCTATTTATACTTTCCCTTCCAGAGCTGCTCCATTCGCTCGGCTATGCGCTGCTCGGTCGCATTTCCCCTATTCGGATGGTAGAACTGCGTACCCTTGAGGCTCTCGGGCAGGAACTCCTGCTCGACGAAGTTGCCCTCATAGTCGTGAGCATATTTGTAGTCGGCACCATAGCCCTCATCCTTCATCAGCTCGGTCACAGCATTGCGCAAATGCAACGGCACAGGACGCAGATTTGTATCCTTCTGCACAAATGCAAGCGCCTCATTTATAGCCGCATAGGCAGAATTACTCTTCTGCGAAGTTGCGAGATAGATGGTTGTCTCAGCGAGGGTTATACGCGCCTCGGGCATACCAATCTTATGTACCGTATCGAAGCAGGCATTCGCCAAAAGCAGAGCATTCGGATTTGCCAGGCCGATATCTTCGGATGCCAAAATCACCAATCGTCGTGCTATAAATCGCGGCTCTTCACCTCCCGCCAACATTCGTGCCAAATAGTAGATTGCAGCGTTCGGATCGCTTCCTCGCACACTCTTAATGAAAGCCGAGATAACATCGTAGTGCTGCTCGCCATTCTTGTCGTAGAGAGCGATATTTTGTTGCAACACCTCGGTAACAAGCTGGTCGGTTATGACCAAATCGCCTTCACGCGAAGATGTTATAATATCCAAGATATTCAACAACTTACGAGCATCACCACCCGCGAAGCTGAAGAGAGCCTTACTCTCCTCAACCTTGATATTGCGCTGTTTGAGCTCCACATCCGTAGTCAAAGCACGCTCCAGCAGATGCTGCAAATCGGCATCCTGCATCGGCTTGAGCGTATAGACCTGACAGCGGCTCAAAAGTGGCGAGATAACCTCGAACGAAGGATTCTCGGTAGTTGCGCCGATAAGTGTTATAATACCCTGCTCCACCGCACCAAGAAGCGAATCCTGCTGCGACTTGTTGAAGCGGTGAATCTCATCGATAAAGAGCAACGGAGTCTTTACCGAGAAGAACTTTTGGCTCTTGGCCGACTCGATAACCTCGCGTACCTCCTTCACGCCCGAAGTGACAGCCGAGAGCGTATAGAATGGTCTCTCGAGGGCATTTGCCACAATGCGCGCCAGCGTAGTCTTACCGACACCCGGAGGGCCCCAAAGTATAAACGAAGGAACATTTCCCGCCTCGATGAAGCGACGGAAAACACCACCCTCACCGACCAAATGTTGTTGGCCGATGTAGTCTTCAAGCGACTGCGGACGAAGCCTTTCTGCTAACGGAGCGGACATTACTTTTACTCCTTATTGAGTTTGTTGTACTCCTCGAGGGCTTTGCCGAGGATGCGGATTGCCTTTTTGAGTTCCTCCTTCTCGAGAACGTATGCGATGCGGACCTCGTTCTTGCCGAGTCCCTCCTCCGAGTAGAAGCCCGACGCAGGAGCGAGCATAACGGTAGCTCCCTCGTACTCAAAATCACGCAAGCACCACTCGCAGAACTTATCGCTATCATCAATCGGTAGGCGTGCAACGGTATAGAATGCACCCATCGGAATTGGCGAGTAGACACCGTCAATCTTGTTCAACTCGTCAACCAAGCAGTTGCGACGCTCGATATACTCCTCGTAGGTGTGGATTGCATACTCGCGAGGTGCATCGAGTGATGCCTCAGCTGCAATCTGACCGAGCAATGGCGGCGAGAGACGCGCCTGACAGAACTTCATAACCGCAGTACGGAGAGTCTTATTCTTGGTAATGAGCGCACCGATGCGGATACCGCACTCCGAGTAGCGCTTCGACACCGAATCAATCAACACAACGTGATCCTCGATACCCTCCAAGTGGCACGCCGAGATATATGGCGAACCAGTGTAGATAAACTCACGATAGACCTCATCCGAGAAGAGGAACAAGTCATACTTCTTCACCAAATCACGGATACGATTCATCTCCTTACGGGTGTAGAGGTAGCCGGTAGGGTTATTCGGATTACAGATCAAGATACCGCGAGTGCGCTCGTTGATCAACTCCTCGAACTGCTCAATCGAAGGGAGTGCAAAGCCATTCTCGATGGTCGAGCGAATCGGACGAATCACCGCACCTGCCGATACGGCAAATGCCATATAGTTAGCGTAGGCAGGCTCAGGCACGATAATCTCATCACCCGGATTGAGGCACGACATAAAGGCGAACAACACCGCCTCCGAGCCTCCTGCAGTGACAATGATATCGTCTGGGGTAAGTTTTATCTGGTACTGGTCGTAGTAGCCCACCAACTTCTCACGAAGTGAGAGGAATCCGTCGCTTGGGCTATACTCCAATATATCACGTTTGATGTTACGGATGGCCTCGAGAGCCACCTCCGGAGTCTTAATATCGGGCTGACCGATGTTGAGATGATAGACCTTGGTACCACGCTTCTTAGCCTCCTCGGCAAGCGGTGCAAGTCTACGAATCGGCGAAGCCGGCATCAATACTGCGCGTTCTGAAATCTTTGGCATAGTATATACAAATTTATCCACGCAAATATAAGAATTTTTAGCTAATCTAAAGCACGAAGTGGGAAAAATAGTTATCTTTGTGAAAGTAAACACCCGAAACACGATGAAAAAGTTTATTCTTGCACTCCTCTCAGTGCTCTTCGCTGCGACCATATCGGCAAAGCCAATCTACCCGAAAGCGGGTGAAGATTGGGCAATGGCGAAGCCCTCGAAATATGGCTTTAACGACCGAAAGATAAAGGAGTTACGCAGGTATGTAATCGACTCGATGCAGACCACGGGATTGATGATTATCGTGGGTGGCGAGTGCATCTTCAAGTTTGGAAATATCGAGAGCGTGAGCTACATCGCATCGTGTCGCAAGAGCGTACTTTCGATGCTCTACGGAAAGTACGTAAAGAGTGGAGTGATCGACCTCAACAAGACACTCGGCGAGATTGGAATTTCGGACATCGGAGGCCTTCTGCCAATCGAGGAAAAGGCAAAAATTTTGCACCTTATTCAGGCTCGTTCGGGGGTCTATCATCAGGCGTCAAATCCGGGCAGCGCGCTCGACAATCCCGACCGCGTTCCTGAGCGTGGATCGAAGCAACCGGGCAGCTTTTTCCTCTACAATAATTGGGACTTTAATGCCGCAGGAACAGTCTTCGAAAAGTTGACCGGCAAGAGCATCTATGTCGCTATGGAAGAGGACCTTGTGACTACGCTTGGTTTCCAGGATTGGGACATCACAAAGCAGCGTTACGGTGGCAATTTAAGCAAGTCCGTACACCCTGCATATCACATCTATATTTCGACACGCGATATGGCTCGATTGGGCTACTTGATGCTACGAAAAGGCAAGTGGGAGGAGGAGCAAATCATCGCCAAAGATTGGCACAAAAAGATGATCTCCGTATCGACTCCGGCAGAGGAGGTAAACCCTCATCGCAAGCAGAAGAGTAAGTTCGGATACGGCTATATGTGGTGGCTCTATCAGACCGACGAGCCAGCCTTCAAGGGCGCCTATGCTGCACACGGAGCAATGGGTCAATACATCACCGTCATCCCCGAGTTGGATATGGTTGTTGCGCACAAGACCGACAGCGCCTATGGTCGCAAGACTCGCAGTTCGCGCTACCAGCGATTCCTTCGCAAAATCGTAGCTGCAAAGGAGAATTAGCCTCCTCTCGTCGCTCGAAAAAAGGTTAAAACGGCTATTTCTGTAAAGAATTTCACTCGTTTGTTAACTTTTATGAAAAAGTTAGCAAATATTTATTATCTTTGTATCAAAGATACGATTGATAATAACTTTATAGAACCTACCTATAAAAACCTAGTGTAATTATGAGCGACAAAAAGTCTCTTTATTGCGTGATTATGGCGGGAGGCGTTGGCACCCGTTTTTGGCCTGAAAGCCGTCAAAGCAAACCAAAGCAGTTCCTCGATATCTGCGATACAGGTAAGTCATTTTTGCGAATGACCTACGAACGATTTGCACACCTTGTGCCTACCGAGAATTTCATCGTTGTGACAAATACTCGCTACAAGGATCTCGTCTTGGAGCATATTCCCGAGATTGAGGAGCACCAGATACTCTGCGAGCCGGTAGGCCGCAACACTGCACCTTGCATCTGCTATGCAGCATACCACTTGCGCAACTTCGCACCCGATGCAATGATGATTGTAACTCCGGCCGACCACCTCATCCTCAACGAGGCTGAGTTCCACTCTATCGTCGAGGACACAATCGAATTTGCAACCGAGCACAACGCCTTGATGACCATCGGTATCACACCAAGCCGTCCTGAGACCGGCTACGGATATATCCAAAAGAGCGACAACTCGAAGATTTCGCGTGTAAAGTGCTTCACCGAGAAGCCTAACTTGGAGTTGGCGCAGGTATTTGTGCAGTCAGGCGAGTTCTTCTGGAATTCGGGTATCTTCATTTGGAAGGTGAAGGATATCATCGACGCTGTAGGCGAGCACTTGCCTGAGCACCACGCACTCTTTGAGGGTGTGTCGCCACTGCTCGGAACACCATCCGAGAAGGAGGCCATCGCACAGGTATTCTCGGAGTGCCGCTCAATCTCTATCGACTACGGAGTGATGGAGAAGGCCGATAATGTATACGTTCGTTGCGGCGACTTCGGCTGGAGCGACGTAGGTACATGGGGCTCGTTGTATCAGCTCTCTCGCAAGGATAAGTACGCAAATGTACGCCCTCAGGAGAGCTGCTACACCTACAACACTCGTTCGTCGATTGTGTCATTGCCAAAGGGTAAGGTTGCCGTAATCAACGGTTTGCGCGACTATATCGTGGTTGACACCGAGGATGTATTGCTCATCTGCCCACGTGCCGAGGAACAGAACATCAAAAAGTATATCGACGAGGTTAAGTACAATACAGGCGATAAGCACATTTAGTCATATTTTGCAGTGCGTATAAAATCGAGCTACATACTCCTCCTATTTCTAATTGCGATTCTTACGAGTTGCTCGCCAATAGGGCTCACAATTAAGTGGGACGAGGCGCGGTGTGACTTCGTAGGTCGAGGAGGATATGCTCGAATCAAGGAGGTAGGCAACGGGCACGCCCTCGTCTACAACCTCGGACGCACCGCAGTGATACGCTTCAGCGACGATAAGTGTGAGAGTTGGAGCGAGCCACTCAAGGTAGCAAGAGCAGAGGGTTACACCTACACAAACTGCGAGCTCACCCAACTACAGAGCGGACGACTCCTCTACAGCTGGAATGCACGCCCACACAAAGATACGGGGTTGCCGTACAAGATTATGTACGCCCTATCCGACGACGGAGGCAAGACATGGAGCGAGGGTCACGACCTCTACATCGCAGGTACGGAGCCAAGAAATGGATGTTGGGAGCCCATAGCGCTGCAGTTACCTTCGGGCGAGGTGCACATCTACTTCGCCAATGAAGCGCCTTACACCCGCAGTGCCGAGCAGGAGATTTCGCTGATGCGCTCCCACGATAATGGAGAGAGCTGGAGCGAGGCCGAACGAGTTTCGTTCCGCGTAGGCAAGCGCGACGGAATGGCGGTGCCAATCTATCTACCCCACTCGGGCGAGATAGCGATGGCGATTGAGGACAACGGAGTTCGCGGAAGTTTCAAGCCCGTAATTGTTCGCACGGCGAATAATTGGCGTGACGGATATGTCTCGGGTAGCGACACTCGCAGAGAGGAGGCTCTCTTGGAGAGGTGCTCCGTAAGCGATGAGACCTATGCGGGAGCGCCATACCTGATACGACTTGGCGAGAATCACACTCTGCTCTCGATACAATCGACCGAAGGGCGATGGAACGAGGGTCACAAATACTCCAACATGCAGGTTTATGTAGGCGACAAAAACGCACGCAACTTCTGCAACCGCTCCACCCCAATGCCTCGCCTTCCGATGGATGGTAGCGCCTTATGGAACTCGCTCTGCCAGATTGATGAGCAGACCGTAATTGCAGTGATGAGCGTTCGCGGTATGGAACAGGGCAAAAATGGAGTGTGGACTGCAAAGGGTACTATAAAGAAGAAGAAACGATAAAACACATATATGGACATAGAGAGATTATACACAGCATTTGGAAACTCGACGGGCGTAACCACCGACTCACGCAAAATTGAGGAAGGATCGATGTTCTTTGCACTGCACGGAGCATCGTTCGATGGCAACGACTACGCCATCCAGTCGCTCGAGAAGGGAGCATCCGTAGCGGTTATTGACCGCGCCGACATATTGGAGGCCAACCCGAACTACGCAGAGGATCTAATTTTGGTGGAGGATACCCTCGAAGCTTTGCAGGCATTGGCTCGAGAGCATCGTCGTGAACTGGCAATACCGATTATCGCTATCGCAGGTAGCAACGGCAAGACCACAACCAAGGAGTTGGTGTCACGTGTCCTGGCAGAGCGATTCGAGGTGACCACAACCAAGGGCAACCTCAACAACCACATCGGCGTGCCATTGACACTCCTTTCGATGACAAACGAGACCGAGTTTGGCGTTGTGGAGATGGGTGCAAGTGCACAGCACGAGATAGAGTTGTTATGTTCGATTGCCGAGCCTAACTACGGAATATTGACAAATATCGGACTCTCACACCTCGAGGGTTTTGGCGGTGTTGAAGGCATCCGCAAGGGCAAGGGCGAGTTGTTCGACTACCTCGATGAGAATGGAGGTCGCGCCTTTGTTCCACAGGAGGATACTACACTCTGCGATATGGTCGTCGAGCGTGAGGATTTGGCAGCCGAGTACTACTCTCGCACTATTGCCGAGGGCTTTGAGAGCAATCTTACAGGCGACTACAACCGCTACAACATTGCAGCCGCAGTGGCTGTGGGTCGCTACTTCGATATCGCAGACGAGCGCATAGCCGAGGCTATTCTCTCGTTCAAACCCGACAACAACCGCTCGCAAGCGGTGAAGACCGAGCGCAACAGCCTCGTGGTAGATTGTTACAATGCCAACCCTTCGAGTATGGAGGTGGCACTGGACAACATCGCAACAATGGAGGCCAAGAAGAAGGTCTTGATTTTGGGCGACATGCTCGAGCTTGGCGAGTGGAGTGCCGAGGCGCATCAAAATATCCTCCGCAAGGCTGATAAGGTAGCCTCGAGAATCATCCTCGTAGGTAAGGAGTTTGCCGCAGCACACGCAGTAGTAGAGGATGAGTTGGAGAGCAGTTACACGCTCTACCCTACCACAGCCGAGGCATTGGTTGCACTCGAGAAGAAGCCTATCAGCGGAGCCCTTATTCTATTGAAGGGTTCACGAGGCATTGCTCTTGAAAAATTGATTAACACACTTTAACACTATGAAGATAAAGAATTTACTTTTGGCGTTGGCACTCCTTGCCACCGCATCGCTCTCGGCAAAGGAACAACCCGCTTGGCTCAAGAAGGCTGCGATATATCATATCTATCCGTTGACATATATGGACTCTAACGGTGATGGTATTGGCGATTTGGAGGGCATTCGCTCGAAATTGGACTATATAAAGAGCGTAGGTTTCGACTGCATCTGGCTCTCACCTTGCTTTGCAAGTGCTTGGGAGGATGGAGGTTACGACATCATCGACTTCTACAAGGTTGACCCTCGCTTCGGCACAAACGAGGATTTGAAGCGCCTTATCGACGACGCTCACTCGAAGGGTATCAAGATTTTGCTCGACCTCGTAGCCGGTCACACATCGGATAAGCATCCGTGGTTCCAGGAGTCATTGAAGGCAGAGCGCAACGACTACTCGGACTACTACATCTGGACTGAGGGTCACACTATGCCACAGCCTAGTTTCCGATGGGTAGACAACACCCACCCTCGCAACGGCATCTACTTGAGTAACTATCTTCCGATTCAGCCGGCATTGAACTATGGCTATCGTTCACCAAACCCCGCAAACAGCTGGGAGCAAGATTACGATGCTCCAGGCCCTAAGGCTGTGCGTGAGGAGTTGAAGAAGATTATCGCCTACTGGTGCGATATGGGAGCCGACGGCTTCCGCGTAGATATGGCGAAGTCGCTTGTCAAGGGCGACAACGCAGAACAGGAGGGTGTACAGCGTCTTTGGAAGGAGATTTTTACTTGGTACAATGCCAAGTATCCTGAGAATATTATGATGTCGGAGTGGTCATTCCCTAAGCAGTCTATCACTGCAGGATTCAATATCGACCTCCTTATTCACAATGGTATTGGTGGTAAGATTTACCGTCCGCTCGTCTGCGAAACTACCGACAAGATGGTTCCTACCGTATGTTACTTCTCGCCAAAGGGTGAGGGTCGCGTTCGTGAGTCGATGGAGATTTACACCAAAGTATACAACGACTACCGCTCACTCGGAGGTTATGCAGCAATGCCGACTTGCAGCCACGACATTTGGCGACTCTCGCGAATGAATCGCGCAACGGCCGAGGAGCAGAAGGTGGCAATCACGCTCTTCCTCACGCTTCCGACACCTCCTATCGTATATTACGGTGAGGAGATTGGTATGCGTAATCTCGACTATGCATTGCCAAAGGAGGGAAGCTTCACAAGTCGCAACCGTTCGGTATGTCGTACTCCTATGCAGTGGAGCACAGAGCGCAATGCGGGATTCTCAAAGGTGGAGGATGCCTCGAAGTTGTACTTGCCGGTAGACAATGCCTACACATTCCCGAATGTGGCAGAGCAAGAGAAGAACGAGAACTCGGTACTTGCCTATGTGAAGGGTCTGTTAGCACTCCGTGCTGCAACTCCGGCACTTGGCGTTGAGGGCGAGTGGAAATATGTGGGTGATATGGACAACCCATACCCTATGATCTACGCGCGTATGCTCGGCAACGAGAAGTATGTCGTAGTATTCAACCCTGCAGCCCGTGAGGTGGAGGGTAAGATTGCTCCGCTCGGCAAGAAGGCTAAGTGGGTCTACGGAAATGATGCTTCGCTCGCAAAGTGTAAGACCTCGAAGGAGGGTCACACCTTCAAGATGAAGCCTATCAGCGTGGCTATCTTCAAGATGGAGAATTAATAACGAATATTTCGGAAGCGAGTGATATTATGAAGCGACTCTTTGCTATTTCTCTTCTATCGGTAGTCTTGGCAGGTCAAGTTTTTGCAGCTAAGAGCGATTCGAGAATGAAGATGTGGTACGACTACCCTGCCGACGAGTTTATCGAATCGTTGGTGATGGGTAATGGTCGTATGGGCGCCATCATATACTCGGGCGTGGGCAAAGAGCGCATCAACCTCAGCGAGATGACGCTCTGGTCGGGGGAGCCGATGAGGTACGACATCGACGCCGAGGCCGAGAAGGAGACTCTCGCTGCAATTCGCGAGGCGCTTGCAAACGGTGAGTATCGTAAAGCTGACAAGCTGCAACTCAAGCAGCAAGGTAAATTCTCGCAATGCTTCATCTCGATGGCGTCGCTTCTCATCGACTTCAAGGGCGGCACCGTAACCTCGGCATACCGTCGAGAGCTCGACCTTACAAAAGCTATCACCAGAGTCGACTACACCATCGGCAAGAGCAGCTATACTCGCAACTACTTTGTTTCACACCCCGACAACGTCATGGTCGTGGAGCTCGTCGCAAAGGGTAAAGATTTAATTAATTGCGAGGTGGCATTGGATAGCCAGTTGCGCTATAAGACCTCATCGGAGGGCAACGCCCTGATAATGGACGGATATGCTCCGTACGACATTACATTCCGCGAGCGAAAGATCTCGTGGGACGAAAATCGTGCAACCCACTTCGCAACAATCGTAAAGCCTATCGAATACGATGGAGAGGTCGATATCCGCGATGGCAAAATATGCATCAAAGAGACCAAGCGCGTAGTATTGTTGCTCACCTGCGGAACAAGTTTCAACGGTTTTGACAAAGACCCCGTTAAGGAGGGTAAGGATTATATGGGTATCGCCCGCAAACGAATGGCTGAGGCAGAAAAGCGTTCATTCAAGGAGTTAAGAAAGCGCCATATCGCCGACTATACATCGCTCTTTAACCGTGTCGACATCGAGTTCAACGGAGAGGATAAGTCGCACATCCCGACCGACGAGCGTCTGAAGGCTTATGCCGAAGGTGCAAAGGATCGTGAGTTGGAGGCTCTCTATCTCCACTTTGCCCGTTATATGATGATCTCGGCATCACGCACTGAGGGCATACCGATGAACCTCCAGGGAATCTGGAGCGAGGATCTCACCCCACCGTGGAACAGCAACTACACAATCAATATCAACACCGAGCAGAACTATTGGCCAGCAGAGGTGATGAATCTCTCGGAGTTGCATCAGCCGTTGTTCTCATTCCTTGAGGGTCTCTCAAAGAATGGTAAAATAATCGCTCGAGACTACTACGGATGTGGTGGTTGGGTAGCTTGCCACAACTCCGACGTATGGGCTATGGCTCACCCCGTAGGCGAAAAGACAGGACGCCCCCGCTATGCAAATTGGCCTATGGGAGGCGCTTGGCTCTCGACTCATCTGTGGGAGCACTACCTCTACACCCTCGACAAAGAGTTTTTAGCTAAGCAGGCCTATCCTCTATTGAAGGGTGCATCTGAATTTATGCTCGATTGGCTCGTCGAGGACAAGTCGGGTTATCTTGTAACCTCGCCTTCGACATCGCCGGAGAACGAATTTAAAGATCCGTCGACAGGTCGCTATGCGGCAACATCGCTCGCATCGACCTGCGATATGGCCATTATTCGTGAGCTTCTGTCGGCAACAGCCTCAGCAGCCGATGAGTTGGGCGTGGACAAGGGGTTCAGCGAGAAGCTGCGAACAACCATTGCACGCCTCTATCCCTACAAAATAAGCGAGCGCGGCACACTACAGGAGTGGTTCTGCGATTTTGAGGAGCGAGATCCTAAGCATCGACATCTCTCACACCTTGTCGGTCTCTACCCGGGCAGCCACATCTCGCCAGAGAAGACACCTGAGTTGGCCGCAGCATCGATGCGTTCACTCGAGCTACGAGGCCCTCGTGCTACGGGTTGGTCGATCGCTTGGCGCATAGGTCTCTATGCTCGTCTCTATAAGGGCGAGAACGCTCTCAACAGCTACCGCATATTGCTCAACTACACGAGAGCAATGAACACAAAGATAAAGGCTGCGGGTGTTACGGGCGGAACCTATCCAAACCTGCTCGATTCACATCCGCCATTCCAGATCGATGCCAACTTTGCCGCTCCTGCAGGTGTGGCAGAGTTGCTTATGCAGTCGTGCTTCGGATCGATTGACCTTCTTCCTGCACTACCTTTAGAGTGGAAGGATGGTTCATTCCGAGGTTTGCGTGCTCGTGGGGCATTCGAGGTTGACCTAAAGTGGAGGGATGGTAAAGTACAGAGAGGCTCTATCACATCGTTGGCAGGAGAGAAGTGCACCCTTCGCAGCCATACACCATTGAAGGTTAAGGGAGCAAAGTACACCGAGAAGCAGATCGGAGAGTGGTATATCACCGAGTTTGCGACAGAGCGAGGTACGAGATACGAAATCACAGCAAAATAGAACACAAAATAGATAAAATAATAGGTATATGGAAGAGAACAAACAGAACATTTCACTCCCTGAGAACGCCTACCGCGAGTTGAAGGAGGGTGAGGAGTACAAGCCGGTGATGCCGGCAGAGAGCACACCAGCCGAGGCGACGCCATACTCGGTCACTATGGGTGTAATTATGGCGATTATCTTCTCAGCAGCAGCAGCCTTCCTCGGCTTGAAGGTTGGCCAGGTCTTCGAGGCGGCTATTCCTATCGCAATTCTTGCAGCCGGATTCGGCACATTGCGAGGTAAGAAGAGTATGCTCGGTGAGAACGTCATCATTCAATCTATCGGTGCATCGTCGGGTGTAATCGTTGCGGGTGCAATTTTTACGCTCCCTGCACTCTACATCCTCGGTCTCGAGGCGCAATTCTACCAGGTATTCCTCTCGTCGTTGTTGGGAGGTGTCTTGGGTATCGTATTGCTCGTACCATTCCGCAAGTACTTCGTTAAAGATATGCACGGCAAGTACCCATTCCCTGAGGCTACTGCAACTACCGAGGTGCTCGTTTCGGGCGAGAAGGGCGGCAAGCAGACCATAACCCTTGCTATTGCGGGTCTTATCGGAGGATTGTACGACTTTGCAGTTTCGTCGTTTGGCGCTTGGGCAGAGAATATCTCGACCAAGATGACCGCTTGGGGCACAGCTGTAGCCGACAAGTTCAAGGTTGAGTTCTCGATGAACACCGGTGCTACATTGCTCGGTTTGGGCTATATCATCGGTTTGAAGTACGCCGTTATCATCACCGCAGGATCGTGCCTCGTATGGTTCGTGATTGTGCCACTCGTAGGCTACGCAATGTCGGGTATGGCACCATTTGGTGAGGCTATGGCAGCTCAGGCCGGTGCTTTGGACGCTGCTACAATCTTCTCGACATATGGTCGTCCTATCGGTATCGGCGGTATCGCAATGGCAGGTTTGATTGGCATTATCAAGCAGTCGGGCATCATCAAGCAGGCTGTAGGCTTGGCAGTTAAGGAGTTGGGCGGTAAGAAGTCGGAGGGCGCAACCGAGCGCACACAGCGCGACATCTCGATGAAGGTTATCCTCTCGGTGATTATCGCAGTGTTGGTTGCTACCGTTGCATTCTTCCAATTTGGCATCTTGGGCAATTGGTTCCACACCATCGTGGCATTGCTCATCGTATTCGTTATCGCATTCTTGTTCACCACCGTAGCGGCTAACGCTATCGCAATCGTGGGTACTAACCCTGTATCGGGTATGACCTTGATGACCTTGATCCTCTCGTCGTTGGTACTCGTCTCGATTGGCCTCAATGGCAAGGAGGGTATGACCGCAGCGTTGATTATCGGTGGCGTGGTTTGTACCGCGCTCTCGATGGCGGGAGGTTTCATCACCGACCTCAAGATTGGTTACTGGCTCGGTACTACTCCACGCACACAGGAGAAGTGGAAGTTCCTCGGAACATTCGTGTCGGCTGCTACCGTAGCGGGTGTGATGATTATCCTGAACAAGACCTACGGTTTCGTGGGTGAGAACGCCTTGACCGCACCTCAGGCTAACGCTATGGCGGCAGTTATTAAGCCGTTGATGGAGGGTGGCAACACACCTTGGATTCTCTACTTCGCAGGTGCTATTTTGGCGCTCGTATTGAACTGGATTGGCGTACCAGCATTGGCATTCTCGCTCGGTATGTTTATCCCGATGTCGTTGAATGCTCCACTCGTAGTTGGTGGTGCTATCGCTTGGTTTGTATCGAACCGCACGAAGGATGAGGATTTGAACAAGGCTCGTTTCGACCGTGGTACTCTCCTCGCATCGGGCTTTATCGCCGGTGGTGCATTGATGGGCGTTGTGGCAGCAGTCTTGAAGTTCGCAGGCGTAGATTTGTATATGAGTAACTGGGCTGCATCTAATGGTGCCGAGTGGCTTGCGCTTGTGATGTATGTTGCCTTGGCAATCTACTTCACCGTTCACACATTGAAGGCAAAGAAAGAAGAATAATATAAAACGATATACTATGGAGTTGAAAGATAGATTTTTGAAATATGTCGCTATCGACACGCAGAGCGATGAGAATAGCGAGACCTTCCCATCATCGGCAAAGGAGTGGGATTTGTTGAATCTCTTGGTTGAGGAGATGAAGGCACTCGGTTTGGAGGATGTCAGCATCGACAAGTATGGCTACGCTATGGGTACTATTCCTGCCTCTAAGGGCAAGGAGAATGCACCTGTAATCGGTTTCCTCGCACATGTCGATACATCGCCCGATATGAGCGGAGCAAATGTTCGTCCACGCATCATCGAGGAGTACGACGGCAAGGATATCGTACTCAATCCGTCTCTCACAATGAAGGTGTCGGAGTTCCCTGAGTTGAGCCGCTTCGTGGGTCACACACTCATTCACACCGATGGCACAACCCTTCTCGGCGCTGACGACAAGGCGGGTGTTGCCGAGATTATGACCGCAGCCGAGTACCTTATGGCGCACCCCGAGATCGAGCACGGCAAGATTCGCATCGGCTTCACACCCGATGAGGAGATTGGTCGTGGCGTAGATTTCTTCGATGTGAAGGCCTTTGGCGCAGACTTCGCCTACACAATGGATGGCGGCTACGAGGGCGAGTTGGAGTACGAGAACTTCAACGCAGCATCGGCTAAAATCGCTATTCAGGGTCGCAATGTACACCCGGGCTACGCCAAGAACAAGATGATTAATGCTATCGAGGTGGCTTGCGAGTTGAACTCGATGATTCCTGCGACTCAGCGTCCTGAGTACACCGAGGGTTACGAGGGCTTCTACCACTGCGTAGGCTTCAACGGCACAGTCGAGGAGGCGTCTGTTTCGTACATCATTCGTGACCACGACTTCGAGAAGTTCGAGGCAAAGAAGGTGTGGATGTGGGATATCGTAGGTATGCTCAACAAGAAGTATGGCGGCGCCCTCACACTCACAATCAAGGATCAGTACTACAATATGCGCAAGCAGGTGGAGCCACATCCGCAGGTTATCGAGTTGGCGAAGGAGGCGATGTACGAGGCTGATGTAACACCTATCGTACGCCCAATTCGTGGCGGTACCGACGGTGCACGCCTCTCGTTTATGGGCTTGCCTTGTCCGAACATCTTTGCCGGAGGTATGAACTTCCACGGTAAGTTCGAGTATTGCTCCTTGAACTCGATGGAGAAGGCTGTGAAGGTAATTATCAACCTCTGCAAGCTCTGGGCAAAGTAGACTCCCAAAATCGTCGACGATTATGAATAAAAGATTTGGTTTTGTAAAAGTGGCGGCAGCTACACCTCTGGTGAAGATTGCTGACTGCCACGCCAACGCAAAGGCGATTGATGAGATGACAGCTGAGGCGATGGAACGTGGTGTGAGCGTAGTGGTATTTCCTGAGCTCTCACTCACGGGTTACACCTGCGGCGACCTCTTCTTGCAGTCGCGAATCATCGAGGCCGGAGATGAGGCCTTGGAGGAGTTGTTGGCTACCCCACGCCCGATTGTTTCGATTGTGGGAATGCCAATCTACTACAAGAATAACCTCTACAACTGCGCCGTAGTAATCGCTAATGGCAAGATTTGCGGTATCGTACCTAAGAGTTACATCCCGAACTACTCGGAGTTCTACGAGAGCCGTTGGTTCACCGAGGGTCGTGATATCCGCAACGCCGAGATAACAATCTGCGGCCAGCGTGTACGCTTCGGCACAGACCTACTCTTCGAGGTGCACAAGACTCGCTTCGGAGTGGAGATTTGCGAGGATTTGTGGGTTTCGGCACCGCCATCATCGGATATGGCCTTGGCAGGTGCTACGCTCATCTTCAACCAGTCTGCTACGCCTGAGATTTTAGGCAAGCACACCTACCTCCGCTCGCTTATCAAGCAGCAGTCGGCACGCGCCTTGTGTGGCTACGTCTACGCCTCAGCGGGTGTTGGCGAGTCATCTACCGACCTCGTATTTACGGGTAACGGCATCATTGCCGAGAATGGAAATATTATCGCGGCACGCGAGCGTTTCGTACGCGACGCGAGGTTGACCGTGGCAGATATCGATGTTGAGCACATCTTCAACGAGCGTCGTCGCCACACCTCGTTTATAAACCTCGATAACCGATTCGACATCATCAAGATAGATATTCCACAAGCTGAGAGCGAGTTGGAGCGCGCAATTGACCCTGCGCCATTCATTCCAAACGATTTGAATGAGGGTTGCAAGGAGGCCTTCACAATCCAGTGCTCGGGTCTTGCACAGCGTCTTGCACATATCGGCTGTAAGAAGGTCGTAATAGGCATTTCGGGCGGATTGGATTCGACCCTGGCGCTCTTGGTTACCGCAGCGACATTCGATATGCTCGGGCTCGACCGCAAGGGCATTATCGGCGTGACAATGCCTGGCTTTGGCACTACCGACCGCACCTACAACAATGCGCTTGTGTTGATGCGCGAGTTGGGCATTACGACACGCGAAATATCGATTCGTAAGGCTTGCGAGCAGCACTTTGCCGACATCGGACTCGATCCGAACGAGCGCGGTGCAGCATACGAGAACTCGCAGGCACGCGAGCGTACACAGATACTTATGGACTTGGCAAACAAGGAGAATGGTATCGTCATCGGTACGGGCGATTTGAGCGAGGCTGCACTCGGCTGGGCAACCTACAATGGTGACTCGATGTCGATGTACAACCCGAACTGCTCGATTCCGAAGACCTTGGTTCGCAAGCTCGTTGAGTGGTGCGCTGCAAACGATGAGAGCGAGCAGGTACGCACTACCCTACAAGACATCGTAGATACCCCTGTAAGCCCTGAATTGCTTCCGGCTGACAGCGAAGGTAACATCGCACAAAAGACCGAGGATTTAGTAGGTCCTTACGCTCTGCACGACTTCTTCATTTACAACTTCTTGCGCAACGGCTTCTCGCC
>JAZLCQ010000065.1:0-51232 GCA_045614285.1 Alistipes sp.
TCTTCACTCGCTGCAATCAACGAATCGAGCACATCCTCCTTAACGCCTCTTACGGCGAGTTCATTAAGGTTTACCTTCATCCCTTCTGCCAGCACTTTTGCTTTTAGTGCTTGGTCTTCAAATGTCTTAGACATATAGTTAATTTTTTAGTTAAGCGAGAGCCCTCGTGGCCCTGCCATCATAGCAAAAATACGAAAAAATCGGCAAAAATAGTTCTTGCTACGCTCACTTTTTTTTGAAATTTTTACCATATAAGTATATAATAACAAGCGATATAGACACTGTTATTTGGTCATCAACCTCTCGATTTCTCAACAGTCTCAGAAGCCTACACCAAAGCAAATAATTCTTTGATATAACTGCATACAAAAATCGGTAGTCGCAATTAAGTGGCTACCGACTTTTTTGAATACACCCGAAGGTTGAATACACTAATTGATGTCTTATTTTATAAATTCCGCAACAACCTTTGAAACATCTTTAGCCGCCTTGCTTTTGTCCTTATATCCATACAAATCGCAATAGTAACCAACCGTCCTCCAAAAGAGATTGTCATCTTGTGGCAGTTTACATCTTCGCATATCAGCAAGTTTAGAAACACCTTTCGCAAAACAGAGTTCAATATACTCGCTCATATCCATCCCAGATTCTTTCTGCTGTTGAGGGCGGGCGGCGGAACACCCAACCTCCTTTTCAGAACAAGGGCTGACGGGAGGAGTATTAACACTTTCAATGTTGGAGTTTATATGGATTTCTTTCTCCACCTCGCTCGCTGGAACAAACACAAGACCCTTGAGGTCTAAACCCAGATTTCTTTCATTGTTTTCTTCCTCTTCTTCCAATCGCTCACTCTCGTTCGCTTCGTAAGTTAAAGAACTATTTGAAGAATTAGAAAAAGAGGATTGAAACGCTGTTGAACCTGATGGAGCATCAGCATCAGCATCAACCTCAACATCTACTTCTTCATTTATATTTTCATCTACTTCAACATCAGCATTAACATCTACATCAAGGGGTTGTTTCGGGGTTGATTGGGGGTTGTTTTTGCGAGCGTTCTGATTTCCCTTCGGTGCGCCGCCTAATTTACCAAACTCAGCTCCCTTCTTACCATTCTCAACACTCGCCATATACCGCCGCCTTGCCGAGTCAAGATTGGGTTTCGCCAACTCCATTATTACATTAACCATCGGACTACTGCTCTCCTCATCTACTCCTTCAAGAGCATAATCTCTAATTTTCAATACACACTCACGAAACTCTGCATCGTTGAGGTGCTTCATTGCCGACAGAAAACTGTCGTAAAAAACAAAACTCTTTTTGTCATTTTTGCTTGTCATTATATATTTATATTTAACAAAGTTATTTAGAACCACGCCGACACCATCGGCGCAGTTAGGTATGTAAACCTACTAATATAATAAGGTAATAGGGATACAAAGTCAAGAGATATTTTACAAACTTTCAGGAAAATTTGTATTTATCCACTTAAAAAATAGAATTACCCTTTCGTAATCCTCCAATAATGGGTTAGAAATTTCGATGCGAAGTCCTACAAAAAAAAGATTTAGGAGTGATTTTTATCACTCCTATTTTTTTGTAGCGGGGAGAGACGAGTGTGTTACCCTCCCCCTAAATCCCCCTCCTGTGAGGGGGACTTATTTTTTTAGAGAGCTACAAAGAGGACAAATTAAAGTTTGTTCTCTTTTTTTGTAGCAGGAGAGAGACTCATAATGTTACCTATCCCCGCTATCAACTTTCAACTCTCCACTTTATCGAAATTTGCATTGCGAAAATTTTCATATTTCCGCAAATATTTCATATATTTGCATAAACGCAAATGGCAATTGCAAAATAGACCATAAAAAGACCTAAAAAATAAATTATCAACCAACAACTTACAAACAAAACCAGATGAAAAATTTGATGAAAATTTTCGTGGTAGTTGCAGCATTGGCGGCATTTTCATGCGTCACTGATGCGACTGAAGACCTCGGTGTCAACGTAGGTGGCACTGCGGGTCAGACAGAGCTTACCCTCTCATTGGAGCAGTCCCGTACAGAGCTCGGTGAGAAGGCGGGTGACCTCTATCCGGTATTTTGGAGCGAGGGTGACAAGATTTCGGTAAATGGCAATGAGTCAAATGCCGCAGCAATCTCGAGCAATCGTTCGGTTGCAACATTCTCGGTTTCGGGCGTATTAAACACCCCTTACTGCATCGCCTACCCTGCAGCCCCTGCGGGTCAGGTGCTCTTCGCCGATAAGCAGGCACACTCAGGCAACTCAACCTTCGCAAGTGGCGTATCGACGATGTATGGCTACAGCGAGGAGGGCTTCGGCATTGCAATGAAGCACCTCACAGGCATCCTCAAGATTGGCGTTGTGGGTGAGGCTAAGCTCGCAATGGTACAGGTATCGACTGTTGACCGTGCTCCTATCTCCGGCGCATTTGCTATCGACTACACAACAGGTGAGGTGACTCCTACAGCCGACTCGAAGTCTTTGATCGAGTACTCGTTGGGCGAGGGCTTGCAGCTCTCATCGGAGACCAGCTATTTGCACTTGGCAGTTCCGGCAGGTGTCTACAACGAGCTCTACGTGACATTGTACGACACTAATGGTGGCGTGATGTATGCAACCGTTAAGGCCAGCGACGAGAATCCGCTCAAGGCGGGCAAGTTGCGTGAGTTCAGCAACCACATCTACTACGTGCCGACTTCTTCACTCTTCGTGATTAAGGATAAGGCAAGCTTGTTGGATTTTGCGGCTCAGGCAGCGACTTTGGAGAGCGACGCGCTCTTCGTAGCTGACATCGATATGACAGGCGAGGCTTGGACTCCTATTCAGGGCTACTCGAAGATCGTAAATGGTAATGGTTATGCCATCAAGGGTTTGACCGCACCACTCTTCGGCACTACAAGCGCATCTATCAAGGGCTTGCACCTCAAGGATGTAGTGCTCGCATCGAACGAACAGAGCGCTGTTGCAGGTTTGGCTTGTAAGGTACTTGCTACCGACTCCAAGAGCCCTGTGATTGAGCACTGCTCGGTTAGCGGTACTCTCACCGTAGACAACAAGAGCTACTCGCCAACCTCTACTGACAGCATCGACGCTCTTCTCTATGGTGGCGTCATCGCTTATGCACAGGGTGTAAAAATCGACAACTGCGTAAGCAACGTAGATATCAACGTCGTTCAGGGTATGAACTCGGCTTGTACCGTTTCCTCGATTCTCCACGTTGCCGGTATTGCAGCCCGTATCGACGCCTATATCAACACTACAAATAGCGAGTCAGTCTACACATACATTACAAATTGTACCAACAACGGCGCAATCTATATGGACGATGTGACTCAGCCTGAGGTAACCGGTATGTACACGCCTCGTTTAGCGGGTATCGTAGCGCTCTCGGACGATGAGAATGTCTCGCCAGCAAAGATGGCAAATTGTACCAACAATGGCCCTATCACCATCAAGGATATGACTCACAATGCCTCGAAGACCGTAATGGTAGCGGGTATCGTAGCTTACAACTCTAAGACGGAGATGAGCAATTGTGTAAATAACAAGAGTGCAAAAATCACCATCACCGGCTCAGCAAAGAATCTCTATACATCGAACATCGGTGCCTACACATTCAACAGTTGCTGGAGCAATATTATCAACTACGCTGATATCGAGGTTACAGCTCAGGTAATCGATAACTTTATGGTTGCAGGTATACTCGCTTCACCAAGTAACTCCGACTCGACCGGAGCCCTTCACTTTACAGCTGACGGCTTGGTCAACTACGGTAATGTAGTGGTAAATGGCTGCTCTACAACAATGCGTGTGGGTGGCGTTATCGGTCGTGGTAGCCAGGGTGATGTTTATAACTCTACAAACTACGGAAATGTGACTCTCACACCGAATGCGGGCGACAAGAAGATCACCATCTCATTCGGAGGTTTCGAGGGTGAGGCTACAGGCGATGGTGATGCAGGAATACTCGAGAACTGCGTGAATTATGGTAATGCAACTATCGACCTCGAGGGCTGTAACACTGTAGCTACAGTTCGTGCAGCTGCACTCTCGGGCTACAACCACCAGCTCATCTCGAAGTGCACCAACCACGGTGACCTCATCGTGAAGGGTGCTTGTACATTCACCACAAACAACGTCTTGGACGACTCTACAACCGACTCGCACTACTGCTTTGGTGCAATATCGGGCTATAAGGCTGCAGATAAAGGTCAAATCTCGGAGACTATAAACAATGGTAATGTAATCTTCGAGGCGGCGGTAACATCGGCTGAGACTGTTGCGCCTTGCATCCAGATTGGAGGTCTTGCAGGTCGTACCCACCAGGCTATCTACGACACCAACACCCAGAATGGTAAGCTCCTCGTTCGTGGCGACACTTCGAACTCGGCTGCAGTACTCTGCGTGGGTGGTACCGTAGGAGTTTCTCACGGCGGAACCAAGAGTGGTCTCCCTAACTCGGGCGATATCCACATCACAGGTAGCTACGGCAAGGTTTACGTTGGCGGTAACGTAGGTTTGAACAGCCTCGGCTCGCTTTCAATCATCACAAAGGCAACCAACAGCGGAAACATCCACCTCGGCATCAACGAGAAGGATGAGGTTATCCCAACAACCTTCTCGCTGTGTCCGTTCGTAGGTGGAAACATCGGTGGCTCGGACAAGTACTTCACATACTTGACAAACTCGGGTAATATCCGCGTCAATGCAAATGTTACAGCAACATCAAGCAACACCTACATCGCAGGTTGTGTCGGCGTGGCAAATACAGCCGACCTCCAGAACTCTTGTAACAACTTGAGCAACTCGGGTAACATCACATTCGAGGGTGGCGACTATGGTGCGACAGCTCTTTCGATGGGTGGTTGCGTAGGATATATGTATGGTAACGCCGACACCAACCACACATACTACAATAGCGGTAATATTACCTACAAATCTAATGTCAAGAGTGCAGGTTATATTCGTTTGGGAGGTATTGCTCCATATTTGCAGTGCACAGTTAAAGATATGACCAACGATGGAGACATCTCTGTCTTGAGCGACACAAGCACAAGTCTTTACATTGGCGGTGTCGTATCTAACCCTAACGGCTACAACCGTACCACTCTCGTTAATAACGGTAATATCTTGGTTGATGCAAACATCGGTTACGACTGCTTCATCGGAGGCTTGTGCTACGAGCTTAAGGCGGGTAACAAGAAGGTTTGGTTGAACTGCGTTAACAATGGTAACATCGAGGTCACTAAGAATAGCTTAATCTCGAACAACTTGGCCATTGGCGGTCTGATTGGTAAAGCTTCGACCTCAGGCGAGAATAAGATCTTCCAGAACTGCGTAAACAATGGTAACATCACCGATTATTCAAAGACAAAGGGCAGCCACATCTTGGGCGGCTTGATTGGCTACTTGAGCAACGGCGTAGGTATTATTATCAGAGATAGCTTCATCAACAACGGAACTATCACCTATGGCGGTACTACCGATGGCGCAGATAACATATACGTTGGTGGCGTTATCGGTTATGGCTACACCTTCTCGTACGACACTACCACTTGGACAGGAAATGTCATCAACAATGGCAATCTCATCTGCTCGGGCACATCTATTGGTGGTGGATACTACGTGGGTGGTATCATCGCAAGCACCGGCGGTTCGCTTGGCGAGGCGGTAAACCTCTACAACTTTGGCGACATTATCGTTACCGGTGGTGGTGGAGTCAAGAATGGTGTCGAGGGTATCGAGCAGGTTGGCGGTATCGTTGGTAAGAATGCGGGCCACCCAATCTACAATGGTAACGTATATTGTACAATCGATGCCAAAGAGGCTAACTATGTAGGTTTCATCTGCGGAACTGCACGTTCAGCAACCGTTACAGCTACAAATTGTAACCTCGGAGGTGAACTCCTCGGCGAGTACAACATCGAGGATGAGACATACAAAACTACAACCCTCACAGCCGAGAACTACTTCGACTACATCTTTGGTGGCACAACCGATTGGTCGGGCGTAGAGGCTTACGATGGCTGTAATGTTCTCACCGAGAAGCCAACCGTTCCAACAGTTGAATAACCCTTAAAACAGTTACGTCTACTATGAAAAATTACACAAAACCAAATTTTGATATCTATGAGGTAGCTGTCGAGGGCGGCTACGGCGATAGCGTACTCCTTCCAGGTTTCGGAGGCGAAAACGACGAGTTGGTGTACTAAGCCAATTCGACAACAAAAAAATAGCGGAGAAAATTCTCCGCTATTTTTTTATTCTTCGCTTTTTGCTTATCGTTTGCGAGAGATAAGATTGATGCGTCGCTGAATAATAGAGATATTAAACACTACCACCACTGTAGCAACCGCAGCCGCCACAACCAGTGTCGGAATAATCGAGTCCGAAACCTCGGCTCCAAGTACCACAGCGAGCTTATCGAGGTAGTAGCCTCGCAACACCACCGCCACAACAACAGCGACGCCTACAACTGCGATATTAAGTGCCGCAGCGAGTAGTTTATATGGCGCAGCAACGGCGCGAGGGGCATAGCCCACAAGAACCAAATTCTCCAATTTAGCGGTATTCTTCTGCAAGAGAAGATAGATACTCAAAGTGAGTATAACGAGCGAAAGGAGGCTGAAAATAGCGCCAATAACGACCACTATAACGAGAGCAACCTTCAGCATATAGCTCATTTTGCTGGTTGCCGAGCCATTATCCTCGGTATGGTAGCCGCATCGCTTTATATAGTCGGCAATAGCTGCATCCGACGGATTATTGACCTTCACGATAAGGCGCGACGGACGCTGTTGCTTCGCACCGCGACCATATTTGCCATTCGCCCAGGTGAGGAACGACTCGGGCACAAGAATGGTATTGATACGATCCGAGAACCCCACGATATGGGCATCATACTCCGCCGAGGCACCGACACCTCCAATCGTAATCTTGATAGGAATCTCCGAAATCAACTCCTCCGAGAACTGAGGCAAGCCCACCGAGTGGCTGAAGCCAAAGTTGTAGAGGTTGAGATAGGCACGCGGAATGATAATCGGAATGGTTGTATCACCCTCCTCGAAGTGCCACTTCTTGCTCTGTGCATCGATAAACTCATCGGGCAGAGACTCGAAGAAGAGCATTGTCGAGGCGTTGAGCTGCGCAACTGCGGCATCCACCCTAAATTGCGACGAGTGAAACTCGCCTACCCTATCGACAAACTCTTGTCTTTGCAAATCCTCAATCTCGGCACTCGTGAAACGTGTGGCATTGCGATTGAACATCCCCGCCGTCGAGACCTGCTTCGAGAGGACAATATAGTCATCGGCCGAGAGCGCACCACCGCCAATAACGGGCTTGACATCACTATAAATCTGCACTCCGCAGAGGATAATCGAGACACCGACAAGGTTGACAAGGAAGAATCCTATCAACTGCACTACGCTAATGTGCTGACGCAGCAATTTCCAAATCAATCTCATAGGCGCCACACTTTATCGTAGTTGATATCCATATGTTTGCCAATCGAGGTGACGATAACACCCGCACCCTGACGTGCTGTCTCGCGTAGGACGATATCGCGCACGACATCGCTATTTCTCTCATCGAGATGCGAGACAGGCTCATCGAGCAACAAGAAGTCGAGCGGCTGGCACAATGCGCGAATAAGGGCCACGCGCTGCTGCTGACCATACGACATCCTATCCACCCTGGCATCCATCTTATCGGCCAAGCCGAGCTCCTCGAACCACGCCTCGATTGTAGCGCGCGACTGCGTCTGCGTGAGGCGATTCTTAAGCTCAACATTCTCCATTGCGGTCAACTCGCCAAAGAGTTTCAAGTCCTGAAAGAGCGAGCCCAACGACTCACGGCGCAGACGGCACCACTCGCCAATCGAGTAGCGGCTCACATCCTCGCCATCAAAGAGTATCTCACCGCGGTAATCTCCGCGCTGACCATATAGGTAGCTGCACAACGAGGACTTGCCCATACCCGACTCCGACTCGATAAGATAGCTCTTACCGCGCTCGAGGGTCACCTCAGTAAGCCATATATCCGAACGAATATCTTCGCACGAGGCGAAGATATTCGGAATAACATTATGCAACTTTATAGACTTCATACTACAAATCCATCATCTCCTTAACGATCAATGGCTTGATGCTGTCAACCATCTGCTTCAAGGCATTCTCGTTGTCGTTCTTGAGAACTACGCGGTACGATACACTCTCAACCGATGGCATCGAAAGAACTACATAGTCGAAGAGGTCGATAAAGCGATTCACATAGAAGAGCTCGTCACGGCTGCACTCGTCGGCAATCTCAGAGCGAATCTCAGAGCAAGCAAATATCGAAGCTGCATTCAATACGAAGTAGCCATAGCTGCCCTTAACATCCGAGTACCAATTAGCCTTAGTTGCAGGCTGGCTCTTCTCACCGAGAACGGTTGGAACCGAAGCAAAGAGGAGATTATCCTTCTGACCGATGTATGCAACCAAACCGTCAGCGTAAACCTGATAGATATTCTCGCCTACAGAGCTTGCGCCAGGGATAGATGCGATAGCGCCCGATGCGAGGCTCATAATCGACTCATCCTTCACCGGAACAACAGCTACAGCGTCGATATTAGGGGTTCTGCTATCAATGTTCGAAAGGTCGTTGAGAGCGACAGTGATATCGCCATTAATCGAGCTTACCAATGGGCCAACAAATGCCATAGCCGACTTAGCATTGAACATACCGCCGCTTGCCTCAGCCGCTGCTGCATCGATTGCCTCACGCATTGTCTTATCCTTGAGAGCCTCATTGATTGCCTCAACAACAGACTCGCCAGGGAATGGGAAGTTTGCAACAACCCAAGCATCCTTCGACACATACTCCAAGTTGTCGTTCGAGCAAGTAGGTGCTTTGTAAGCAGCCTTAGGAAGACCAGACCACTCGAGTTTGCAATCAACGCTACCATCTACGAAGTTGCCTGCGATGTTGAGCTTCGCGTCGCGTGCGCTCTCCAACGAGGCGATCACTGCAGCAACCTCGTCATTAGAGTCTACCTGGGCAACTGCCTTCATAAAGTCCAAGAGTGGCGATGCGTCCACACGGCAAGCAACGTCGCTACCTGCGAACGATGGCAACTTGTCGCAAGTATTACCGCTTACGGTATTCTTGAGAGCCTCCGAGATGCACTCCTTAACATCCACGCGTGAACGCTTGCCATAGTAGTCGAGGCGCTCGATAGCACCAAACACAACTGCAGTCTCGTTGTAACCGAGTGCTACGTTGCGATCCAAATCTACGAGTGTGCAACCATCTAACTGCACCTTATCAAGAGTCTCACCCTCTGACTTTTCGATAAAGGCGATGAGGGCATTCAACTTCTCAACATCGTAGGTCTTGGCTACAACGCCGAAATAGATATTGTTATTGTCGACGTTATATGCGTAGGCATACATCGGAGCCTGAATATCAACACCTGTGTTACGGAGGTCATCGAGCAAAGCAATTGCATAAGCAGGAACCTCCTCAGCTGCCAACGCAGCCTTAGCGGTCGTAATCAACTCATCATACATACCACTCTTCTGCAATACCTGATAAGCGTTGAACTCAGCCACAGCAATCGACTGATTTGAGACAGCATTAGTGTAGCTACTGCCAAAGCCCGAGCTACAACCAACCAACAAGGCAGCAGATGATACCACAGCCGCCAAACGAATAAATAGCTTTTTCATAATATAAAAATTTAAGGTTAAAGATCTCATTACCCTACCCCTCTGCGCCTAACTCACAAAGAGGCTCGAAACGGAGATTCGACTCCATTCTACGATGTAAAATTAATATTTTTCGATGAGAATCACAACAATTACAACCCTAAATTATCGTTAGCATAAAATATTCCTCTCAAGCCCCTATAGCTTTTGCTTATACCGTCATAAAAATTATCAATTTGACAAATGATAAAAGTTGTATTATCTTTGCAGTAGCAAACAGAGATAACAACATTAAGAGTAAAAAATATGGCAACTATAAATCTGACAAAGGGAGGTTTTCTTCGCCGAGTGGCAGACTTCGAGAACTCACCTAACGAGTGGAAATTTTTGGGCAACAAGCCTGCGCTTATCGACTTCTTTGCACCGTGGTGTGGCCCGTGCAAGATGCTCTCGCCCGTACTCGACGAGTTGGCTGAGGAATACGACGGAAAGGTCGATATATATAAAGTAAACATCGACAATGAGGAGGAACTCGCCGAGATATTCGATATACGCAGTGTCCCTACTCTACTATTCGTACCGCTACAAGGCAATCCGAAACGAGCAATGGGAGCAATGCCGAAGAGTGAGATACGCAACATTCTCAACAAAATGTTAAAATAGTTACAAACCTTAAAAATTCATACTACTATGTTAAGCACAAGATTACACGCAGCAATTAATGAGCAGATTAATGCCGAGTTATGGTCAGCATATCTCTACCTCTCGATGTCGATGGATGCCGAGGCTAAGGGCTACAAGGGTGTAGCAAACTGGTTCTATGTGCAGTGGCTCGAGGAGCAGGATCACGCTCGCATCTTGGCAAACTACCTCAACTCACGCGACGCGAAGGTCGAACTCAAGCCTATCGCTGAGGTGCAGACCGAGTGGGTGTCAGTGCAGGAGATGTTCCGCCAGACACTCAAGCACGAGAAGGTTGTAACAGGGCTTATCAACAACCTCGCAGCTATAGCACACGAGGATCGCGACTTCGCATCGTCAAATATGTTGGTATGGTTTATCGATGAGCAAATCGAGGAGGAGGAGTCGGCTCGCGACATGATCTTCGCATCGGAGGCTGTCGAGAACGACAAGTATGGAATGTATCAGCTCGACAAGGAGTTGGCAGCGCGTGTCTACACCCAGGCGTCTCCACTCGCAAAGTCAGCCGAGTAATCCTGACTCATACCAACAAAGCAGGGCCCCAGACGGAGCCCTGCTTAATTTTTTATTATCGTAAGGTCTACTTACCCAACTTCTTGGCAATAGCCGCCAACATATCGTCGGTCATCGATGAGATATCCCACTGCGGCTTCCAGCCCCACTCCTCGCGAGCACAGCTGTCATCCAACTGATTTGGCCAGCTATCGGCAATAGCAGCCTTGACAGGGTCGATATCATAGTCCATCTCGAACGACGGCATACGCTTGCGAATCTCGGCAGCGAGAATCTCAGGTGTGAAGCTCATCGATGCAACATTGAACGAGTTGCGGTGCTTCAGCTTCGCAGGGTCGGCCTCCATAAGTTCCACGATAGAGCGAAGAGCATCCGGCATATAGATCATATCCATATAGGCATTCTCAGGCACAGCACAAGTATAACGGCCATTGCGGATAGCCTCGTAGTATATCTCGACTGCGTAGTCAGTAGTACCTCCACCTGGTAAGGTCTTGTTCGAGATAATACCTGGGAAGCGGATTGAGCGGGTGTCGATACCATACTTCTTCGAGTAGTAGTTCGAGAGCAACTCACCTGTAACCTTACAGATTCCGTAGATTGTAGTCGGCTGCATGATGGTATCCTGCGGAGTCATATCCTTAGGCGAGGTCGGGCCAAACGCTCCGATTGACGACGGAGTAAAGACTGCACAATGATGCTGACGTGCCACCTCCAACGAATTTAGCAAGGCTGTCATATTTACGTTCCACGCCATCTGCGGATTGCGCTCGCCCACAGCCGAGAGCAGAGCCACAAGGTTGAAGATGGTATCAATGCCGTGACGGGCTACGGCCGAAGCCAAATTTGTAGGATTGAGGGCATCGAGCACCTCGAATGGGCCTTCATCAGCCAAATCCTTGCACTCGCGAACATCGGTCGCAACAACATTGTTTGTTCCATAGATTGAACGCAGGTAAGGCACGAGCTCCGAGCCAATTTGGCCACCTGCACCGACAATAAGAATCTTTTTCATTCTAAAAAGTAGTTTTAACACTACGAAAGTAGTAAAAATTTATTTATATGCTCAAGGTATAACAGATAATTTTCTATCAATTTACTAATCAACACACTAGGGCCTTTTTGGGAATTCAACCAAAAGGGCTGTAGTCACGGCGCAGCATATTTAAGGGTAATTAAGGACTAGTAACGGCTAGTAAAGAATGCGCACACCCTTTACTTGCCTTTAATAGCCCTTACTGGCCGTTACTTGCCGTTATGAAATTGCGCGATTTCGCTTAAAAGTCATACCCAACAATATCCGAAGCATAGTCGCTCCAATACCAATACTCTGCCGATTTATACGCACTCACCGAATTGCGAGGCACATAAATCTTTCTGCCCGAAGCGTTACCGGTGAAAGAATTACTTACCGCTGGCGGTGTAGTCGGCTTGCAATAGACATCTTTCAGCGAGGTGCAATAAGCGAATGCCCACGCTCCAATCTCAGTAACGCTATCAGGGATTGCAATACTTGTCAGCGAGGTGCAATCAATGAATGCATTATTTCCAATAGAAGTAACGCCATCAGGAATGTTGACACTTGTCAAACTACTGCAATTACTGAATACCCCCTCTCCAATCGAAGTAACGCTATTTGGAATTGTAACACTTGTCAGCGAGGTGCAACGAGCGAATGCACTCTCTCCGATCGAAGTAACGCTATCGGGAATGATGATACTTGTCAGCGAGGTGCAACCATCAAATGCATATTCTCCAATAGAAGTAACGCTATCAGGAATTGTAACACTTATCAGCGAGGAGGAATAAGCGAATGCCCACTCTCCAATCGAAGTAACGCTATCGCCAATAGTTAATTTTGTGAATTTACCGCCATATAATCCTAAACAATTACAATTACAGTTAAACACCAATTCTCCGGTACAATCACGGAATGCAGAACCTCCAATCGAAGTAACGCTATTTGGAATTGTAATACTTGTCAGCGAGGTGCAGCCATTGAATGCATAATCTCCAATCGAAGTAACGCTATCAGGAATCGTAATACTTGTCAGCGAGGTGCAACCAGAGAATACACTTTCTTCAATCTCAGTAACGCTATCAGGGATTGTAATACTTGTCAGCGAGGTACATTCATAGAACGCTCTATATCCAATCGAAATAACGCTATCGCCGATTGTAACACTTGTCAGCGAAAAACAATTGTAGAATGCAGAATCTCCAATCGAAGTAACGCTATCAGGAATTGTAACACTTGTCAGCGAAAAACAATTGTAGAATGCATAATTTCCAATCGAAGTAACGCTATTAGGAATAGTTACACTTGTAAGCGAGGAGCAACCAGAGAATGCACCATTTCCAATCGAAGTAACGCTATTGCCAATTGTTACACTTGTCAGCGAGGAGCAACCAGAGAATGTAGCATTTCCAATCGAAGTAACGCTATCGGGAATTGTAACACTTGTTAGTGAGGCGCAATAATAGAATGCAGAATCTCCAATCGAAGTAACGCTATCTGGAATTGTTACACTTGCCAAACTGCATTCATGGAATGCATCATTTCCAATCCAAGTAACGCTATCAGGAATTGTGATACTTGTTAATGTGTAGCAACGACAGAATGCGTTGTCGGCGATCTTTTCGAGAGAGGTAAAGTACTTCAACTCGGTAAATGCCGAAATCCAAGAGTCTGTGAATGCGGTGCCAAGGTCGGTAACGGCTGCTGCCTCCTCGTACGACAACTCGCCATCTTCGTTCTCGTCCCAATGGAGCGTACAGAGGAGTTTGGTGTTCTCGTCTTGGAACTTGATAGCCTGCGTCTTGTCGGCAGGAATATCCTCTCCACCTTGGTCGCCACCGCCCGGATTGTCAGGGTTATCCTCGCCACCTTGGTTGCCACCGCCCGGTTGTTCGGTGTTGTTGCCGTTGTTCTCGTCATCGAGTCCGCCACCCGGCGTACAAGCGGTGAAAATCATTCCTACCGCTGCCAATAAAAGTAAAAGTTTTTTCATAGTATTTATTATTTTGTTACTTGCTCGATGAATAACTACCACAAATATAGCAACTTATTTCCGAAAATGCAAAACTTCTATTTATATGCTCCAGGTATAACAGATAATTTTCTATCAATTTACTAATCAACACACTAGGGCCTTTTTGGGAATTCAACCAAAAGGGCTTTCGCTGTCGGTTAAATTTTTTTAACCTTTTAATTCGACTGATTAAAAACCTTTGTTACACCTTGAGCATTATAACCAAAAATTTCGCAACTTCTAACAAAAAACTCCCAAAATATTGCAATCGACAAACAACAAATTGCTATATTTACCCATCAAAAATGTTCAATTAAATCACAAACTAAACAAAGAAACCATGAAAAAATTTATTCTCGGCTTAGCAGCTATGCTTACTCTCTTCTCGTGCGCAGAGTCAAACGGCACCAGCGATGTTGTCTATATATCTCTCACTGATGAGGAGAAAGAACTTTTCAACAATGAGCTCGGTGTAAACGAGGCGCTCTACATCGGCAACTTGCAGGACAAGTACAAGATTGACCCCAACTTCCCTATCACAGTGAGCAAGATTGACGAGTCGTCATCAGTGAGCAAGTACGACTTGGCCACAGCCGCTGCCACATACAAGATTCTCCAGAAGGATATCGCCGCCATCGAAGCAGCCGATTTCGACAAGTTCAACAACGCGACAATTGAGGAGGTTACAATCTTCGACACAAAGATTCAGGGCGCAGCAATCAACTGCGGTAGCAACGTACACGTCAGCTACCTCTGCTTGTGCGAAGAGGCCGACCAGAGAGCCTACATCAGCTTCCCGTCGAATGCCGAGATGATTAATAACTGGGTGAAGGAGGTAGAGAACAATCCCGACTTTGCAGGTCAATCGGAGTTTGCAAGAACAATGTCGTTGCTCCTGATCCAGACCATCAAGTGCGACAATCCGCGACTCCTCACCGCCTTCACACACGACCTCTCGAATGGCTCAAAAGTTCGCGTTGTATATTGCGCAGCAAAGAAATAACATTACACTCAAACAACAGAGAAGCGGTAGCCGACTTGGCTACCGCTTCTCTGTTTACAATCACTATACTTCTCCTATGCAGGCAACTCGACAATAGTCTCGAAATCCTTAATCGAGTCTCCCTCCTTGATAAAGCCGACCACATTATTCTCGCCGGTACACTCACAGAATACATAGTGGCGACCATTGTGCTCGAGCTTTATATCGTCAATATTTGAGCTGGCGATAACATCAAACCACTCATTCTTGCACTCTACCGCAATAGCAGCGTGCTTGAGTTTATTCGACAAGAGGAAGAGTACATTATAACCCAAGCAGTGAAGGATATTTGCTGCAAGGAATGACTTACAGTCGCAATCACCCTCCTTGTCGCACAAGGTCTCATCAGGGAAACGCATATACTCCTTCTGATAACCGATGCTCATACACTCCTCATCGATCTGATAAGCGATGTTTGGCATCTGCACAAAGTTGAGCACAAACTGCACCATATCGAGATCCGAAAGCTTTGCTCCATCAATCTTACGCTTGATATAATTTGCTACGGTATGTACATTGCGAGTGTTGCTCTCACTCTCACAGAGATACTTGAACATAGAGCTAACATTTGCATCATATGTATTTGTATCGTAGCCGTATGTTCTAAACGGATTGCAAGTTCTCAGCATATCGACATCGTCGTAGTTGAACTTGAGCACCAAATTACCATGCAGCTGTGCTTCAGTAGCCGAAGAGAGATCCCAGTTGTAGATTACACTCTTCTCCTGCGACTTCTCCTCCGTTGGCAACTCCGACTCCACATTGAGAAGCACCTTCTCCTCGAAGTCATTCACCGACATACCATCGATTGGCTTACCGATTTTGTATCTATCTCCTGTAGTCTCGCAATAGAGGTAGAACTTGCCACCCTCACGTATAAACATCTCATCGCCCTTCGAGCCGTACGACATCTCGTCTACCTCCTTCTGGGTAAACTCGATACCGATAGCCGAGTGCTTAAACTTGCGCGATGCGAGATACATCACATTGTAGCCCATCTCGTGGAACAACATTGCAGCCAACAACGACTTACTATTGCAGTCACCCTCCTTATCGTAGAGAGTCTCATCCGGATAGCGGATATAGTCCTCGTAGTTGTTAACGCTCTTGCAATCCTGGTTATCGACGAAACGAATATTCGGCTCTTGCACAAAATCGAGCGTAAACTGAATCTTATCGAATGGGGTCAACGAATGCTCGGTAATCGCCTCATCGATATACTTGGCAATGTAGCGCACGCGAGCCATAAATGAGCGGTGCTCCTTCAAGAAACCGAACATATCAAGGATATAATCCTTATCGCTCTTATCCTTACGTTGCGCGAAGAAAGGATTACACTGACGCATATCAGCCATATCCTGCGCTGTAAAATAGAGTGTCAGGCTGCCGCTGAGCTGCTGCGAGCTATAAGTAGCATCGAGTTCCCACTCATATGTGCGCGAGATATCACCAATAGGATTCTCAACCTCCTCCTTAGAATCGCGATTAGAGTCCTTCTCATTGTAGCTGGTAGAGATAATCCACGATGTATTTGCGCCCTTGAGCAACATATTGGTAAATACTCCCCAAGCAATCGCCCAGATAAGAGGTATCAAATCGATATTTGCACTCATCAACGAGAAGTAGAATGCAAGCAGCGACAGAATGAGAATCGTAATGTTGAAGCCCTTGAGACCCACGTTCTTATTGAGCAAATCGAGAGTCTTCTGGAACGAGTTCGAGCTCTCGATACAGTCGATCTTAACCAGGCGTACCAACATCCAAAGGAGGTAGTACATACCGATAAGGATAAAGATAACGAAGATATCCTCGAAATTCTCGCCAACCAAGGTCTTACCAACAATTCGATGTCCGAAGTAGAGCACCAAGAAGAGTGCGCTATAGATCAACGACGAGAGCAACGCAGTATCCTTCCATCCATAAGGCTGTGCCTTGTAGTACTCAGAATACTGACCCTGACGCAAATCGCCAGCCAATGCAGCAAACGCACAAGCACGAGCCTCTGCCGGCAAGTAATCCTTCAACGAGCTGTGGAAGCCGATGAACGATGCCGAAGCCATTGGCTCCTTTGTTATCTTCTTTTTCTTAGCCTTCTTCTTTTTCTTGTCGGCCTTCTTATCCTTTGCCTCCTCGCTCTTCTCTACAGCCTTCTCTTCCGGTTTCTCCTCCGATTTCTCCTCCGGAGTCTCCTCAACCGGCTGCTCCTCGACTGCCTCGACAGCTTTTGGTTCAGACTTAGGCTCCTCTGTTACAGCAGGTTCGAGAACAGGCTCCTCAGCTACAGCCGCATCTGTCGGCTGCGATGGCTCATCATCAGCAATTGGCTCGAAATATGGCTCCTCAACCAACTGCTCGTCGGCTGCAGCCTGCTTATCGTCGTTGATACCGACCAACTTCGCTACATTATTAGTGATGTTGCAATTTGCCTCTGCACCCTTCTTCTGAGCCTCTTTCTCATCCTCGGTCTTCTCAACCGTAGGCATTCCTGCATAGAAGTTCAAGGTACATTTCAACCAAAGTGTACGCCAATTACGCTCACCATAGATGGTCGGAGTGTTAGGATCGGACGGACGAGCGCAGTAACCAATTACTACACGCTCCTTCGAACCCTTCTCCTGACGATAGACATAGCCAAACTTATCGATGATGTTGTCACCGTTGAAACATAGGTATCCGGCCTGCTTATATCGCGGAGTGACTGATTCGTCCTCGATATCGGTAGATACCACCTCAACGAAACCACACTCACGACCTGCCTGCTTGTCAACGATAACGCGACCAACAGATGGCAACGAGCCACAACCAGGGAGGCGCACCTCACCTGCAGAGCCGTCATTATCCATCTCGAGATAGCCAATCGCCTGAAGAGGCAAACCCGATCTGTTTCGCTTCCTAATCTCGATCTTTAATTTTGTAAAGTTCTTGATATAGTATATCAATACTATCGCTAACATAGCGATAAATATATATATCCAAATTTCGCTTCCTACTTCCAACATAGTTCTAACTAATCGTCTTGGTTCATAATTTCACGGACAGTCTGTCGCTCATCAAATGCCTTGCGGAAGTTATGCACATCAAACAAGTTCAACCACTCGCTTGAGTTGTCATCAGGACATACCGCCCAGAGCATAAGTGAAGAGAGATTTCGCTCGTAAGGAACAATCTTCTCCTCGACTGCCTCCTTCACCACCTTCTTTACTCCACCATTACGCATTGTACGCTCCTTCTCTGCGACTTCGGCTGCCTTAGCCTGCTCCGCTTCAAAGTTCACAACAGCACGCTCCTCGCTATCAAAGTCCTCCTTTGGAAGCAATCGGTTGAATGATACATTCTTATAGATTCTCCAACGGGTGATAAAGAGGTATCGCTTGAAAAGCTCGTCAAACTCCGACTTTTGAATAGTCGGCGACACAATAGAGATATATGGAGTCACAAAATCCTCGATATCGCAGTTTGCCTTAATATCAGCATACTCTGTATCGGACTGCGACGCAAACTCACCGTTTGTTGCAGCCATAGCGACCATGTACTCCAAAGTATTACAGCAATCGTTCTTCTTGCGATGTTGCTGCAACTTATCGCCAATTGTAGGATAGAGTCGTTCGCACATATTATCCTTAATATATGCATGCAACTTATTGCTAAACTCCTTCTTCAATTTCTCCCACTGCTCGGCCTTATCTCCGAGGATCTCATCGCGACTGACGAAGACATAATCTCCGATTTCCTCATTGAAACGGCGCGAATGGCTATCAGTAAGAGATACTCCCTGGAATAGGCTTGCAAATCCATCCTTGAAGTGATTTATGAGGATGAAATACTGCTCACGAGTGAGGTTATTCACTAACTCGTTTCTGCCATTAACCTTAATCTGACGGCGCTCGATATCTGATGCCGGAATCAATGGCTCATCGTCAAACACACCACCATTGAGAGGCTGATTGAATCGGCTCTTAGGGAACAACAACTTGATAGTTGGGTCCGGAGTGATAACCTTCACCTCATTGCGGATTGCCTTACAACGAGTCAGATACTCCTCCATCAATGCAATCATTTTATCGTAGAACGAAACCGCCTCAGACTCAATACGATTCGCAATACGAGCATATGCATCGTGAATGAAGTAGACCTTCAACTGATGTATAAGGTTGCGTCTCTTACGGAGATAAATTCTGTACATCAGATACTGAATTGCAAACGGTATCGCAAAGAAGAACAATCCCCAGAGTACCGAGAACTTATCAATGTTACCCAAATTAACGACATCAGGCGACAAGAATCTAATAACCGGCATAAAGGTCATCACGCATACGATACCCAGCAACACACAACGGGCAATCGTAGAGGTCAAGGTCTTCTCTCCGCCAAGCAAAGCCTTCAACTTCTTGAGCAACTCCTGCTTCATCGAATTGCAGTTCGCACCACTATTCTTAGCTCTAATGTCGCTGACATATGCATCGTGATACTCATCGAATGAAGAGTCCTTCATCTTCTCGATAATCTCATTCCAGTATCGATCCTGAATCGAAGACTGGATGCTACGCTTCTGCTTAGAGATAAACTCCTGCAGATCCTTAAACTTAGACTCGACAAACGAGAGTCCGCCATCATTAGGGTTTACGCGCGAGATAACTCTCTCAATTGCAGGCGGAAGAGCAATCTCAGCATTCTTAAACGCCTTTGAGCCGCATTTTGAGATCTTCTCCAAGCCCTCGTTGGTATCCTCCTCGATGCGCTGCATAATACTGCGCAACAACTCGGCTGGATAGAATCGGAGATAGAATTCGTAGTAGAATTGCTTCAAATTGCGGTGTAACCAATCCTTAATAGGATGAACTCGTGGTTTACGCATCTCATTGTTGTCCAAGTTGATATCGTGAACCTCGAACTGCTCCACAAACTTATCAGACGAGTAGTACTTCTCCTTCTCAAGTAAGTCTACCTCCACCTCGTTTCTGATGTGCTCACCCTCCTCCTTGAAGAGATTTACAATATTGAATGCAACTTCGTTTGCATCGGTCTTATCCTCCACCGACATATCAAAGTATATCGAAGTCGCGCCCATCGAGAAGTAGAATACATCATCTGTACCCGTACCGCTCAACAAAGGGTGGTTTATATCGCATGCCAAATACAAGTGCACCAAACACTGCACAAGATACTCGGCAAGTCCATTATTGTCTAATTTTCGATATGTACATTCTGTTCTATTCTGTACATCTTGATACAACATCATGTTGTCATATCCACGAACTGTCGTGATCTTATTCTGAACCTCGATCTCGTGGAACAAGCGCAAAATAGGTTTACGCTTTGACACATCCAATGTATTGGCATCACACGGCACATAGAGCATACCGATGATATTCATACCCTGATGGACATGTCCTGCAAGGAAACGGCCTTTTTCCTTCTGTAAAATTGCAGCTATTGACGAAAATACAATCTGTGTAAAACGCTCCGATGCATCACCCAAGACAACAATGTTGATTGGTTGACTCGGTTTTGCATTCGACTTACGAAGATTATCAACAAACTTTCTGGCATCAGCCACCATAGCCTCTTGGAAATCATAAAGGCACTTACCGGTCTCTTGAATGCGCTGAGTATCAACCTCTTCTTCCTTCTCCTGAGCGTCAAGCTCTTCTCCACGGAAGAAGTGATTGAAGTCGTAATTACTGTAATACCAGTAATCACCCTTTATCTTCGCGTTGCGAGTTGCACGCTTTCGATCTTCGCTTACAATTTCTTCTTTTAGCGTCTTTGCTGCTGCTACTACACTATCGGTACCAACATTTTCATTAACGCTAGCTTTGTCACCCTCACCTAAAGTCTCCTCGCTCGAAGGACTCTGCGCGGGCTTCACATAAACATGTTCAATCTGTCGGACGAGACGCAAAAATGCGTCTCGTCTTTCAGACTGATTGATATCTATGATCCAAAGAGGAAGCATAATATAATCAATTTAAATTACTTAATAAATTCGTGTACGGTATCAAACTCCTTACGAACAATTGTGAAGAGCATATCGTAGAGACGATGCTCACTGGTGCTAACTGCGTTCACCTTCTTATCGCGCAACTCAGTCAACAACTCCTTGTGCTTCTCAGTATACTCCTGCTTGAATACCTGCTCTCCGGTTTTCTGCTGACCGTCGATTGTGATAGTCTGACGAAGCATAGCCTGAAGAATAGCCTCAGTGGTCTCACCGAAGCGGCAGTTGTAGTAGAGGCTTGAGTAGCATGCGAACTGCGAAGCAAAGTCTGCACCCTGAATCTCCTGATAGAGATTTCTACCATTGTCATTCTCCTTAAGGACAATCTTACCAGTCTTAGGATGGATTGAGAACGCCTCCGAAGTTGCGACCTTGATAGAAGTATCGCACTCTGGATATGACATTACATCCTTATAATCCTCTGGGTTGTACTCATCCTTGTAGAAGAATGGAGCAGTCTCCTTGTTGAACTTCTCGAGCAACAACATCTTAGCGAATGTACGGTGCTGTGGAGTAACCTCCTCCGGAAGATCAGCTACTGTAATCTTGTCAAGGAACTGAGCAAAGTCGTGGTGGAAGTGATACTTCTCACGGAATGTAGCCTTGTCGTAAACCATCTTAATCGAATCGTAGATACGATAGTCTGCCAACGAAAGACCATACTTCGACTTGAGTACCAATGCAGTATTCTCGCTGTCGCTAACCTCGAAGCGGTGCTTAGGGTTACCCTTCTGGAAGCCCAACATATCAGCTGCGAGATCCTCGTTACCTGCTACGAATACGATGTGCTCCTCCTTCTTAACAACGTCGATACGGCTTGTGTTGTAGCTGAAGAAGAGTGCTGGATTCAAGTTGCGACGAACAGCGTCCTTCTCCTCGTTTGTGAGGTCATTGAAGAATGCAGAGATCTTCTTAGTATCCCACTTCTCCTGAATCTCCTTCTCCTCGCGCATCTTCTTCTCGAGAACCATCATAGCCAATGTCAAGAAGTCCTCAACAACCTTCTCGCAAGTTCTCTCCAACTCAGGGTTACAGAAGAATCGAGTCTCCTCAACCTGAACCATCTTCTTGGTCTTAGCATCCTCGCGCTTCATAAATACCTGGTACTGACCGCTCTTAATCTCCTGTACGAGAGCCTCATTTACAGCAGCATAGATATTATCATCGAGGAACTTCTGCAAATCTCCACGCTCAGCAGTCTCTGCCTCGTCGTGACCTGCACGGATAATTGTGGTATAGAGCTTGCTGAATACATTGTCAGCAATCCAACCATTACCGTCAGCAATCTTAGTAAGCTGTGGAAGGTATACAGTAGTAACATCCATAGATGCAACACCCATATCTGCAGCCAACTTCTTGTAGAGACCTACAGCAGCACGGTTCATCTCAGCAGCCTTGTCCTTGAAGCTTGCAACATGCTTCTTCAAGAGAGAGAGTACATCACCCTTCTCATCCATACAGAAGTCCTTCTTCAAATCGAGAGCCCACTTATCGAGATAGAACTGCTTGAATGAATCAACATAGTCAGTCAAAGCCGACTTGTAGTTGTCAATATCACCCTTGCCCTTCTTAGCGATAGTCTTCCAAACAGATGTCTTCTTAGCCTCATCGCACAATGTCTGAAGCTTATCAGCCTTCTCCTTGAGCTCGTTCTCACGAGCTACGAGAGCTGCCTCATCCTTAACAAACTGCTCAGCCATATACTTATGTACTGCATCAATTGCATTGTAAGTATAGGTGAGACCATTCGAACGGATCCAAGACTCAGCCTGCGACCAAATAGACTCCTTAATCAACTTCTTGTAAGCATCACGCTTCTCAACCTGCTTCGACTCGTTCTCGATATTAGTCTTAACTGAGTCAATGCTGGTCTGGATTGTACCAAGATCGAGCTGATCATTGAGCTTACCCGACTCATCATCCGGAGTCTCGAGTGTATCATTCAAATCGGTAACTGCCTGGCAGTGAGCAATCTTAAATGCAGCAGTATCCTGAATGCCCGGATTGAGCTCACGGAACAAGAGGTCAACCAATCCTGGAACCTTCTCCTCCTCAACATGAGCAGTCTTACCATCCTCAGCCAACAACCAAGTACGGAGAATATCTCTTCTGAGACGGAAACGCATATACTTGTTGAACAACTCGTTTGGCTTCTGCAACGAAACATAACCCATTGGAACAAGGAAGTCCTTGTGGTTACGCTCCATGATATCGTTCATGTAGTTGTCGATATCGCTGCGGAATGTAGCACCTGCCTTACCATTGTGCAAGTGGAACAACATCTCGGCAGTATTGCGATACATTGTACGAGTTGTACCCAAACTTGTACCCTTATCAGTCTGAATATCAACAGGGATCAAGTAGTAGAATGGGCAATAACGCTTGTATGAATTGATAAGCGAGTAGTCGTTCTGGAATGCGAGACGGTGCATTACAGTGTTCTGACTCTTATCGTAGCTCATAGTCTTGAACGCCTCGAGCTCGGTGAATACACCAAATGCGTTGAGGGTATACTTCTCCTCGGTAGCGTTGCTATCGATATATACCTTAGGCATGTACATGGTGAGTACCAACTGAGGGTCGCCATTACCAACTACCTGGTGGTGAATCTGATTCAAATGATAGAGAACATCGTTGAAGATACCTGAACCAGTACCTCCGAGTGTACTACCAACTACCCAGTAGTAGATGATACAATCCTCACCACCTACAGTCTTCACATCGTTGAGTGACGAGATTGCTGACTGAACCTTGCTGTGGAAATCAGCAAGAGAGTGAGCAAATGCAACACGGCTCTTCATACGGAACGCACCTGCACCGAATGCCAATGGCTGATCCGGAATCTTGGTTGCCAACTCTGACGAGCAAGCCTCGAGGATACGCTTGTTGATAAGCGTGTTAGGATCCTGCTTTGCCTCGTAATAGATAGCAAATGGGTTAGCGCGACCGAGGTTAACGAGGTCAGTCTGTGGATTCACAAACGGAACCTTACCGTTCTCGAATGTTGCGCGATTACGCTTGTTTGCCTCGTCGATGTCACGCTGATCGGTATCGAGGAAGATAAAACGATACTGATCATTCATCGCCTGTAAACGAGATTTTGTGGCAGTAGCCTCAGGGAATCTCTTTTCGTAGACCTTTTCCTTGATCTGCGATACGGTCTGGCAGCCCGAACCACCAATACCGATGAAAATGTGTTTTTCGTTTGCCATAATAATTAATAATATTAAGCGGTTATTTTAATTATTAACATTTAATTCTTACTACCTTTACTGTGTGTGCGCAATCATTCTTGCTTGTTCCGCACTTTACTGACAACACAGAAGTGAGGACACCCGATGATTTAGCTCCTGCTGCTACATAACCTGCAGTCTTTTTCCATACAAAACTTGGCTTTGCAAATACCAAAAGTGGGTTTCCGTTCTTCTTTTCAATCACAAACTGCCAAGGCACACCAGGAACACTGATACACGATGGAGAGCCTCCCTTTCCAAAGATCATCTTAGCAGATGATTTCTGCTTTGGAACAAGGATCTTGCTTCCGATCTGGTTACCAAAGCTATCATACAACATCACATTTGCCTTGAAGCAGTAGTTGCTATTTCGAGCAATTGCCTTGAATACACCTATAATATATAATATAAGGAGAATGACAAGTATCACGGTCAACCAGAATGGCATGAAGAAGGTAAACAACAAACCCTTGCCCTCCTTAGTAGTCGATGGAATCGGCTTCTCAGCCTCGAGCTGAGCGAGCTCCTTGTCGTAAGGAACAGGGAACATCAAACCGAGGTTCATATCTGCATCCAATTTATGGAAGCCCCAATCGTTATGCTTAATCTGACCAAGCTCAACCTCGATAACAGGGTTGGTAGTCTCCATAAAGTTCTCCTTATTGTTAATAAAGTAGAAGTCGTCACCACTCATATATGTCGAGTCGATCTTAACTGTAGGATAGAGTTTGCTTGGCTTCCAGGTAATCTCAGCGAGAACCTTACCATCAATATTTCTCTCCACCTTAAGCTCTACCGGCGAGTTTCTGTTCGCATCGTGCACGATAGCCTTCAACTTGGTAGTCATAATATCGCGACGCAACTGGTCGAACCACTGCTTGATAACATTCTGGTCGTTGCCAATCGATGCAATTTCGAGGCTATGGCCATCAAACGAGAATACACCATTCTGCAACTGAGGGAGACAGTAACCTGGTGCATTCTTATTAACAGGCAACTCGAGAGCAATAAAACGTGTATAGGTATCACCTACTGCTGCCTGAACAGCCTTCTGCATACTCGACACCTCGCTGGATGTAAGCTTGCGCTCGTTATCACCAGGAACATCGTTACGGAAGTCGGTAAGAACTACCACGATATTTACCTTATACTCCTGGTTATTCAAGATTGCCTTCGATACACCATCTACTGCCGCCTTGACATTGGTATGAGCCCTAAACTCCCATGTGTAGTTTGGATTCTCGTAGAGAGTACGAATATTCTGACACAATGTATTTCTAACGCCCGCGTCAATAACACCCGAGTAACCGAGCATATTCACCTTTGCATCTGTACCAAATGGGATAACATCTACGCGATCGTTATCCGGAAGTGCTCTAAAGAAAGGAACGAGTGCATCCGCCACAACATCCTTATATTTCTTCATTGTACCCGACACATCGACAGCAAAGATATAGTGTGCTGGGTACGAAGACAACTCATCCTTGAACAACTCAGTAAGCTGAGGGAAGGTCTTTTTGAGATGCTCCATCGCAGAGTTTGACTGCGCATTAGCGGTGACGAAAGTAAACATTGCCGCTACTGCAACAATGCAAATTTTGACTAATTTTTTCATTCTAATTTGTTATTTTTTTATGCTCATTTATAATTTCACTAGTACAAATTTATGTTTTATTTAGGTAAAAAACAACTTTTTTTAGACTTTTTTGAATAATTGCACAATATTTACCTAATAAAAGCGTTGGCAACTTTGACATTTTCAGGCTCGATTTATTGAGAAAAAAGTATCACAAAAGAGAACACCACCGAGGCTTTTTGGAACATTTTTTGATGTTTTTTAGAAAAAAGTGAAGAAAAAAGTATTTTTTTTGAAAAAAGTTTTGGAAGTTTAAATTTTTTACCTACCTTTGCACTCGCAATCAGAAATGGTGGATTCATCTAAGGGCTAGGATACCTGCCTCTCACGCAGGACATAGGGGTTCGAATCCCCTATCCACTACAAAAGGCGCTGAAGTTCAGCGCCTTATTTTTTTTGTATCCATTTCCGCAGCCACCTCTCATCAATTCACATAAAAGCAGACTCCACCTCCACCCTTTCGAGCAAAGATTCATCGTCGACGAAATTATTCGGGACGAATATTTGGCAGTGAGAGGAAAAAGTGCTAACTTTACGATAGAATTACGACAAGATTATGATAAAGGAGAGAGACCATAGAATTGCGATTGCGCGAATTGTGACCGACCTGATTGAGGCCGACTTTGTGGTGGAGTCGAGCGAGATGGACTACTTCGAGAGAATTATCTCGAAGGAGGAACTCAACATCACCAAGGCGATGCTAATGCAGGCGAAGAAGATTAGCTTGGCTAAAGCGTTGGAGTCACTCGGCGACCTTGACGCCTACCAGCGCGAGGAGTTGCTCGACATTCTCAAGAAACTCTCACTCTCCGACGAGACGTGCGTACCGGCCGAGGCGGCTCTGATATTCGCCATTGAGCAGGTGCTCACCAACAACGCAAAGATGCTCTCCATCCCCTACCCCGATATCAACATCGACAATCTCAAGACCATCTATATCGAGAGCGAGGAGAGTGCCATCAGCAAACAGATTGAGGAGCAGCAGGATATCGTATGGCACGAGTTGCAGTCGGTAGGTCTCGACTTCGTCTACATTCCAAGTTTGGTCGGCGACTTCAAGAAAATTGGCGTCGACTACCTCAAGAAGAGTATACGCTACATGATACCTTCGAGCACGACTGACCGTGTCAATACCATCTGCGACAACATTATCGCACTTACAACGTCGCAGTTCTGCCGAGATCTGCTTCACAAGCGACTCGGACTCGATGTCGTAGGTTGCAAGCCTTCGCTCCTTATCAAGATTAACGACTCGGACATCATCGACAAGTACGACCTGGATGGTTCACAGCGTATGCGCTTCAGCAACTTCCTGCTGTTGGAGATTAAGGAGGATATTATAGAGACCATACACACCCTCACCGACGCCTACGCATCGATGATTAACTGCGAGGTGATGGCGAAGGAGGATTTGCGCATACCTAAATTTATATATAGAGGTTTCCACCGCTCACTCTTTGACCTTATCGCCTACGGCAAGGACACCAAGGAGTACAAGCTCGTCTTCGACTTCAACCACCATAAGTCACAAATCTATTTTGAGGCCATCAACGACTCCTCGGAGCGTATCGCCCTCAAGCTCAACCCAAAGGAGAGTGCCCTCTACTATATGGTTGTCAAAAAGTCGATGGAGAGTGAAGGCCTCGACTGGCGCGAGCACATACCGTCAGAGACAAAGAATCACATTCTCGAGGAGTACAACTCCATTTACAAGAGAATTGCAAACGGCAAGACGGCAAACAATTACAAGGATAGGGTTCAGATGCACCACATCAAGAACCGTATCAGTGCACTTCGTTGCATCTCTAACGTGGAGGCGTTCATCCCCGAGCATCTCGCCCGAGAGACCAAATCTCTATACAAGGTGACAAGCGCCGCAAAGTATATAGAAATCTGGGATTAAAAATTTTACAACGTTGTAAAATGCAAAAAGTCTCTATCTCTTGTACTACTTTTGTGGTATAAGTGAGACTTTATATGCGTAAAAACAATTCGTATCTACAATCAAGCCTCTCGAACGACTCCGAGAAGGTAAAGAGTGGCGTGGGCAAAAACATCATCCCACCACCCGAGAAGGAGTCGTTATGGAAGCTCTATCTCGACAAGTTCAAAGATCCAATAATCATTGTCCTGCTTGTCGTATTCCTTTTATCAGTTTGTGTATCATTCTACGAAATATTCTACATCGGTAGAGATTGGTCTTTGTTGCTTGAGCCTATGGGCGTTGTTGTCGCCCTTCTCTTGGCTACAGGCGTAGGTTTCATCTTCGAGGTGAAGGCCAACAAGGAGTTCGAGATTCTCAACAAGGTGAAGGATTCGCGTCCTGTAAAGGTCTACCGACGCAACACCGCGTCGAGCCGAGCTCGTCTCTTCAGCATCAAGAAGCACGACGTTGTTGTGGGTGATATCGTAAAGCTCGAAAGTGGCGACGAGGCTCCTGCCGACGGAGAGTTGCTGGAGTCGAACTCACTCCGTATCGACGAGTCGAACTTCACAGGCGAATTGTACGCCACCAAGAGTGCGCTCGAGTCGGAGCAGCGAAGCGATGCCACCTACCCGTCGAACTTCCTCTTGCGAGGCTCTACCGTAATCGAGGGTACCGGAGTCTATCGTGTCACCGCCATCGGTATGGACACCGAGGAGGGTAAGGGCGTTGCGCGAGTGCAGGAGGGCAGCGATGTCGAGACACCGCTCAACCGTCAGCTTGCACAGCTCGGTAAGTGGATCTCGATCACCAGCTTCGTGCTTGCGTCGTTGATTATCCTCGGACGAATGATCTACTTCTTCTTCCTCGATGGCGACCACACCCACACATTCATCGACACAGCAGAGTTCATTCTCGGCTCGGTGATGATTGCCGTGACGCTCATCGTGGTGGCAGTGCCTGAGGGATTGCCTATGAGCGTGACCGTGAGTCTGGCATTGAGTATGCGCAAGATGCTCAAGGAGAACAACCTCGTGCGTAAGCTCCACGCCTGTGAGACAATGGGTGCTGCGACCGTTATCTGCACCGACAAGACAGGTACGCTCACCAAGAACAAGATGACCGTAGTCGACACAGCCTTCTATGGAGGTGAGGCGGAGCGCAACTATATTTTACAGAATATTGCAATCAACTCTACGGCTGAGGTCTTCGAGCATAGCGACGACGATACGAAGCGCGACGCTATAGGAAACCCTACCGAGGTGGCGCTCCTAAAGTGGATGGGCAACCAGGGTATCGACTATGCTGAGTATCGCGATGCGGCTCAGGATGTGCATCAGGCACCATTCTCGACCGAGACAAAGTATATGCAGACCGTAGCCATGATTGGCGAGGAGAGCGAGAAGGTGCGCCTTATCAAGGGTGCTCCTGAGATTGTTCTCGAACTCTGCAACACCATTGCCGGCAAGGCAACTAAGGAGGATGTACTCGCAACATTGAAGGAGTACCAGAGTCACGCTATGCGTACATTGAGTTTCGCATATCAGCGCCTTGACGAGGGCGAGGGCGATGTTGTATTCCTCGGCACGGTGGCTATCTCAGACCCTATCCGCGACGATGTGAAGGAGGCTATTTCGACCTGTAAGGATAGCGCCGGCGTACGCGTCATTATGGTAACGGGAGATACTCCGGGCACTGCATACGAGATTGGCAAGCAGATTGGTCTGATTGAGGATAATTCCGACGTCTGCGCTATGGGTATCACCGGCCCTGAGTTCGCAGCATTGAGCGACGAAGAGGCTAAGAAGTTGTTAAGCAACAAGGAGTTCAAGATTATATCTCGTGCACGCCCTGACGACAAGGCTCGACTCGTAATGCTTCTCCAGGAGTTGGGCGAGGTAGTTGCTGTAACGGGCGACGGAACAAACGACGCTCCGGCATTGAGCAAGGCTCAGGTGGGACTTTCGATGGGCGATGGCACCTCAAGAGCAAAGGAGGCGAGCGACATCACCATCATCGACAACTCCTTCTCGAGCATCAACAAGGCGATAATGTGGGGACGTTCACTCTACCTCAACATCCGTCGCTTCATCGTCTTCCAGATGACCATCAACCTCTGCGCCTGTCTGATTGTGGTGCTGGGCTCGTTTATCGGCCTCGACTCGCCACTCACCGTGACACAGATGTTGTGGGTAAACCTCATTATGGATACATTTGCAGCTATGGCACTCTCCTCTCTACCAGCCGACAGAAGCGTACTGCAGGAGAAGCCTCGTGACCCTAACAGCCACATTATTGATAGAGGTATGATCAAGCAGATTATCGGCATTGGTCTCTTCTTCTCGTTCCTTCTCGTGGGATTGTGGCAGTTGTTGTGGCACACCGACATCCACCAGGTTTCGGATCTTCTCACTTGGGACTCGTTAGATACATTCTTCACAGGATTCTTCGATGGCAATAAGAGTAAGGCCCACCTCTCGGATTACGATATGGGTATCTACTTCTCGATATTTGTATTGTTGCAGTTCTGGAACCTCTTCAATGTGAAGTTCCTCAAGACCAAGCGAAGCCTTATACAAGACATCATCGGCCTCTTCCGCAATCCTAAGGAGGTAAAGGCAACCTACAGCTTCGGCTTTATCGGCATCGCCATCGTGATTCTCCTTGGACAGGTTGCCATCGTGACCTTTGCGGGTAAGATGTTTGGCGTGGCACCACTCTCAGCTGCAGACTGGGGATGGTTGCTGCTGATAACCTCGCCTGTGCTCATCATCTTGGATTTGGTAAGATTGCTCCTAAACGTCACAAAGAGACGATAGTCTCCATATAACAACGAATAAGGGGTGGCCATTTTGGTCACCCCTTGTTTTGTCTCGTCAAGAGCTATTTTAGTTGAGTCGGTAGTTGGTGATACCGCGCTGCTCCATATCAGCCTTGGCAACCATATCGCTCTGCACCTGCACCATCTTGAGGATGTCGGTGATATCGTTTAGGCCACGAAGCGATGTTCCGATTGGCATACGGCACTGCAACTCCAACTCTGCGAGTCGCTCACGCAACTCCTCGAGCCCCTCGGGTATTGCGATATAGACGCAATCGACCTCGGTATACTCGGCAAAGAAGAGCGTCATAAGCGTAGCTTTAGCCGCTGATGGGACGTAGCGCACCTCGATGTTATCGCGAGCCACACCACACATCACAAGCGACTGCACTGCCTCGAACTCGCACTTTGCTCCCTCGAGTGTGACAATACCTACCTTGATATCCGAAATTGAAATCATACTACTCTACTTATGAATAAGGGCAGCCCACCGAGCCGCCCCTATGTTACTGAATATGTTGTGAACGACTACAAGCCCAACATCTTCTCTGCCTCCTGAGTCTCGGCTACGCTTGGGTAGTTTGCTACGATAGTCTTGCAGCACTCCTTAGCCTTCTCAACATTGCCTGCAGCAACGAGTGCCTGAGCCTGCTTGAGGAGGTAGTATGGAGCTGTGCTAGCGTTATCCGATACCTTAACAGCCTTTGCAAAGAGAGCAGCAGCCTCTGCGTACTCACCCTTCTCAACTGCGATATCGCCCTGCAAACCGATGTTCTGTGCATCGATAATCTCTGCAACAACCGAACCACCTACAGCGTTGTAAGCCTTGAGGTACTTAGCTGCATTCTCCAAGTCACCAAGACGGAGGTAGCAGATACCTGCATAGTGGTTAGCAATGTTACCAGCGTCGGTCGAACCGTACTGCTCGATAACTGCGAGGAAACCTGCGCCCGACTCATCGCCGTTGAGTGCAAGCTCGAAGTCCGGATTCTCACCCGAGAAACGATCCTGTGCTACGATGATAAGCTCGTTTGCAGCAGCCTCATTCTTGTCAAATACGAGGTACTTATAAGCATAGCCACCTGCTACGAGGAGCAAGAGTGCTACAACAGCAATGATAACCTTCTTGCCGTTGTTCTCGAAAAACTGCTCAGTCTTGCTGACAGCCTCTGCTACAGCAACCTCTTCCTGATTCTGAATCTTCTTTGTCATAATTCTCTATAGTTTTTTAGTTTATTGTTTCTCTGTTTTTCGACAAAAGTCGTTACAACCGACAAAAATACACTTTTTTATAGAATAATCCACAAAGTTTTGCGATTTTTTTTGTCATACTGCCAATTATTAGTACCTTCGCAGTAGAAAAACGATGAAAAATGTACCTTTCAAGGCTTTCATTACTGAATTTCAAGAATCTCGCTCAGGAGGAACTCACGCTCGACAAGGGATTTAACTGCTTTGTCGGAGACAATGGCACCTGCAAGACGAACATCATCGATGCGGTCTACTACCTCTCGATGTGTAAGTCCTCGTTGGCAATGACCGACTTGCAGTGCGTGCGCCACGGCGAGAAATTCTTTGTGCTCGAAGGCGACTATCGTACCGACGATGACCGTCACGAGAAGGTGGTATGCACCTACCAGCGTGGAGCCTCGAAGGTCGTGAAACGCAACGACAAGATCTACGAGCGTTTGGCCGACCACATCGGTCTCGTGCCCGTAGTCATCGTTTCGCCAGCCGATTCATCGCTCATCAGCGACTCGGCAGACGAGCGTCGTCGCTACATAAACGGCTTCATCTCGCAGCTCGACAAGAGCTATCTCGATGCAGCTATGCGCTACAACACGGCTCTTGCTAACCGCAACAGCTACCTCAAGATAGGTTCCGACGAGGAGATGCTCGCCATCTATGATGCGCAGCTTGCTCCTATGGCTGAGCGCATTCACAAGGCTCGCCTCGAGATTACGGAGTTGCTCTATCCGCTTGTTTGCGAATACTATCGTGCACTTTCGGACGACCACGAGAAAGTGGAGCTGGAGTATCGTTCCGAACTTAACAACGCACCGCTTGAGGAGTTGTTACGAGCCTCGCGAGAGAAGGATCGTGTAATGCAATTCACCACCTGCGGAGTCCACCGCGACGATTTGCGTTTCTCGATTGGAGGCTACGCTCTGCGCAAGTACGGCTCGCAGGGGCAGCAGAAGTCGTTCCTCATCGCACTCAAGCTGGCGCAGTATCGCATCATCGCTCAGGCGTGCGGTGAAAAGCCGATATTGCTCTTGGATGACCTCTTCGACAAGCTCGATGAGAGTCGTGTATCTCGCCTTATCGAGTTGGTCAAGGGCGAGGAGTTCGGTCAGGTGATTATCACCGACTGCAATGGCGAGCGTATGGGCAGTATCCTCGCGAAAGCTGAGTGCAGCTATAAGTTGTTCAACGTGACCTACGGAGAGGTCAAGAGGGAGGAGTAGGATGAAACGCACGCAGGCACAGCCCATAGGAGCGTTGCTCGACAACCTCTTCAAAAGCCCCGATGTGGCACGCAAGATTGCCGAGGGCTCACTACCCCATGTGTGGCGTGAGGTGACGGGTGAGGTTGTGGCAGCCAATACCCGTCAGGTGCGATTTGTGCGTGGCACGCTCTATGCTCACGTAACTTCGAGCATTCTGCGTAGCGAGTTGATGATGCAGCGCGAGGCTCTCGTTCGTAGCATCAACAAACAGCTCGGCACAGAGTTGGTTAAAAGCGTAGTAGTTCAATAAAAAGTGTATCATTAAAAACGACGCCCTACCAACTACCACTACTAAATTTAGAAAAATGTTGTTTACGGATATCATATACGGACCTGTGCGTTCACGTCGATTGGGAATATCTCTCGGCGTGAATCTGCTACCGTTGCACTCCAAGCTCTGCAACTTCGATTGCATCTACTGCGAGTGTGGCTGGAATGCCGACAACCGCACCGAGCGACCTCGTTTCAACTCGCGTGACGATATCCGCACTGCCCTGCGTACCACCCTATCGAAGATGAAGGGTGAGGGTCAGCTGCCCGATGTGATAACCTTCGCGGGCAATGGTGAGCCAACAATACACCCTGAGTTTGAGGGCATTATCGACGATACGATAGCCCTACGAGACGAGTTTGCACCCGAGGCGAAAGTTTCGGTATTGAGCAATGCCACCCAGCTTCATCGCGAGGATGTGTGTCGTGCTCTTCGCAAGGTGGACAACCCGATTCTCAAGCTCGATTCTGCACTCGAAGCGACTGCCAAGGCCATCAACAAGCCTTGTGGCACATATAGCGTGGAGCAGGTTGTAAAGCACCTCTCTGCCTTCGGCAAGGAGTTTGTTTTGCAGACAATGTTCCTCCGTGGTGAGCACAACGGTGAGCAGATTGACAACACTACCGAGCACGAGATTATGGCTTGGTTGGCTGTGGTGGAGCACCTCCAACCGCGCAGTGTGATGGTCTACTCGATTGATCGCGCTACGCCTTGCAAAACTCTCGAAAAGGTTGATCGCGACCATCTCGAGCAGATTGCCGAACGAGTGCGTGCTCTCGGCGTGGAGTGTACGGCGGTATAGCCTATGTTTGATGCATACCGCAACTTTTAGGAGTGACGGTATTTATCAAAATCTAATTTATGCAGACAATAGAGACATATCTTTTGATACCCTTCGTGGTGATGTTGCTTTCGATAGCAATCGTACCACTCGTAGCGCCTCGATTCTGGGGCAGCAACCTCAATAAATTCCTCTTCGTGGTCGCCGTATCGGTGCCTGCCACAATTATGATTGTGCGCGCAGGTTTGGGTGAAAACCTCATCGAGCAGATGCTCTACGACTACATCCCATTCATAGCGCTCCTGGCTGCGCTCTATGTCGTTACGGGAGGTATCCTCATCCACTATGCCACTACCCCTACGCCAATAGTCAATACGGCAATTATGTTCATCGGCTACGGCTTGGCATCTGTGGTAGGTACTACGGGTGCGGCGATGTTACTCATCCGCCCCTTGCTCGAGATTAACCGTAACCGCAAGCGAAAGATACACACCATACTCTTCTTTATCGCTATGGTAGCTAACTGCGGAGGTGTGCTCACACCGCTGGGTGACCCTCCATTGTTCCTGCTCTACCTGCGTGGAGCGGAGTTCTCGTGGTTCCAAACACTCTTCCCACAGTGGGCTTTCGTAGGCTCGGTATTGCTCGTAGTATACCTCATCTTTGACACCTACATCTGGCGTACAAAGGAGGATCGTGCCTCGCTTATCAACACTGAGGAGAGCACCGATGAGGGTGCTGACGAGTCGATTCGCATCTCCTTTGCGGGCACGGTAAACCTCTTCTTCCTCTCGGCCATATTGATGGCTGTCGCCTTCCTCAACCCTGCCAAGATTCCAGCTATGGCTGCCGAAGATGCTCCGTGGTATACGCGTTTCTTGCGTGAGATAGTGCTCGTGATGGTGATGGTGCTCTCGCTCCTTCTCACGCGTAAGCAGGTGCGCAAAAAGAATCACTTCTCGTGGGAGCCTATCTCGGAGGTAGCCATTCTATTTATAGGTATATTCATCACGATGACGCCAGCATTGCTATTCCTCAATGCTAACGCTGCATCACTCGGTATAACCTCTCCAATGCAGTTCTTCTTTGCATCGGGTTCGCTCTCGTCAGTACTCGACAATGCTCCTACGGCTGTGGCGTTCCACACCGTAGCCGAAGGTCTTCCCGTAGTGGCCGGTACGCAGCTCATCGCAGGTGTACCAAGCCCTATGCTCTCGGCCATTGCTCTCGGTTCGGTGCTCTTTGGTGCTATGACCTACATCGGCAACGGCCCTAACTTTATGGTCAAGGCAGTAGCCGAGAATGACGGTGTGCGTATGCCATCATTCTTCGGTTATATCTTCAAATTTTCGGTGATTGTACTGCTGCCGACCTATATTCTTATGGCGCTTATCTTCTTCTAGTCGCCAGCCTTAGGCGGTGAGATGTTCGAGCAGAATCTTGGTTCCGATGAGAATCAGGACTACTCCGCCCGTAATTTCGGCTCCGTGCTTATAGCGATAACCAAAGAGTCGTCCAAGGTGCAATCCCGACGCTGAGAAGAGTGCCGTAGTGGCACCTATGAGTGCAATTGATGTCCAGATATTAACCCTCAGGAAGGCCAGCGAGACACCCACAGCGAGGGCATCGATGCTCGTTGCGATAGCCAACAACAACATTGTCTTGAAGCTGAAGTTCGAGTCGGACTCCTCCTCGTCATCCTTGTTGGTGAGCGTATCGTGCAACATCTTCGCTCCGATGGCGGCAAGCAACACGAACGAAATCCAATGGTCGTAGCTCTCGACCAAATCGGCAAAGCGTGCTCCTACAAAGTATCCGATGAGTGGCATCAAGGCTTGGAAACCGCCAAACCAAAGCGCCACCGAGCAGTAGTGCATTGGGCGCACTCGTCGTGTCGCTAAGCCCTTGGCTATAGAGACTGCAAAGGCATCCATCGAGACGCCTATAGCGATGATTAGTATATCGAAGATGGTCATCGACGTCGCTCCTTTCTCTGCTTCTCACGCTCCGCCTTCACCCTTTCAGCTTCGGCTTCGGCCTCCTCAACCGTGCGTTTATAGCGCTTATAGACGCGCATAACAGCCTTCACATAGGCTATCGTCTCGGCACTGCCATAGAATGGGCCTCCCGTCACAACCTCGTGCTCGGCATACTCAGGCTCGGCAAGCAGTGGCAGATAGGACGAAACCACGCTCCAACGCCCTGCATTCTCCTCGAAGTAGCGAGCGAGGCGTCGTGCATCCGCAATACGCGAATAGCCCGCATTGTAGCAGGCCAATATAAAGTTCAGACGCTCTATCTTATTGAACTTGGGCGAGAAGTTGAGCATATCGTTATTCTCGTGCAGCAGCTTCGCTGCAATCTCCACATTGACCCTCGGGTCCTTCAGCGTCGCCACATCGTAGCCCATACTCCTCGCGACACTCGGCATAACCTGCATCAGCCCCACAGCTCCCGCATTCGAGCGTGCCTCGGCATCGAACTTCGACTCGACACTCGCAATGGCCGAAAGGAGTATCCAATCGACATCCTCCGCCTCGCCAATCTCCTTAAAGAGTTTGTCGTACTCCGAGAGAATCGTAACCTCGGGTTCGGGTTTGGGCAGCAGGCGCTCCATACGCGCAGCATCGGTAGCAACAACATCGAACAGCCACCACGACAAAGCTATCGCAGCCGCCACAAAGAGTGCGGGTATGAGATAGTACTTGATGAGTCTGCGCCACATAGTCGTAGAAAGTTTAGTCGTAGAAGGTCCACGAGATTCCAATCTTAAACATACCCGGGTTAAGTGGGTAGCGAGCAATAGCGAAGTACTCGTTATTGCCAAAGAGGTTGTGGTTGAGATGCTGATACTTCAGCAAGATGCGCATACGCTTCCACTTTGCAGCAATGAAGGCATCGATATATGGGTAGTTGCCCACCTCGCTCTCGTTCTGGTTATAGAACACAGACAGGGCAGGGTTATAGCCCTGAACATAGTATCGTGTATTGAAGCGGCCATCGAAGCCAATCTGCATACGCAAGACGTCACGCTTAACCCAAAACTCGTAGTAGTACGAGAGGAAGGCCGAGAAGAGCGGCAACGGCACAACATCCTTGTTTGAGGTGAGTTGCACCAAAGCTCTATGGTCGAGATGTACACCCTTAATGTTGAAATTCTTCTGCAGATAGATGCTCGTAACGCTCACTGCGCCATCGTGCTGATGAGGCATACAGTCAGCGCCATAGTATATCTTGTTTCGCAAGACACTCTGCCAGAAGCCCAACTCGATGCCATAGTCCGGCACCTCGAAGGCTACATTGAATCGAGTCTCGCCCTCCTTCTTGAATGTGTTATTCCATCGGTAATGATTCGAGTTCCACGTCGTCTGCCAATAGCCGGCCGTAGTCATCGACTCGGAGAATGATCCCGAGAGGGTCAACGGCTTATTCTTGATGAAGGCACTCAGAGCGGCACGCGCCGAGATCTCGTAGTCGCCACCTCGATAGCCCGAAGGGTATATCTTGAAGTTGGCTCCCCAGTCGGCATAGCGACGTATCTTACCCTGTGCTCCCGCATAGGCAAACCACGACACCAGATTCTCCTTCTCGTTCTTGCCCGAGAGGTAATCCTTGAGCACAAACTGCGAGTAGGTGTGAACGTCGAGGCCTACACCTCCGTCGAGGGTTCCGACCACGCCATTTCTATCCCACGGCTGAGCCTGCACGAAGAGGCGATTGGTGATGACGCGCTCATAGGTCGAGTCACGCGTCTTATCAGGGTTGTAGAACCAATCCTTGTAGTAGGTATCGGTTTTTGAGGTGTACGAGCCATTCGGATTGCGCGAATAACGCTCGTCACGATAGGTTGCATACTTGTCGGTATAGACCTTGCTCCACTCGTTGAACTCGAAGGTGTGTCCCACATATATCGCTGGCAGGTCAGCCATCGAGAAGTCGCGCGAGGTCATTCGCACAAACGGAATACCGATGGATTGCTTGATGAAGAAGGCGTTGTTGCGATAGGTGTTCTTCGCCTCCGACTTCGCCAGGCGCATCGGAATACCCGAAGGCATCTCGAAGACCGTATCGCGAATTGCCCAGTCGCCCACGACTCCTCCACTCTCCTGCTGCTCCACCTGGTTGTGGGTGTAGCCCGCAAATATCGAGTAGCGGCGGCCCGTATGGGCTATCGTACCCGCAAAGTTGTTGTTCTTCACTCGCGAAACATCGTACTGACTGCGCGAGCCGCGCGAACGGAAGTTCAGCGACACCGAGGTCGAAGGGTTGACGTTCTGAGACGCCATAATCTCGAAGTGCTCCTCGCGGTAGCGCTTCTGTCCCGACTCGAGGTAGGTCATCCAGATGTACGGATGCTTCATATTGTAGAATGGAACATTCTCCGTATTGTAGGTATAGGCATCGTAGGGCTGCGAGAAGGTAAACTCGCGTGAACGAGTGCGCTCGAAGTAATTCACCTCCGTAGATGCCTGGCCCAAACCTCCCACCGAGTTGCTGCCGAGGCGTTTGTGGTAGTGCGGATAGTCCAGGCGCCACTGCATCAGTGTCGTGTCTATCTTGTCCATCTTGACAGTATTGTACTCGCGGTCAATGTGCCACACGAAGTTGCGCATAGCGCGTATCGAGTCGTTGAAGAAGTAGGACTCGAGTGGCTTACGAGGCTTTTTCTTCTTGGTCGTATCGGCCTGCTCGCCCTGTTGCTCGGTCTGCTCCGTTGTCTGGGATGTATCACCCGTAGGCAAACCATTCGGGCCCAAGCCCTGCTGTCCCTGGCGCTGAGCGCGCATCAAGGCACTCGCATCCACCTGACCATATGCGAAGCCACTCACTGCCACTACAAGGAGGGCGGTGAGCATCAATCGCTTCATATGTGTCAGGCTTATGCGCATCCTCTACTTTCGCTTTTGGGCCATCCAACGCACGGTCGAAATGCCCACATATAGAACGATAATTGTTGGGATTGCGTATAATTTGAGCAGACAAATTGCTGCCACCGAGATTGCGAGGAAGATATATCGCAACTTGTTGTCGCTCCAGCGCACCGACTTGAACTTGAACGAGAACATTCTAATCGGGCTGATAAGCAAGAGTGCCACTATCACCGAAAAGAGGCACAACCACTCCATACCGATGAGGAAGTTGTAGCGCTGGCAGATAGCCGCCACCGAGAAGCAGAGAATTGCCGAAGCGGGGGTTGGGAGACCCTCGAACTCCTCCTTCTGCGTGGTGTCGATGTTGAACTTTGCAAGGCGCAAAGCCGAGAAGGCTGCGATGATGAATGGGATGTAGCAGAGGTAACCTGCCCACTCATCACTCAGACCAAGCTCCGACGGCATCATACCGCAGAGTACCGCCATAGCGATTGCGGGTGCAGTACCGAACGATACCATATCGGCCAACGAGTCGAGCTGCACGCCAACATCGGAGTATTGCTTGAGCAATCGAGCTGCAAAACCGTCGCAGAAATCGAACACTGCAGCTGCCACAACGAGGGCGAATGCCATCTGTAAGTCGTTGTAAACCAACGACGAAACTATCGAACCAATACCACACAGCAAGTTGCAGAGTGTGATGCAATTCGGAACTGTAAAGAGTTTAATCTTCATTATGCGCACATTTAATCACGCAAAGATAAGAAAAAGAATGCAGAATGCAAAATTAAGAATTATATTCTTAGGGATTAGAAGGGTTATGGGAGGCAAACCGTATCAAGCGTATCACAACCGTATCATCCGTATCATACCGTAGTTACAGAGTTATAGCCTTGTAATGGTGTAACGCTCTAAGCCACCTCCTCCGTCTTAAACTCCCGTTTTTCGATAGAAAAACAAAACGCAATAACATTCTTAGCACCACTCGGAGCAGAATCATATTCTGCGACAAAGCCACCTCCTCGGAGGGGGTTTGGGGGTGGGTAGATTTGTAAATGTCGGGACACCCGACAAGCAAAAAACTTGGTCGTAATTCCCGTTTTTAGATAGAAAAACAAAACGCAATAACATTCTTAGCACCACTCGGAGCAGAATCCTTTCTGCGACCAAGTCCCCTCCTCGGAGGGGGTTTGGGGGTGGGTAGATTTGTAAATGTCGTGGCACACGACAAGCAAACCCAACTATCCGTATAAGTACTCCGTATAAGTACTGAAAATACTCGTATTTATTGCTAAATGGAATAAATTAGCTATATTTGCATTCGAAAACTAACATTCAAATATATGGAGAAAAAGCTTAAACCAAGAGATCACAACCTCATTCTCAAGGCATTCCGCTACTATTTGCAGTTTGTGAACTCTGGTCTATACTTCCGCAAGGAGCATATGGTAGGTGTCGAGAACATCCCCGCAAATGGCACCCCTTGCGTTGTAGTTTCGAACCACCAGAACTGTCTTAACGACCCTCTCAGTGTCGTACTCAATGTTACCGACCGTCGTATGAACTTCATCGCTCGCGGTAACGTCTTCAAGAACCCAATCGCAGGTGCTTTTATGCGCAAGATTGGTATGTTGCCAGCCTACCGCATGAGCTATGACGGCTATGCAGCAGTATCTAAGAATAAAGAGATGATTGACGCATCGAGCAACGCCCTCTGCAGTGGCGAGACGCTGATGCTCTATCCCGAGGCGGGCCACCAGAATAAGCGCTGGCTCGGTACTTTCAAGATTGGTTACCTCAAGATTGCCTTTGATGCAGCCGAGAAGTTGAACTTCGAGCACGACGTATTGGTATTGCCTTCGGCAAACCACTACTCTAACTACTTCCACGCACGTACCGATATGCTTATTCGCTTTGGCGAGCCTATCTCGTTGAAGCCATACTACGAGAAGTACAAGGAGGATCCTCGTGCTACAATGTGGGAGATTAACGACATCGTACGAGAGAAGATTAAGTCGTTGATGCTCTGCATCGATGACCTCGAGCACTACGAGCAAATCGACTTCCTCCGTGAGACAGGCTATGGTCGTAAATACGCCATCGAGCACGGTTATAAATTTAACTATCTCCCATCTCGCTTGCTCTCCGATCAGAAGCTCGCCTTTGCGCTTCAGGAGGCTACCGAGAAGCACCCCGAGGAGATGGAGAAGATTTACGAGGATACCGCAGAGTTGAAGAAGGGATTGAACGAGCTTCACATCCGTGACTGGCTCTTCATCCGTGACAGCAAGTGGCCTGCAGCAGTATTGCGAGGCTTGGGTTTGCTCCTGCTCCTGCCGCTCTTCCTCGTCTCGATTATCCCTACGGGATTGCTCTTCCTCCTGCCGAAGATATTCTTGAAGGCTTGGATTAAGGATAAGATGTTCCACTCATCACTCCACGTGGGCGTAAGTGTCTTCGTATCAGTACCTTTGTGTATGATTGTACCAACCGTCCTGCTGTGGATATTTGCAAATATGTGGTGGGGTTTGGGCTATATGATAGCCTTCCCATTTATGTTTGTACTGGTGTGGAACTATATGCGTTTATTCTGGAAGTTCATCGGTACTTGCACCTTCGTAAAGCGCAAGAACCGCCCTATCATCAACAAGCTGCGAGAGTTGCGCACAAGCATCTACAATCGCTTGGACAAGATCCTCGAGTAATAAGAAAGCCTCACGAAATCGTGAGGCTTTTTTGTTTGTGGGTTGATTCTACTTGTGTCCTACTCTTGGCCATTCTCCAAGTTCCATATCCTTGATGGTGCCACCATCGATGGTGAAGCGCAGTGCGGTGCGAACCTTGTGGAAGCCATAGCACCCTGCAGCACCTGGATTGAGGTGCAGGAGGTCGTAGACCTTGTCGTACTCGACACGTAGGATGTGGGAGTGTCCCGAGACAAATATTTTGGGATGGGCAGACTGAATCTTCGCCAACGCCTGAGGCGAGTAGTGACGCGGATAACCGCCAATATGGGTTATGAGCACGTCGACATCCTCAACACGAAAGAATGCAAAGGGTTGATAGGCATAGCGCGTGTCACCGCCATCGATATTGCCATATACGGCACGCAGAGGCTTGAAACGGGCAATCTCATCGGCCAACTCTATCGAGCCGATATCGCCCGCATGCCAAATCTCATCGACATCGCTGAGGAAGTCACGCAAGACCTTATCGAAGGTGCCGTGCGTGTCGGAAATAACGCCTATGCGCCTCATTTTAGAACTCCTCGACCTTATTGAGAATTGGAGTGAAGTCCACCCAAGTGTTAGCGAACTCTTCGTATGAGAACTCTGTATGACCATCCTCGGGCACATCGGAGATAACCTTCACAGCCAATACAGGCACATTGCCGGCCATCTCGCAAGCGATAGCTATAGCGCCAATCTCCATATCGAAGATGGCCTTCTCGACGCCAAAGCGCGCCTTAATCTCAGCCACCGAGCGAGCATTAACGAAGGAGTCACCCGTAAAGACGGTGATATCCTCATTGCCGAGGAGGGCACGAGGGTCTGTAATCTCGGGGATAAAGCCCTCAGGGATATCGGTATCGTGGTACTGCACACGGCTTGGCACCACCACCTCGCCCTGCTTGAAGCCGAGTGTACCCGCAGCATAGCCAATCACAGCTACGAGGTCATAAGGCTTCTCAGCCTGCAACAACTCGCGCATAATGGTCGCTGCCGCAGCGGCCTTACCAATACCGCTATATGCCACGGTGTAGCGATTCTTCAACGCCTCGCCCTTACGCTCAATCGCCAGGCGGATATTCTTATTCTCACGGCTCGTAGGAGCCACAATAAGGATGTTTTTCATATAGTTACGCACTAATAACCTTTTAGATTTTTCTGTTGCACCTCCTGCTTATCGCTCTCAATCTGAGCCTTGAGTTCATCGACCGAGGAGAATTTCTTCTCGTCACGAATCTTCTCGAGGAGTTCGACGCGGAGAGTCAAGCCGTAGAGCTCACCCTTATAGCCAAAGAGATGTGTCTCGAGGAGACGACGCTTGCCATCAACCGAAGGTCTCACGCCCACATTTGACATTGCGGGATATGCCACACCCTCGACATAAACCGTCGAGCTGTAGACTCCATTCTCCACAGCCAACGCCTCATCGATAGCGATATTGGCAGTCGGGAAGCCGAGTTGGCGTCCCAATCTGTTGCCTCCGATAACTATACCTTCGACTACGTACACCTCTAAATCTCCTTCGTAAGTTTATTAACAAGTGGCACCTCGGAGAGGAACTCCTTGGCAAAGACACGCAGTACGGTGTATGATGGCACCGCCACGAGCAGACCTATCACACCACCTACCGAGCCCGCCATCAGGATGACGATAAAAATCTCGAGTGGATGCGCCTGCACCTTCGACGAGTAGATGAGAGGCTGAAGGACGAAGTCGTCGATGCCCTTCACAGCACAGAGCGTACAAGCGATAACCGTAAGCGTGTAGGCTATGGTGCAACCCTCGATAGGCGAGACTATACCTATAAATATAGATACCAACGCACCCACAGCAGGACCTGCATACGGAATGACATTGAGCATACCCATAATGATAGCTATGAAGCAGGCATTCTCGAACTGCATACCGAAGAGAAGCAGCACAATAGCTATAATGGTCGAGATGATAAGGCTCTCGGTGAGCAGACCGGTGAAGTAGCGAGAGAGCAGGAGTGACACCTTATCGATGGCACGCACCACGTTCGCATTGTACTTCTCGGGGAAGATGGACGACACCATCGTCGTGAAGAGACCATCCTCCTTGAGGAAGAAGAATGTGATGAACGAGACCGAGAAGAGGACAATCACCACCGACATACCCATATTGATAATCGACGAGAGCGCCGATGTTACGGTGTCGTAGTTCAAGAATTTGAGCAATCGCTTAACGAAATCGTCCAATATAGCCTCTGGCTGCTCAGCTGGAAGTCCAAGGGTATCGGTTATATATTGCTGCACGTTCCGCAACGGTTCCATCACCACATCTAACGAGGAGCCTGAATCGCTAATAAGATTAGAGATTTCTATGATCTTACCCGCAACAAGCGGCACAACAATAGCTATAATGCCACCCAACACGCCCCACAAGAGTATGAGCGTGAGCGCCGCCGCCAACCAACGCGGCATAGCGAATCGCTTGACCTTGATGCGGCACAAGAGACCCACCAGCGGACGTCCGATGATGGCCAACACAGCCGATACGAGGATATAGACAACCACCTCGCGGAAATACCACAGCAAGGCTCCGACAGCTACCGCCACCGAGATACCCACAACCCATCGCAGAAAGGTCTGCAGGGTCAATCCTCCATTTGGTGTTTCATTCGACATAGACTACTCCCCTATTAGTTCAACTCCTTTTTCTTAGGCCTCCGACTGGGTAATCTCACCCTCGTCAGGAGTATCGAGCGACTGCTCAGCCACACCGCCGATACGAGCGATTGGGGTCTGAGTACCCACTACCTTATCGCCAATCTCCACCAACAACTTGGCATCCTTTGGCAACAATATATCAATGCGTGAGCCAAACTTAATAAAACCGAATGGTTTATTCTGCTCGGCAACATCGTCGACCTTCACATACGAAACGATACGACGAGCCACAGCACCTGCAATCTGACGGAACAACACCTTCACACCGCTTGGAGTCTCCACCACAGTGGTAGTGCGCTCATTGTCGGTAGATGACTTCGGGTGCCAAGCCACAAGGAACTTACCCGGGTGGTACTTGAAGTACTTCACCACGCCACCTACAGGGAACCAGTTGATATGTACATTGGTCACCGACATAAATATCGAGACCTGCATACACTCCTCACCATCGAAGTACTCGTCATCCTTCACGATCTCGGTCACTACAACGCGACCATCGCAAGGCGAGAATACCAAATCATCGTCGTGAATACGCACACGTCGTGGGTCACGGAAGAATGAGATGATGAAGAACCAGAAGACGAGCAACAGCACCGAGATAGAGACGATGAGCCACGTCAAATCGTTAGCCTTGAGCATATAGAACATCAAAGCCCACAACGCCAAAAGGATAACACCCGAAACGGTGATAATCTTAAAACCCTCTTTGCTAATTTTCATTATATCTAAGTTTTTAATTGTTACTATATAAATATCATCGACACTGCGAGATAGAGCACGACAAACGGCACCGCAATAAAGAGTGCGTCGAATCTATCGAGGAAGCCTCCGTGACCCGGCATAATCTTGCCCGAGTCCTTCACTCCCGCCTCACGCTTGAGCATCGACTCAACCAAGTCGCCTGCCACACCTGTCAAGGCTGCAATGAGACCCATAATACCCCAACGAATCATATATCCATCGGTGAGATAGCCGAACAACACAGCCAAGCCCACAGCACCGACCAAGCCGCCGAAGAATCCCTCCCACGACTTCTTTGGCGAGATGCGCTCGCAGAGACGATGCTTACCGAATGCTATACCCACAAGGTAAGCGAAGACATCGTTGGCCCATATAATCGCCATAAAGGCCATGAGCATCCACGGATTCCAATCTGCCTTCTTATCGAGAAGCTGAGGGATATAGACGAGGAGCGACATTGGCAACGCAATATACATCACACCCATAAATGTTGTTGCGATGTTGGCAATCGGAGTCTCGCTCTTACGCCAAATCTCGCACATAAAGATCGCAGGTGCCAAAATAAAGAGTAGAACAAACGCTAAGAGCGCAAGCCAGTAACCAGTCTCTGTACCTGTAGCAACAATCGGGATCAGACCGAAAAGGCAGACCGAGGCCAATATACCGAGCACATACATCGGCTGATAGCCCTTCTTTCGGCAGAGGTTATAGAACTCCACCAAGCCGCCAACCATAATCACGGCGAAGAGGGCCAATGCGCTCCACTTCGACCACAGCACCGCACCCACAAATACGAGCAACATCACCAATGCACTCGCTGTTCGCACTGCCAAATCCTTGAACTTCTTATTCTCCATATAGGTTAATTTTGGGTTTCTTCCTATTTAGTGAGTAGCGAGTAGAGAGTAATTTTTCACTCTCCACCTTCAACTCTACTCCTCCTTGCCTGGTCGCTGACCAAAGATGCGTTCCACATCCTCGGTAAAGACAACCTCCTTCTCGAGGAGCAACTCGGCCAACTCGATGAGTCCCTCACGGTGCTCGTCGATAACCTTCTCGGCCATCTCACGAGCCTTCGCGATGAGAGCACGCACCTCGTCATCAATCTGCTGTGCCGTGCGCTCCGAGTAAGGCTTAGTGAAGGCCATATCGCTCTGGCCTGTCGAGTCATAGTAGCTCATCGAGCCCACAGCCTCGCTCATACCGTAGTATGCCACCATAGCGTAGCACTGCTTGGTCACACGCTCCAAGTCGTTCAACGCACCAGTCGAGAGGTGACCGAAGAACTTCTCCTCGGCTACACGACCCGCCAAGAGCGAAGCCAACTCATCCATCATCTGCTCGCGGGTAGTGAGCTGACGCTCCTCAGGCAGATACCACGCCGCACCAAGAGCCTTTCCGCGTGGAATGATAGTGACCTTGATAAGCGGATTGGCGTGCTTGAGCAACCACGACACAGTAGCGTGACCCGCCTCGTGATAGGCGATAGTCTTCTTCTCCGTAGGCGAGATAACCTTATTCTTGCGCTCCAAGCCACCGATGATACGGTCCACAGCAGCCAAGAAATCCTCTCTGCTCACACAATCCTTATTGTGACGCGCCGCAATCAACGCCGCCTCGTTACATACATTTGCGATGTCGGCACCCGAGAAACCGGGTGTCTGCTTAGCGAGGAACTCGCGGTCCAAGTTCTCGTCGAGCTTCAACTTGCGGAGGTGTACCTCGAATATCTCCTTACGCTCGTTGAGCTCAGGCAAGCCCACCTCAATCTGGCGGTCGAAACGACCTGCACGCATCAACGCCTTATCCAAGATGTCGGCACGGTTTGTCGCCGCCAAGACGATAACACCCGCATTTGTCTGGAAGCCATCCATCTCGGTGAGCAACTGATTGAGGGTATTCTCGCGCTCATCATTACCCGAGAATCCCGCATTCTTGCCACGCGCACGACCTATAGCGTCAATCTCATCGATGAAGACGATGCACGGAGCCTTCTTCTTCGCCTGGTCGAACAAATCGCGCACACGCGAAGCTCCCACACCTACGAACATCTCCACGAAGTCCGAACCCGAAATCGAGAGGAAAGGCACATTCGCCTCACCCGCCACAGCCTTCGCCAGGAGGGTCTTACCCGTTCCCGGAGGGCCTACGAGGAGTGCACCCTTCGGAATCTTGGCACCGAGTTCACGGTACTTAGGTGCATTCTTCAAGAAGTCTACAATCTCCATAATCTCGACCTTAGCCTCCTCCAAGCCAGCTACATCCTTGAATGTGATGCGCTTGTTAGGGTCACTCTGGTCAAACTCTTGTGCACGCGCCTTACCTACATTCATGATACCGCCTCCGGCACCGCCACCTCCACGCATACCACGCATAATGAGGAACCAGATACCGAACATCAGCAACCACGGCAATACGCCTACAAGCCACGAGTCATACCAAGCCTTCTCGTTCTCGTAGCTCAGCACAACCTTGCTGCCACTCACCGCCTCGGCACTCTCCAAGTCGCTCTTGAAGGTGTCGACCGAACCGATATTGAAGTAGAGCTGATAACCCTTCTCAGGCATAGCCTTATAGTGAATGTCGCTCTCGCGCAACGAATCAATCTTATTCTCCTTGATAGCTACACGAGCCACATCGCGATTCACCACTGTGATAGCCTCGACCTCACCCTTCTCGACCATCTGAGCCACCGTATTCCAATTGGACTTTACTGGTTCAGCCTCGTCGCCACTGAAGAGCCAGTATCCGACAATCACAAGCGATATAGCGGTCCAAAACCACATAATGTTTGGACGCAAACCTCCATTTTTTTTCTCGTTACTCATAATTCATCAATTGTTACACATAATTCGCCACACTAACGAAGACCGATGGCGAAAAAGTATACGGAAGAGCCAAAATTACTCCTCGCTCTCGTAGTGGATCATTGGAGCATCAGCCCACAACTCCTCCAAACGGTAGTAGTCGCGCAAGTCGCTCTGGAAGATGTGCACAATCACATCAACATAGTCGAGCGCAACCCACAAACCTGTCTGCTTACCCTCTACGCGCCAAGGATTCTCGCGCAATACCTCGTAGACCTTCTCCTCGATGCCGTCAGCAATCGCTGCCACCTGAGTTGTCGAGTCGGCATTACACACTACAAAATGCGAGCAAATTGCACCGTCGAAGCCTGTCAAATCGAGCGATACAATATCCTTACCCTTCTTATCCTGAATACCTTGAACGATAGTTTCAATCAACTTTTCCATAAACTTTGTTTAAGCGTTATATAAATAATCGAGCAAATATAGCAAAAAAAACGGAAAACCGAAAGCAGAAGGCAGAAAACTTTCAAATCTGCTATTGCATTTTATAGATTTTATTGATATCTTTGCGATAACTAATAAGCAAACGCATATGACAATCATTCAGTTGGAGTACCTTTTGGCAGTTGCCAATTTCGGAAGTTTTTCGATTGCATCGGAGCACTGTTTCGTGACGCAACCCTCTCTGTCAATGCAGATTAAGGCGTTGGAGGAGGAGCTTGGCGTAATGCTCCTCGACCGTTCAAAAAAGCCCGTCGTACCGACCGAGGCAGGCGAAGCAGTTTTGGAGCAGGTGCGCAACACTCTGCGCGAATTTCACACCATCAAGGAGGTGGTGCAGCAGCTCAAAGGAGAGATCTCGGGACAGATTCGTTTGGGTGTGATTCCGACCATCGCACCGTACCTCTTGCACAAGTTCGTTCCCGAGTTCGTGCAGCGCTATCCGAAGGTCGATATCGAGGTGCGCGAAATGAAGACGGCCGACATCATCGAGGCGCTCAATCGCGACCTTATCGATGTGGGTCTTTTGGCGGGTGGAACCTGCGGTGACAGCTTCAACGAATACGAGCTTTTCGACGACAAGTTCTACGCCTATGTCTCGCCTCGTAACTCGCTGTATAACAAGTCGAATGTACGCTTCGAGGACATCAAGATTCAGGACCTCGTACTCCTCTCGTCGGGCAACTGTATGCGTGACCAGGTTATCGAGCTTTGCCAGGCTCGAAACACCCTCCCTTCGCGCTACACTTTCGAGTCGGGATCGCTCGATACATTGATGCGAATTGTGGACAACACCTCGCTTATGACCATCATTCCGAAGATGGCTCTCGACTTCGTTCCCGAGGAGCGCAAACGCCAGGTAAAGACCCTTTTTAAGGGTGCCTCTTCGCGCAAAATCGCCCTCGTCACACGCCGTTCGTATGTCAAGAAATCGATAGTCGAAGCGCTCCGCGAAACCATCTCGGAGTACAAGTAATGGCATTTAACAACAAAAAGCCCTCCTTGCCATCAAGAACTGTCGGCAAACAAACAAGCAGCTCCATCGGGAACTGCTTGTTTTTATTTTACTTACGGTAGACGATTATTCTCTCTTCCATAGACGAAGGTTTCATTATTGCACCCGTATAACAAACAGTCTCTATTACATTTCCTTGCGAGTCGTATTTGTATTTGTAGACATTTTTCCAATGCAATGAGCCATCGCCGTTATACGAAGCTATCTCTATCATATTTCCTTGCAAGTCGTATTTGCTGACTCTTTTCCTATACAATGAGCCATCGCCTTCATACCAAGCCCACTCTATTTCATTTCCTTGCGAGTCGTATTTGTAGAGATTTTTCTCACGCAATGAGCCATCGCCGTTATACTCGACCTCCTCTACTTTATTTCCTTGCGAGTCGTATTTGTATTTGTAGCAATATTTCGAATACAATGAGCCATCGCCGTTATACTCAGCCCACTCTATTTTATTTCCTTGAGAGTCGTATTTGTAGAGATATTTCCATATCAATGAGCCATCGGCGTTATAACCAACTCTCTCTATTTTATTTCCTTGAGAGTCGTATTTGGAGAGTTCTCTCCGACGCAATGAGCCATCGCCGTTATACTCAGCCCACTCTATTGTATTTCCTTGAGAGTCGTATTTGTAGAGATATTTCCATATCAATGAACCATCGCCATTATAATAACCAACACTCTCTATTTCATTTCCTTGAGAGTCGTATTTGTAGAGATATTTCCAGTCTAATGAGCCATCGCCGTTATACCCAGCCCACTCTACCACATCGCCTTTAAGATTGAATTTGTAGACATATTTTCTATTACATTTACCTTTAACTATCTCCCCAAATTTGTCGGCAATATCATATTCGGTAAAGGTAAGACTCTCAACCTTTCCATAAAGAGGGTCTCCACCCCAGCCTTGTCTTTTGGGAGCCTCTTGCTTTTTGGGTGCCTCTTGCTTTTTAGGAGCCTCTTGCTTTTTAGAGGCAATATCCGATTCCGATTTCGAGCCTAAACCGGCGCACGAAGTAGCAACAAGCAACGCCACCAATACCGCCGATACAAACATTCGCTTCATAGTAGTTTTAGATTACAGTTTTCACAAATTTAGCAACTAATTTCCGAAAGAGCAAAAAAAATATCAAACTACCACTAATTGTCAATTATCGACTTTCAACTATCAACTTTTTTTGCTATCTTTGCACGATTAAACACTTTTTGATATAGGTATGGGAAAAATTATACTTACAGGAGATAGACCAACAGGTCGTTTGCACTTGGGACACTTTGTAGGCTCGTTGCGCCGTCGTGTCGAGTTGCAGAACTCGGGCGAGTTCGAGAAGATTTTCATTATGATTGCCGACGCTCAGGCCTTGACCGACAACTTCGACAACCCCGAGAAGGTGCGCCAGAACATCATCGAGGTGGCTCTCGACTACCTCTCGTGCGGCCTCGACCCCGAGAAGTCGACCATCTTCATTCAGTCGCAGGTGGCAGAGTTGTGCGAGTTGGCATTCTACTATATGAACCTCGTGACCGTGCAGCGCTTGCAGCGCAATCCGACCGTAAAGACCGAGATTCAGTTGCGTGGTTTCTCGGAGAACACCGCCGAGGGCGACACCACACAGCGTCAGGGTATCCCAGTAGGTTTCTTCACCTACCCTATCTCGCAGGCGTCGGATATCACCGCCTTCCGCGCTACAACCGTACCTGCGGG
>JAZLCQ010000066.1:0-23029 GCA_045614285.1 Alistipes sp.
GGTAAAGAGCGAATTGAAGTTCTTCTCGGTGTCGATATTCTCCTCGCGGTGAGCCGACAAGAGGATATATTTACCCCTCTCCAAGCCCAGGCGTGCGTGGATATCACTCGCCTCGATATCGGCCAAGTTCTCGTGCAACACCTCCGCCATTGGCGAGCCGCTCACATAGGTGCGCTCCTTCGCCACACCCGATGCGTTGAGGTAGCGACGTGCGTGCTCCGAGTAGCAGACATTTACATCCGAGATGACGTCGACGATGCGACGGTTGGTCTCCTCAGGCAGGCACTCATCAAAGCAACGATTTCCCGCCTCCATATGGAAGATTGGGATGTGAAGACGCTTTGCGCCAATCACCGAAAGGCACGAATTGGTGTCACCCAAAACGAGCACAGCATCGGGCTTAATCTCCACCATCAGCTTGTACGACGAGTTGATGATATTGCCCATCGTTGCACCGAGGTCGTCACCCACAGCATTGAGATACACCTCAGGCTCAGCGAGCTTCAAATCGCGAAAGAAGATACCGTTAAGGTTATAGTCGTAGTTCTGTCCCGTATGCGCCAAGATGCAATCGAAGTATTTGCGACACTTGTTGATTACAGCGGCCAAACGGATAATCTCGGGACGAGTGCCCACGATAATCAAGAGTTTCAACTTGCCATTATCGGCAAATTTTACATTTGAAAAGTCCATATATTTTAGGTTTTATTTTTCTACTTTCTCAAAATAGGTATCGGGTTTAGCGGGGTCGAAAGACTCGTTTGCCCACATTACCGTTACCAAATCCTCAGTGTCAGAAAGATTTATAATATTGTGGGTATAGCCCGGAAGCATATGTACAGCCTCGATTTTCTCGCCACTAACCTCAAAATTGAGCACCTCGTCAGAGCCGACACGACGCTGCTGAATAAGGCCCTTACCCGACACTACAATGAAGAACTCCCACTTGGTATTGTGCCAATGCTCACCCTTGGTAATACCTGGTTTTGAGATATTTACACTCACCTGACCGCACTTCTCGCTACGCAAAAGCTCGGTAAACGAACCACGCACATCGCAGTTCATCTTCAACTCGAACGACGCCTTCTCCTTCGGCAAATAGCTCAAGTAGGTCGAATAGAGTTTCTTTGCAAATGAGTTATTCGGAATCTCGGGCACAACAAGTGTCTGCGGTTGCGCCTTAAACGCCTCCAACAAATCGACAATCTCGCCAAGCGTAGCCTTATGCGTGGTCGGCACAGCGCAGTAGCGACCCTCCTCGCAGAGAATCGTATTGACGCCCTCAAATTCACAATGGTGTTCCTTGCCCTGCAATGCCGCAATCATCTCGTCAACCAGGTCGTCAATATAGAGCAACTCCAACTCAGTAGAGCGGTCGTTCACAGTAATCGGCAAATCATTTGCGATGTTGTTGCAGAAGGTTGCCACAGCAGAGTTGTAGTTTGGTCGGCACCACTTGCCAAACAGATTCGGGAAGCGATAGACCAATACGCGCGCGCCCGTACGCACGCTATAATTAAAGAAGAGCTCCTCACCCGCACGTTTACTGCGACCATACTCGCTGTCACCAAAGCGACCCGCAAGGGTTGCCTGAATCGATGACGAGAGCATTACGGGAGCCTTGTTTCCGTACTTCTCGAGCGTCTCGAGCAGTGTCGAGGCAAAGCCGAAGTTGCCCTCCATAAACTCCTCGACACTCTGCGGACGGTTAACACCTGCAAGGTTGAAGACAAAATCCGCCTCACGACAATAAGCCTCGAGCTCCTCAGCCGTAGAGTCGATATCGTACTCGAATATCTCCTCTACCGTCACATCGCCATAGCACTTAGCCTTGCCGTCACGTATATTTTTGAGTTGTGCGCAGAGGTTTTTACCAACAAAACCCTTTGCGCCAGTAACCAAGATTTTCATAGTTTAATACTTTGACCAGTCGACCCACATATCCTTGTCGTAACGCCAGCTGTCGAGCAACGCCTCCTCCAAAATCTTACCCGAATAGACGAGTAAAATGGAGTCATCCTCGTGCGCCTTGATGCAGTTGGCATACCCCTCAGGCACACAGATTATCTTGCTCTCCTTGTCCGAAAGCTCAAAAATCTCCGCCTGCAAATCGGGCGACGGATTCTCCCAATTATCCACCTCAACAAGCGCTACGGTAAATGAGCCCTTGATGCAGTAGAACCACTTCTTCTCGAACTTGTGACCGTGCCAACCACGCACCACCGACTTGTCGGGATGGTGGATAAAGTAGCAACGCTCCACGCCCGGAAAACGAAACGCATTCAACGACGATATCTGTCCTCGCTCATCACGAAATATCTCGCCCTCAACAACCTGAATCTTCGACATAGACTACTCGCTTCTAATTTCACGTGACTTCGAGCGTGGCTGCAAGCCCAAGTCCTCGCGGATAAAACGCAACTTCAACAACAACTCCTTCATACCCTCAACATCGAGGCGACGGGTGTTGTGCGAGTGGTAATCCTCGATCTTCGAGAGAGCCTCGTTGCCCTCAACAAAGAACTTATCGTAGTTCAAATCGCGAGTATCACAAGGGATGCGATAGTAGTCACCCATATCCTCGGCCTTGGCCATCTCCTCGCGAGTTACAAGGGTCTCGTAGAGCTTCTCGCCGTGGCGTGTACCGATAACCTTAACCTCGGTATCGGCATACTTAGGGTCAATCTGTGCGTAGGTCTGCTTCAACGCCTCAGCCAAAGTCGAGAGGGTTGCAGCAGGTGCCTTCTGAACAAACAAGTCGCCATTCTCACCGTGAGTGAAGGCGTAGATAACCAAATCGACAGCGTCGTCCAAGGTCATCATAAAGCGAGTCATCTCAGGATCGGTGATGGTGATAGGCTTACCCTGCTCCATCTGCTCTACCCACAACGGAATAACCGAACCACGCGATGCCATAACATTGCCGTAGCGAGTGCAACAGATTGTGGTTGCAGCACCCTGGCCGAGCTCACGACCCTTCGCGATAGCCACCTTCTCCATCAACGCCTTCGAGATACCCATAGCGTTGATTGGGTAGGCCGCCTTATCAGTCGAGAGGACAACGACATTCTTCACGCCGTGCTCGATAGCCGAGAGGAGAACATTGTTTGTGCCGATGACATTTGTCATAGTCGCCTCCATAGGGAAGAACTCGCACGAAGGGACCTGCTTGAGGGCCGCTGCTGCGAAGACATAATCGACACCGCGCATAGCGATATCTACCGACTGCTTGTCGCGCACATTACCGATGTAGAATTTCACCTTCGGGTTTTGGAGCGCGTGACGCATATCATCTTGCTTCTTCTCATCGCGCGAGAAGATGCGAATCTCCTTGATATCCGAATCAAGGAATCTACGAAGTACGGCATTTCCGAAACTGCCCGTACCGCCCGTAATCAACAGGACTTTGTCTTTGAAGATTGACATTTATCTATCTGTTTTTTAGTATATTTTCGTACAACTTAAGGTATGCTGTATAATTATCCGCTTTGTTAAAATTCTTCACTGCATAGTCTCGACAACGCTTACGCATCTCTACCCTATCCTCCGCGCAAAGATCCTCAATAGCCTTCGCAACACCCTCGATATCGCCTTGCTCAACAACTCGTCCCGTATGTGGAGTTACCGACTCGGGACTGCCACCCGTACGATAAGTCACAACCGGAGTTCCGCACGATATAGCCTCCAAATTAGTTGTCGGATAGGTATCTTCGTAAGTGAGATTTACAAAAGCATCTGCCAATGAATACCACTCCGCTAATTCTAAAGCATTATTAGTGCGACTTATGCCAACAATCGCCTTAGGCATCTTGTTTATCTGTTCATCCGTCAGTCCTATTAGCACAATCCTATATTCATCGGTAAGATGCGAATGAAGTTTTATAAAATCTGACAGACCCTTTTTATCACTCCATGGAGAAGCCACGCCAAGAACAACTCGCTTGCCCTCTAATCCATATTTAGTTTCTAATTGCTGCTTCTCAAGCGGAGTAAACATATTAATATCAACTCCGTTATGAATAACTGAAACCTCTTTCCCATTTAGGTAAGAGTTTGCAACTACTCCCGCCAGCCAATTTGATACAGGTACAAGTGTCAAATTCTTAACACCTGAAAAGAGTCGTTTTTTAACGATATAGTTTTCCCTTGACCTATCAAACACAAGACTTGTTGGATATGTACTCTGTAACGGACAATCGTAACATTGCTCTTGCCATCTATCACATTTGATACTATCAAAGTGCGAGCAATGACCTGTCATTGACCAGCAATCGTGCAAGGTCCACACAACCGGGACATTCGATCTCTGCAAATAGTCAAACAGAACCTTATAATTGATATAATATCCATGAATATTATGCAGATGGATGATATCCGGATTAATGCTTTCTATTTGTCTGATAAGTCTATGAGTTGCTATCTTAGAATAGAGACCATGTTTATCGGTTATTCGAGTCATTAGCGCGTGCCACATCACTCCCAAACGCGACCCAATCTTTACGAGTTGCGACTTCGACTTGCCACAATCACGACCATATGCAATATAGCTTTCCCAACCGGCAGCAATAACTTTCTCGCCGATCTGTTCAGCTATACGACCAGTCGAGCCACGATTGGCTGTTACGTTTATTTGTAATAGTTTAGACATTATAACTTATGTAGTTTATGATAGTGAGGTTGCCATATATCCATTCCACCTCTTAAAATTCCGCGCAAAACAGATGGCGAAACATCTTGAATCAGATACCTTGGTATAATACCCTCTCCTTCATATGAGTGGTAGCTATTGGGCTCACTTATATACATCAATGAATACCCAGCATCTCTTGATAAGCGTATAACCTTATCTGAATAATAGCCCTGAGGGAAGCAGATAGCCGACATATTCACGCCCAAAATTCTCTCTAACTCTTCTTTTGCCCCTTTTAGCTCTCTTTGCAACTCTTCAGTAGTAAACTTGGTCAAATTAGTGTGTGACCAACTATGCGATTCAAAGATAAAGCCATGGTGCATCAGCTCCTTTATTTCATCTACCGAAAGATAACCATCTTTACCTATTAAGTCAACAGCGACAAATATGGTAGGATATATATTGTTTTGAATAAAAAACTCCCTATTTTCCCATATTCCCCTAAAACCATCATCAAAACATATCATCACCTGATTCTCTCGATTTGTGATATGAGAGACAATATCATAACCACATTCTTGAATCATTCTAATATGTTGAGACACAAGAGACATAGGAGTCGACATATCAGTATATGGAACCCCACTATCTACATCGTGATAAAATAACACCTTACTTTGTCTATCTCTTTTTATTAGACCTACCACAACGCAGGCCATATCTCGAAGCTGTCGTTTATTCATAATCAATATGTATGAAAAGAGATAGCCATCACATCCATATTATGCAATGCAGTTTTTTCATCACCTAACGATTTGCTGCATAAATTGACTTTGGTAGGTACAGTAATAAACCATCTTGTACATTGTTTGAAATCACTATATATACTGTGACTACAAGTGATGAAATCAGGCGAAACAACTTTTCGTATATGCCTACAATACTCTCTGAATGCTTTTTTTATTGATATTGCGTCATAAGGTTGGAGATATATAATCTGACACTCCTTGAGAATACCCCTATAACCAACACGCGCGACTGCAAAATATTTGGCATTATCAACTATACAATACTCTGTATTTGACAAACCCTCAAACCTCCACCTTAAATACTCTTTTGTCCATATTGGAGTAATACGCGAAGATGATACGTCTCTTTTCAACGCTCTCTCCGAGATAGGCAACTGCGCTTTGCTTCGATGATTAGGAACAAAAGCTAACTTCAAAGACTTAACATTAAGTAACACTTTCAAGGGTTTGCACATTTGCAACTTACAACGCAATGTATCATGCGGTTGATGTCCCATCTTTACATAGCCTCTAAAACTATTACTATTTGGGAACGTCAAAATAAAAGGTATTCCATCCTCTTTACAAGCAACCTCTACAGCGTCTATTATCTTAGTAAACAAGCCCTTTCCTTGGTATGCAGGATGTACAAAGTTTTCAAATGCTCCGGCATAATAGGATTCTGCACCGAGTACACCATATTTCCATTTACCCATTGCAACACATCCGGCAACCGTGTCTCCATCAAAGGCGCAAATCAGAATAGCTTCGCCATATGGGCAATCCCTAAATTTCCAATAGAACCACTCTTCACTATGCGGAATTGAAGAAGAGTGTGCAACAGCAGATGACTGTAAGAAAGAGTTTACTAAATGTGCATCTTTCTGAAAATCCCAGCGTCTAATAATCATTGTAAAATCTTCTATTTAGTAATATAGACTTTATTGGTAGTCAACTTCTTAATCATAACATATACTATATACTCATACAGCAATATGTAAGTTGCGGTAATTGGAGATCGCACCATAAAAAACACATACGAAAACATCAATGACGCCATAATTATCTCCAATGAATCAGACTTATACATACTCGTTTCGAGAGCATATACATCCAATCTTTTAAGCAACAATCCTATTAAGATGGCAAAAAGGAGTGCAAACCAACCGAAGTCGGCTCTAAAAACACCGATAAATCCGGACGAGGAGCTATGCGACTCCGACACATCTTCATAGTAACGAATAAGCCAATGGTCTAAAGGTTTTGGTTTATTCTTCCACAGTTTTCGCGGCACCCATCTGTACAACAAATTCGCACTCTCTTTTCCATATGTCAAATCGTGAGTCGAGAAATAATCATCTGCATATTTCGCCATCTGCAAGACGCCCTCAGGAGACATCTGAACACCCAATCTAACACTCCACTTAGAATTCTCGTATTCATCAATAACATAATTATCGTAAGCCAACTCTGTCATTGACATATAGCGATTCTCCTTCATAAATGATGAGAGCGTTGTTACACCTATCGCAATAGCCAACAAGGCAACCAATCTTTGCCACGAGACCTTAACAATATCAACCATACCCGATACTATACAATATGGTACCAATGAAAACAATAACTTAAAGCGAGTTGCCAATATGATATGTATAACAAATATTGGTATTACTAATAGAAGTTGCAACCACTTCACCTTTCCTTTTACATCCTTGAATAAGAATGCTATAAGCGACGGTAACATAATACCGAGAGAGTCAATAAACATTGTTCCCAATCTCGCACTACCCACCGCATCATCCAACTGTCTTCCTAACAACAAATTGTCTCGTACATTTTGTATTGAGCCATAGATAAATATCACAATAGAGGCTATGACCAACAATGCAAAAAGAGGCTTATTTTCAACTCGATACTCAACTACGTTCTCAATAGGCTTAACACGATGCTTGCTTAGATAATAACCCAATATAACCAAGTTATTAGACATTAAGAACAAGAAAAAGGGAGAGAGATACTCGAAAAGGTCGCCAGTATCTGCTAAAATGAGCATCTCGGAATGGATAATAAATATAAAGGCAACAATCCATACTTGCAAGAGGTTTATCTTTCTCTCTTGAACATAGTTAGCTATAACTAACGCAATGTATACGAACAACTGAATTTCAACAATTGCCTGAATGCCATCCTTTGGGACAACATTTAACATTACAGCTAGAATAAATGATATTATAAGTAGTAGTGTCTGCATTTTTTAATCGCTATTTATTCCAAATTCCGCTTGCCGTACCTCGTATTAGTTTAGAGTATTGTATACGACCAAATATAAGATTCGGAAGAGTATTAATCAATATTGTAGCTAAGACTAGACCTACCGCATTAAATTGTTTAACCAAAATTATAGCCACAGGAATAAATACGACTATTTTAACCGCAGATATTATCATATTTAGATTCAACTTTCCGACTGCACCTAAAAAGTAAGTGTATTGTGAACCAAAGAGAGCAATCGTATTATAGGCTACAAAAAATAGCGATAATTCGAACGGAACAATAATCCTATCTCCTACCCAAAGTCGGAAAGCAAAATTTGAGACCAACAACATTGCCATTTCAGCAATAGCTCCAATAGCTCCGACTATAATCAATCTTTGTACGCACTGCTTCACCCATTTGATGTCACCCCTGACAAACGCATCAGTAATTGGGGCACTCGCTGCGGTGACTACTACTGTGTAGAAAACCAAGATTAGGCCATAATATGTTCGTGCCGTATTATAGACTGCAACTTCAGATGGATTTATTAGGTTTGATAACAATATATTTGCAGTAGTAAATACTACAAATGAGGACATTTGGTTAACAAAAAACTTAAGTCCAAGTGAATAAATCTGCTTTAGTAACCCCTTATTGTATGATTTTATGGCCGGTGCATATTTGCGATATTGAGTAGCAAAGAAGTAGACATTTGCAGCAAAGAGTACTATAACATATGGTATCGACATTGCCAAACTGGCATATAATAAAGAATCGCTGCTATACAAGCCTATAACAAGTACAGCAACAAGCGATATGATACTTCCTATTGGCTTGAATATATCTGATATAGCAGCTCGTTGGTCAGCCTTCAATACAGAAGAAATCAACTCCAAGACAAATTGCGAGACAAAAACTGCAAGAAGTATGGATATTGTAATGATAAGTTCGCTATTTGCTACACAAGTAGTGTTTAGTATAGACGGCCAATCACATAGTGAAACTACTGGAAGAATAAGTATTAGTGCAGTAGTCATTATAACAGCTAATGAGATGTAGGCGGTGCTAATCAACTGCTTAACTTTTCCATGTTCTTGTTGTGCAAGTGCTTCAGTAACTCTGAATCGTAACCCATTGCCCAAACCTAAATCAAAATGCTGAGTCCATAATACAATGGATACGATGGTTAGCCACACTCCATACTTATCGTTACTTAGGTAAGATAGTAGTATCGGAACTTTTAATAGCTCTATTAATAATACACCCAACTTAACAGCAAACGAACCAATGGCATTCTTTTTAAGTCTTATTGTTCTATTAGCTGTGATTGTTGAGTTTATATTCGAATTATTATCCATACTTCTTAAAAAATTCCGACTTCTACTCTAAAAACTCAATTGTGGCGGTGTGGACCTCTTTGTGGTCGGGGAGTTGCATATAGTCTCCGTAGATGGTGCGGAGATATGCATCCGAATTGTGCGGGGCGGGGAAGTCGTAGCCCTCGAACTTAATGGTCGAGAGCGGGAACAAATCCTCCTCGTAGCGCGGTTTGCGGTAGCACCAGGTGCCATATGTATGGCGTAACTCCTGTCCCGGGAAGAGATTGCTCAGCGCCCTCCACACCTTAAACGAGCGAAATGCCATTCGCTTTCTCAACGCAATGATTGCATCCACAAGGCGGCTACGCTTATGGCGATTACCAAACTTACGAATGCGGCGCAAGCGCATATGGGTTCTATGATTCACAAACTTATGGGTATACTCCAACGCAAAAATATCGATAAAGATACCCTTATACTTGAAGTTCTGGCCGCCACTATGCTCCTCGATCACCGAGTGCGTATCGCGCACCTTCACATATGGCATTATATAGTGCAGATCGTTCTCGGGCGTCTGCATAACAAAGTCCTCGCTATCCTTGAACACCCTCTTGAAACGGAGGAAATCTTCGCGCAACATCTCGATGTCGAGGTCGTCATCCCACGGAATAAAGCCGCCGTGACGCACCGCACCAAGCAGTGTTCCCGAGCTGAGCCAATACTTTATTGCGTGCTCCTTGCACACCTTGTCGACATGCAGCAATATATCGAGCATTCGCATCTGCTGTCGACGCAGTACCGAGCCATCGGGGTTATACTCGGCTCTAAACTTCTCTTGTAGTTCGGGTTGTATCATTCTCTTTTTATTGGGTTAGTCGGAAGGCTACTCCTTGATTTTCGCCATTCCCCACTTATAGACCTTGTCGATGGTTGGCACATCTACGTTCAACTCATTGGCCAAAGTCCAAATATATTTTAGTCCAAACGGAAAATCCTCGGTGAAGTATCTACTCTCGAAATCGGGAATCCACCCCTCCTCCACTCGCTTCATTGGCGAAGTGATAGTCTGAAAAGCCGGTATCGATGAGATTTTGCGGGTGAGCGACGATGCATCATACGACTCGTAGTACTCCAAAAGTGGCGGTATCGAACCCTCCTCAACAGGCAACTTTTTGAGCAATGCCATAAACTCTGCATCCATATCGATAAGGGTCTGCGACGCCTCATCGGTCCACTCCTTGTAGAAGAGGATATTGTGGTCGTAAGCCTCACCGTTCCAGTCACGCCACATACTATAGAGGCGACCTGTATGGAGTATCGGATTGCTATTTGTGAGGCTCACCTCATAGTGGCTACCCTTCAGCACGGTTGGCGTGATAAAGAGTTTTTCAATCATCCGGCGGAAAGCCTCGATGTCGGCGACATTCTCCGTCGCTATCGCCACCTGAGGCTTATAACCAAGGAGGTTTGCCGAATGGCCATACTCCACAACTCGTGCGATAAACGGAGTGCGTTGGAAGGCAAAGAGCGGAGTCTCGGCATCGAGCACATCGTGCGCCATAAAGAAGAATCCCGTACTTGCCACTATCGAGCCGACAACTGCATCGCTCCTCAAGTAGGGTTTTATATCTCTTAGGGTCTTCTCAATCAAAAATCCGGGTTGACAGATGAAGACCATATCGGAGTTCGGTATCACCTCTGCAGGTGAGGCTGAGGCCAATGCGATATCTGCGGTATAGCGTTTTCCGTTCGTATCAGTCACAACGACACGGCTACTCCACTGCGAAGGTCGATTTGTGAGAATCGAAACCTCAACGCCCTCACTCGAGGAGAGTACACCGGCCGAAACAAGACCTAACGAGCCGCCACCACAGATACAAATCTTCATCCTACAACTCCTTCAAAGCCTCTGCGAGGCGGTGGTTATCATCTCTATCACGAACTGCAATGCGGATATACTCGCCACCGTCGAATGCCGACTTGCCCGAGCAATCCTTGATGAGGATGTTATATCCTGAGAGCAGTTTCACTGCCAACTCGTGCGAGGTGTACTTGCCACCCACTAATTCGCACATAAAGTAGTTGGCCTGCGACGGTATAACTCGCAAGAACGGAATCTGCTGCAACTCCTCGTAGAAGAGTTTGCGCTCCTCACGGAACGCCTTGCAAGCGAGAAGGTACTCCTTGTGGTACTTCTCGTAAATCTGCATATAGAACTCACCAAACGAGTTGATATTCCAAATGGCGACCTCCTTCTTAATCGTAGCGATAATCTCGGTATTGCCACTTGCCAAGATACCCAAGCGGATGCCCGGCACACCATACGACTTAGAGATGCTCTTCACCACGACGAGGTGCGGATTTGCAGCAAGGAGCTCGTTGTGCAATAGCGAGAACTCGCCCTCAACATCCACGAAGTCCACAAACGACTCATCCACGATAAACTGGATGCCTCGCTCACCTGTCCACGCTATCAAGCGCAACAAATCGCCGTACGGGATGTAGTTGCCCGAAGGGTTGTCAGGGTTAATCAGGAGTAACGTGCCAATCTCCTTGTTGCCATAGAAGGCGATGATATCATCAGCCGAGTAGTGCTTGTCGCTATTCTGCGGAAGGTACGAAACGATATTCTCACGCACTGCACGGTTTGGATACTCCTCGAATGTCGGATAGATAACGCCAATCTTTGCGGTGTGGCGCTCGATGAGCACCTTTATCAACTCGGCTGCGCCATTACCCACTGCTATATACTCCTGCTTGAGTGAGAAGTTCTTGGCTGCAAGCAAGCTATTGACTCTCATACCCGAAGGGTACTCGCGCAGAAGTGTCTCGAACGACGCCTTCATCTCGTCGAGCATCTGCGTAGGTGGGAAGTATGGATTCACCAAGTAGCAGAAGTCCAACATATGCGGGTAGCGCCAGTAGCCACCGTAGCGCGATGTGAGAGCCTTATATTTTTTCTCGTCGCTATCCTCGAACATTCCCGATGCAATATCGAGATCCTGGATATCGTCAATCTCATACCACTGCTCTCCACCGAGTGGCAAAGCCTTGAGTGGCGAGTCGTCGAGCAGAGTAATAACCTTCAACACCTGCTCGTAGTACTCGTTGCGACCGAGTGCCTGGCAGTATGCGCTCAAGAATGGCACATAGTGAGTTGCCGAGAACTCCTTCGAGAACTTGTAGATATTGACCGTCTTGTAGTAATTGTCGATATCCGAGTACTTGAAGTCGCGCTTCGAGATAAAATTCTTGATTTTGCACTCCTCGTTCAACATCACCACTGTTCCATCCATCCAGCTCTCGTACTTATCGACAAGGGCGAGGTTCGGATAGTCATTCTCGACGATGCGGGTAATCACCGATGGCTCATAGATCAAGTCCGACTCCAAGAGGAGTGTGTCATCAGCCACAAGGTAGTCCTTCGCGAGGTAGAGCGAGTAGATGTTATTTGTCTTGTCGTAGATCGGGTTGTCCACATAGACAATCTCGATGCCCTTGTAGTTATCGCCCACATAGGCCTTCACATTCTCACGCTTGTATCCAACGACCAAGACTATTCGTGAGATATCGTGCTCGGCCAGACACGCCAAGGTACGATCTATCAACTTTACACCATTAACTTCGAGCATACACTTGGTGTTATCGCCCGTAAGTTCTCCGAGGCGGCGTCCCATACCTGCCGCCAAAATCACTGCTTGCATAATCTAATCTTTTCCAAAAATATCTCGTGTGTAGACCTTCGAGGCTACATCATCAAGCGACGAATCGTAACGATTGGCTATGATGGCGTGGCTGCACGCCTTGAAGCGCTCGAGGTCGTTGACCACCTCGCTACCGAAGAAGGTTGTACCATCCTCAAGCGAAGGCTCGTAGACAATCACCTCGGCACCCTTAGCCTTGATGCGTTTCATAATTCCCTGAATTGCGCTGTGGCGGAAGTTGTCCGAGTTGGTCTTCATAGTCAAGCGATAGACGCCAATGACCACCTTGCGCTCTCGCGCCATATCCCACTCACTCGAGCCGGTGTAGTATCCGGCCTTGCGAAGCACCTGATCGGCAATAAAATCTTTACGTGTGCGGTTGCTCTCTACGATGGCAGACATCATATTCTGCGGCACATCAGCATAGTTTGCCAACAGTTGCTTGGTATCCTTCGGCAAGCAATAACCACCATAACCGAACGACGGATTGTTGTAGTGCATACCGATGCGAGGGTCGAGTCCCACACCCTTGATTATCGCCTCAGTATCAAGGCCCTTAACCTCGGCGTAGGTATCCAACTCGTTAAAGTAGCTCACTCGCAATGCCAGGTAGGTATTAGCGAAAAGTTTCACCGCCTCAGCCTCGGTCAACCCCATAAAGAGCATATCGACCTCCTCCTTCAATGCACCCTCCTTCAAGAGGCTTGCAAAGGTGCGTGCCGCCTCGTCGAGTCGTGCATCGTCCTCGGGACGTCCAACCACGATGCGGCTTGGGTAGAGGTTGTCGTAGAGCGCCTTGCTCTCACGCAAAAACTCAGGCGAGAAGAGGATATTCTCACTGCCATACTTTGCTCGCACGCTCTCGGTGTAGCCAACCGGCACGGTCGATTTGATGACCATCATTGCGCGAGGATTGACCTCCATCACCTTCTCGATAACCGCCTCAACTGCCGAAGTGTCAAAAAAGTTGGTGTGCGGGTCGTAATTTGTGGGTGTAGCAATAATGACAAAGTCGGCATCCCTATATGCCGACTCTGCATCGAGCGTTGCTCGAAGATTTAATTCTCGTTCAGCGAGAAAGGCCTCAATGGACTCCTCCTGAATAGGCGAAATGCGCCTGTTTATCTTTTCGACCTTCGCCGGCACGATATCCACAGCGACAACCTCGTTGTGCTGCGCAAGGAGTGTCGCTATCGACATTCCCACATAACCTGTGCCTGCAACTGCGATTTTCACGGTATTATAGTTTTTGAAGTTTTCTATCTGCAATCTACCAATTTCTGGAGCATCTGCCACCCCTTCTTCTCAGCTACGTGAGTCTTTACACCCAACTTGCGAGCCGCACGACAGATAGCTGTCTGGCGCACAATCTGAATTCGCATAAACTTGTAGAAGAGAGCCGTAACTGCAAGGCCGCAACCGATAACCACATAGAACTGCGTATCGATTGAAGCACCGAGACTAAAGCTGATATACCACGCTGCCACCACCAAAGCGTTGAGCGAAAGAACGCTCATTGTAGTGCCAACGTGCGAGAATCCAAGCTCGATAAAGAGGTGATGAAGATGTGTCTTATCCGGATGGAACGGCGAGGTGCGACGCAAGATTCGCATCATCATAACTCGCACAGTATCAAACACCGGCACACACATCACCGCCAAGGTAAACGGCACCAATCCAGTACCGCAATTCATAGCCATTTGGCCGCAAACGCTATCCGAGTCGATAGTCACAACCACGTACGACGACATCACCACGCCCATCATCAACGAGCCTCCGTCACCGATAAACATCTTCGACTTCACTCCAAAGACATTATGGAAGAAGAACGGCAAGAGCGCACCGATGGTAAGCAGACAGAGCAAGCACATCTCCACCTCGCCAACCGCAAAGAAGAGCGTGCCGAAGATAATGCTCGCCATAATACAGAAGCCCGACGAGAGGCCATCCACGCCATCAACGAGGTTGATAGCATTAATCATTCCCACAACCGCAACCACGGTCAGCGGAATCGCAATCCACTCCGGCATATTGTAGTAGCCCCATAAGCCGTGCAGATTATCGAGCGACATATCGGTGATGAAGATCATCATCAACGTCATCGCAATCTCAATCGCAAAGCGAAGCCAAGGCGAGAGGCTCGAAACATCATCGGCAACACCGACGCAGAGCATAATCGACATAGCGAGGAACATCGGCAGGATCGTGGTGATATCCAAGAAGAAGCTCGCCACACCCAAACCGGCCACCAAGCCGAAGAATACTGCCACACCTCCCATCACAGGAACGGGCGTAAGCTGCAATTTTCTAAAGTCGGGATTGTCAACAATCTTTCGTCTTATCGCAAACTTTGCAACCTGCGGGTGAACAATCACCACCACCAGCAAAGCCGCCAAAAAGGCCGCAACAACTCCAGAGAGTTCAAGAATAGACATAAAATGTAAGTTAGGTTAATTTATAGGTTTATTTTAAGTTCAAATTTCGGCTATGGGCATACCTCGGGGGCTTTGGTAGTAGATTAACACACTGATTCATAGCTAATTACCGCCAAATATTTCCAGAGTTCCACCTTTTCAGCAATGACCTTTAGGTCAACCACCAGAGATTTCTCCCTTATAATACCCGACAAATATAGCCAAATATTCTCAAATCAACAAAACAAAAGAGCCTTTTTTTCTTAAAAAGATACACCCAATCGCAAAAAGTTAAATCGCCAATTTCATAAAATACAACAAAGCTCTATATTTATTGATTTTCGAGAAAGATATATTTCCACGAAAAATCCTCGATTCGCCCGTCCAAAAGAGCAACCGAGGATGTTTATAAAATATCACGTTTTAGACATTTGACTACTGCTCGAATTTGGAGCGTGCAGCCGCCCTCTCCCAGTCAACTACCTGCATATAGTCCCCGATAAATTCCGAGCGACGATTTTGATGGTCGAGATAGTAGGCGTGTTCCCACACATCGATACACATCAGCGGGTTAAGATTGTGACATATAGGATTATCCGCATTCTTTGTAGCCATTATCGAGAGCCCACCTTTATCATCCTCGGCAAGCCACACCCAACCCGATCCGAAGAGCGAAGTCGCAGCACTCTCGAACTCACGATTGAAATTTTCGACCGAGCCAAAATCTCGTACAATGCGATTTTTAAGACCTCGCGGCATCACTTTTTGAACAGGCGTCATACCCTCAAAATAGATCTGATGATTCAACGTCTGAGCGGCATTATTAAAGAGCGTTCCCTCGGATTTTTTCACAATCTCCTCGAGCGACATTCCCTCGTAAGGCGTACCTACAATCAGACGATTCGTATTATCGACGTAGGTTCTGTAGTGTTTGCCATAGTGATAGTAGATTGTCTCCTCGCTCATTGCGGGCATAAGCGCATTGGCGGCATAGGGCAAATCCGCCATTTCGAACTTGCTATCCGTAGCAGGTGTTGATGCGGAGGCAGTGGTCGAGACGACTATCTGAGTTGTTCGGTTATTGATGTAGATATAGCCATTAAGATATGTGGCGAATATCAACCACAGCATATAAGGCACAAACAGCCACGCCGCAAGCGAATGTCTGGCCGACGCATAGACGATATAGGCAAAGACCGTAACATCGAGCGCAAGGATAACCAACAAGCCCAAAAACGGACTGCGTAGAGCAAAGAAGCAGACACTCCACAAGAAGTTAAGCAGCAACTGCAAGAGCCACAATCGCATCACACTGACATCGCCTCGCGCAAGCATCACACCTGCCGAGAGACTCATCAGCAGATAGAGCAGACCCCACGCCACAGGGAAGAGTATAGCAGGTGGCGTAGCAGCCGATTTTACGAGATTGGGATACCACATCTCGAGCGCTTCGCCCTGAACATAAGAGCCGAGCGCACCCACCGCAAATGCCAAAACAAGAGGGATAAAATAGGCAAAAAACTTTCTCATCTTTCTCAATTTTACCCACCTCCATTGCAAAAGACAGACCAAAAAAAAGAGGGCGTCAAGCCAAGTTGACACCCTCTATATCATCATCGTGACACTCCATTAACGCGGATACCAAGTCTCGTTTGCCTCCAAATATGGGTTGGTAGGCTTACGCTTGAAGTTCATTGTAACCTTCACGCGCTTGTTGCCACCGCAGATAAGGTTTGTAACAACGAACTCTGCGCCCGACGAACCCTTTGGCAATACCAACTGTACCGAGCTCATAGCGTGGACAACCATCTCGCTCTTACCCACCTTTACCGAGTATGGAAGCGACGACTTATTGGTAAGCAGAACCATTGTCTCCTTCTTGTTGTCGCAGAGGTGCTCGATAGTTACACTCGCCTTGAACAACTCTGCGAGATACTTCTCCTGACCTACAAGGCGGTTATTGTGGTAAGCAATTGTACGACCCTCCTGGATTGCCTTCTTGATAGACTTCTCGTCGCAGTTCTTTGCAAGCACCAAGGTCATATTACGATACACACCATTGTTGTAGTGTGGCTGGAAGCGCTCTGCAATAGTCGAGTGACCATCCGAATTCGAGAACATCGGAACATTGTTCTTGATGCAATATGGAACGAGTCGGCCCCAGAATGCCCAACCATTACCAATCTCCATACCTGTCACAAGGCCGCTATTATGCAACTCCTCAGCAAGTGGAGTCATCGAAGTCGATGTACTCTTATCATTCTTAGGGTGATTCTGGAAAACGAATGCACCCTGATCCACTGCATTCTTGATAGACTGCTTGATATCCGGGTGATAAATCTTGTTATTGTCGGTTGTAAAGATAGCGTTGTAGTGGCCCTCGTTACGGGTAATCTCCACACCGCGAACAATCAACATACCATACTGCTGATTCGACTCTACTGCCTCTTCGTAACCTTGATTGAGATTTACGAGGATACCGCGCTCATCTGCCGCTACACCCTGCAAGTTGGTATTCACACCCTTTGGAAGGTTGCGATACTCCTCCTTGATATACTCACCCATATACTTGATGAGGTCGCGCTCAATGCGACGATACTCGATATGATCGGTAATAGAGAGTATATCCAAACCATCATTCCACGCCTCACGAACACGCAACGACGGAGTTATATTACCGTCCGAATAGATTGTATGGGTGTGGAAATCAGCCTTATATACATTGTAGCCCATAACCTGCGGGATGATAATCTCCTGGCGATGCTTACCTGTGTGAACAGACAATGTGATGTCGTTCTTCTTCTGTGCTACGGCCGATGCAACGAATGCAAAAATCGCCGATGCAACGAACAAAAACTTAAATTTTCTCATACTGCTTTTGTGTAAAATATTATTAATTTCTTCGCAAATATACAACTTTTATAAATCGGTGAGACAGACTCGACCAAAAAGTTTCGTCGCCACCCTCTATTTCAACTTAACGATAGCATAGATCGGATAGTGGTCCGAAACATAGTTGGACGAGCCATACTTCTCGTTGATGGTATGATACTCCACCACGTGCAAGTCATTACTGCAATAGATGTGGTCGATAATGCTCTTACCCGCCACCGTATAGGCGTTATATGTAGGATTGAAGTCGGTATACGACGCGGGAGCTACCTCGCGCGCATTATACATATAGCTCTCTATCACATCCAGCGCCACATTATCGGCTTTGATGTTAAGATCGCCCGTAAGGAAGAGTGGATAGACACCCTTATACTCCTCGAAGTGCTTAGAAATCAGCTTCATACCCTCAACCTGCGCATTTGCAACCTTATGGTCGAGGTGGGTGTTGATATAGTAGAAGGTCTTACCCGACGGGATATGCTTGAAGAGCCCCCAAGTTGCATTTCGGCTATAGTTTGCACCAAAGCCTTTAGATGGCACATCAGGAGTCTCGGAGAGCCAGAATGTTCCACCATCAAGTTTCTCGATTACGGTTCTGTCATACATAATGCCCATAACCTCACCTTTTCCGCTCTCTGTGCCATCGTCGCGATTCACGCCATATCCGTCATATCTATACGAGAGTTGCTCCTTCAGATATGCCCACTGCAAGGTGTACTGCGCCTCCTGATAGCCGATAACGCTCGGTCTTTGATCCTTGATAAGCGCCACACAAGCCTCCTTTCGGTTATCCCAATGATTTGCAGTGTCGGTCTCGGTGGTGACGGTGCGGACATTGAAGCTCATAATCTTAATCTCGTCATTGCCCGCATACTTCTTGTATGTAAAAATCAACTCTCCCTCTTCTTGTTCCATAGACGGAAGAGTGAACGCCGTTTTCGGTTGGTAGACGATGGTATTAAACTCACGAACAACACCCTTCGAAAGAGGCGCACCCGGCGACCAAATCGCCACCATCTTCTCGCCCGAAGCCTCCACAAATTCAATCTCGCAAGTGCCAACATTTACAGCAGGTAGAACGACAAAAATGTCGCTCTCAACCGTTGTCGAAAGCGCAAATCCGTCAGGAAGCGAATAGGTTACAACATTCCCGCAACTCTCTGTTGCCGAAACGGTTGCACTCTGACAATTCACCTCAAAAGCGCCCGCAATTTTACTATTCGAAGTGACCACGATTTTATCCAAAATCACGCCGTCAGATTTCGCCTTTACAGGGAAGTGCAAAATCGCCGAAAGGTGCTTGAGAGTGACGTTTTCACCCTTGGCTGCAACATATCCGCACATCGGCGCACTACCCGCCTCGAAGCCACCTTCGACATAGTTTTGTTTGGCAGAAAACTCCACCATCGGGACATCGGCCGCGCAGTAGGGATAGGTAATATTGAATGGATAGGAGAGCGTCGTTCCCTCGGCAAATGAGAATGTCGCCTTCGCTCGGTTTTCGGCATCAATCACCGCCTCGTTCGACTCTACGCCATTCACCGCAAGTCTATCGCCCTCATCCCAAAAAGCGGGATAGACATCGCCCGCCTTCGCCCCCAAAGATACTCGGGTGGATGCAAGCGAAACATTCAAAACAACATCTCTCTCGCCCGACGACGAATCGACGGATATATCTTGCTGGCAACCAACCGCAAACGAGAGCAGCAGTGCCGACAGAGCTATAAGTTTTTTCATAATCGTATAGTTTCAGTTTGGTGCGAACACAAAGTTAGACTTTTTTCCCAAATTAGCAAAATCCCGAATTAATGTTTTTCGAAAAAAGAGCCTTTTCAGTCGGCAATCATCATTTTTTTATACCTTTGCCCCGACAAAAACGACTGGAAGAGATGAGTTGGTTGACAGATTTGGGCTATTTGGGACTCTTTATCGGTGCATTCCTTGCAGCGACCGTTGTGCCATTTTCGTCGGACTTTCTCCTAATCGGAATGCTCGCTTTGGGCGGCTCACCGTGGATAGTGATTGCAGTGGCTACTGCGGGAAATTTCTTGGGAGGATTGACCTCCTATGGAGTGGGTCGACTCGGCAAATGGGAGTGGATCGAAAAGCTCGGCGTGAAGCCCGAAACCCTCGAAAAACAGAAGAGCAAAATCGACAAATATGGCGCGTGGATAGCCCTACTCTCGTGGGTACCATTCATTGGCGATGTCTTTGCCGTGGCACTCGGATTCTATCGCACAAAATTTCTCCCATCTGCAATTTTTATGCTTATCGGCAAATTCGGTCGATTCGTTGCTTGGTACTACATCTGGTACTTGGCTTGCAAATAATTCCCCACTTTATGCATTTTTTACGACGCTGATTTTCAGTGTTTTAACGCACGCACGCGCAAATTCATTTAAAAAAAGTTCTTTTATCCGTTTATTATTCGTATATTTGTGCCCGCACTTTGAAGGTGCGCACACACAAAAGAGATAAATTGACCCTGAATAATTTTCGGATAAGTATGAAGAGATTTTTCTTCGGAATAGTAACAATCATCGCACTCTTTGCCACATCGTGCCAGCAGGATAAGAACCTCGGCACAAATGACGGCAAGGTCGTTTCGGTATCGGTAAATGTAGACATCCCTACCAGCCGCTCATTCAGCGACGGCACAAAGGCGACAACCCTGCAGTACGCTCTCTACCTCAAGCAGAACGAAGAGTTTGTACACATCGAGAGCCTCGACAACGCAGTCACACTCGATAATCGCAGCACAAATATTCAGCTCGAGCTCTCAAGTGGCGACATCTACCAGATGCTCCTTTGGGCAGATAGGGGCGAGGATTCACCCTACACCGTAGACTTCGGCACGCAGACCGTAAGTGTAAGCTACGAGAATGCACTCTGCAACGACGAGTCGCGCGATGCCTTCTTTGCAAATATCGACTTCACCGCAAGTGAGGCTATGACCATCAATGCCGAGTTGAAGCGTCCATTTGCGCAAGTCAACATCGGCACCGACGACTTGCAGAAGATGGCCAATATCGACCGTGCAATCACCCACTCGAAGATTCTGCTCAGCACCTACTCTACATTCAACCTTGCAACCGGCGATGTTGAGGGCGAGTCGCAAGAGCGCGAGTTTGGCTATGCAGCGATTCCTGTAGTCGAGGAGGTCTACCCTATTGGTGGCTACCGATACTTGGCTATGAGCTACTTCTTGGCTAAGAAGGACCGCGAGACTACAGACATAACCATCTCCTACAGAACTGAGGATGGCACCACTGAGAATAGCCGCACCGTGGGTTCGGTACCTGTGATGCGCAACAGCCGCACAAATATCTACGGCTCGATTATCACCGGCAACATCACCAATATCGACCTTATGCCTGACAGCGAGGGCAACTACGAGTTCCCATCTCAGGCGGCTGAGGAGTTGTTGATTGCGGCAACTTATGGAGGCACCGTAACCTTGACCGAGGACTCGGTGATTGACATCCCGCTCCAGGTAAATAGCCACATCGTACTCAACCTTAATGGCTACACATTGTCGTTCACCCATAACGACGTTTTGTTCCGCGTAAACAATGGCGGCTCGGTAACCATCATCGGTGAAAAGGATGGAAGTGCTCTTACAACAGACCCTACAACCGTAACCGAGAAGGGTGCAAACGGCTATATCGGATTGGTTAATGCAGGCGGTACAATGACCTTCAACGGTGGCGTGTACGAGACCAAGCAGACCTGCACCATTGCCCAGGCAAATGGCGGACAGATATATGTCAACAGTGGCGTATTCGAGGTCAACGAGGAGAAGTATGGTGCAACCTATATGTTCAACCACTCGGATGCGTTGAAGAACGAAGGCCTTATCGAGATTTCGGGCGGTAGATTCAAGAACTACAACCCTAAGGAGAGCACAAGCGAGAGCCCTGCGATGGACTTCGTAAAGGAGGGTCATGACACCATATTCAAGAACGGCTACCACGTAGTTGTCGACCAGATTGTGGCCGATTTGTTCAACGTAACCGAGGAGATCGTAGTTGATTTCACGAAGGATCTCAATGTTGGAGCATATACAACCATCAACACCCATAGCGCAACTGCAAAGATTACTATCAACGGAAATGGCAAGACCATCACCTCGACCGCATACTCAAGCGACGACTTCTACTGGATTGATGGTGGAAACATTCCTGTAATGTCGACCGTATTCTCATCGACAAATGGTAGTCTTGTGACGGTCAATGACCTCACCTTCGAGGGTACAATGTCGGCTATCTCGTTGGGACTCTACAAGAGTGCCTCGTACAAGAAATACAACACCGTGTTAAATAACGTAAATGTTACAAACACCGAGGTTGTTGCCTACTCGGGCGGCGTATCACCTGCGATTGCAGTCTACGGTAAGGCTACTCTCAATAATTGTAATGTTTACGGCAACACATTGTCGGAGATGAGCGAGGTTATATGGCCTTGCTACGATGTGATTGCAGCCAACAGCGCAACATTGAACATCAATGGCGGTAAGATTGGAAATGTATACATTTGGGAGCACGCCAATATCGAGATTAACAATGGCGCCGAGGTGGCATCGCTCCGTCTCAAGGGTGCAATGTACGTCAACTACGTAAGAATTTTGAATGGCTCAAAGCTCGACGTTATCGACTTGAGCGCACTCACCGTGAAGGATAAGATCAACATCACCGTCGACGCAACCTCGACCATTGGCAAGGTTGTTGCTAATGGTGTAGAGTATGCTTCGATTGAGGAGTTCAGAGCAGCAAACAATATCTAAACATATACTATTCACTAAAACAAAAACACTATGAAAAAACTTTTCTTCGGTATGTTGGCAATCGTGGCAATGATTGCAACATCGTGTCAGCAGGAAGTTGACCTCGGAGTAAATGTTGGTGAGACTGCTACAGTCTCTTTCAATGTTGGTACTCCTACCCGTGCTTACAGCGATGGTACAACTGCTACTGAGTTGGAGTGGGCTGTTTACGACGCTAACGGCGTTCTCCTCAGCGAGATTGGT
>JAZLCQ010000067.1:0-48805 GCA_045614285.1 Alistipes sp.
GCTCAAGGTTGAGGATGGCAATATAGTGTTGCACGACCAACCTATCGCACGTATGGATAAGTTGCCATTTGCCGAGCAGAATGAGGAGTACCGAAAGATGAGTGCGCGTCTTGCGGAGTTGCCGGGCAAGATTGAAAACCTCAGAATGCTCAACGAGCAGATGCCCGGACAGGAGTTTCTGCAGAACGAGTTGCAAAATCACCTCAACGAGTACAATAAACTCAAGGATGAGTTTGCCGACTATCAGAACAACCTCTTTGCTACCGCTCAGCGTATGGCGAAGTTGCAGGGTGAGCGCATTTCGGAGCGTATGCGCCGTGCTATGGACGCCTTTAACGAGGGTAAGGTCCACGAGGCAAATATTATCCTCGACGAGGCGGAGCGCGATGCCGATAAGATTCTCGAGGGTGTCAAGGATCTGAAGGCTGTGGGTAGACAGTCGGTTGATGAGCTTAAGATTAAGGCTTCGTGTATGATTGCCGACACAATCTATTCCATCGACGAGCGCGTGTCGAGGACAGAAACCATCTACGACAAAGCCCTTGAACTCGCCAAGGAGTGTAGCTACGACGAGGAACAATATGTCAATCTACTCTTCGAGTATGGAACGTTCCTATACACCTATGCTAAATACGATAAAGCACTTAGTATCTCCGTAGAATGCAATGATTTGTGCGAAAAGGTGTTCGGTGTCGAGCATCATAAGACGGCTGATACATACAATATTTTAGAATGCATATATAACGGCTTAGGCGATTATAATACGGCTTTAGAATACGAGTTGAAGGCTTTAGAACTTTACGAAAAAGTCGTCGGTCTCGAGCACTCAGATACTGCTACATCGAATGATAATATAGGCTTGGTTTACAGTTGTTTAGGCAACTATGATAAGGCTTTGGAGTATTGTTTTAAGGCTTTGGAAATTCGCGAGAAAGTCTTAGGTGTAGAGCATCCTGATACTGCTACATCGTATAGTAACATAGGCGTTGTTTACGACAACTTAGGCGACTACGACAAGGCTATAGAGTATTATTTTAAGGCATTGGATATTCGAGAAAGAGTCTTAGGTATAGAGCATCGTCATACTTCTACATCGTATAATAATATAGGCGTTTTTTACGACCGATTAGGCAATTACGACAAGGCCTTGGAGTATTATTTTAAGGGTTTGGATATTTACGAGAAGGTCTTGGGTGCAGAGCATTCCGATATTACTATATCGTATAATAACATAGGCTTTGTTTACTGGAACTTAGGTGACTACAATAAGGCTTTGGAGTATCATTTTAAGGCTTTGGAAATCCGAGAGAAGACCCTGGGTGTAGAGCATCCTGATACTGCTACATCGTATAATAATATAGGCGTTGTTTACGACGACTTAGGTGACTATGACAAGGCCTTGGAGTATTATTTTAAGGATTTGGAAATCCGAGAGAATACCCTGGGTGTGGAGCATCCTGATACTGCTACATCGTATAATAACATAGGCGTTGTTTACGACAACTTAGGCGACTACGACAAGGCCTTGGAGTATTATTTTAAGGGTTTGGATATTTACGAGAAGGTCTTGGGTATAGAGCATCCAGATACTGCTACATCGTATAATAATATAGGCTTGGTTTACAATAACTTAGGCGACTACGATAAGGCTTTGGAGTACTATTTTAAGGCATTGCAAATTCGCGAGAAGGTCTTGGGTGCAGAACATCCTGATTCTGCAAATTCGTATATTAACATAGGCTGTGTTTACAATAACTTAGGCGACTACAATAAGGCTTTGGAGTATCATTTTAAGGCTGTGAAAATTTACGAGAAGGTCTTGGGTATAGAGCATCCTGATACTGCTGCATCGTATAATAGCATAGGCTTGGTTTATGACAACTTAGGCAACTACAATAAGGCTTTGGAGTATTATTTTAAGGCTTTGGAAATTCGCGAGAAGGTCTTGGGCGCAGAGCATCCTAATACTGCTACATCGTATAATAATATAGGCTTGGTTTACAAATGCTTAGGTGACTATGATAAGGCTTTGGAGTATCATTTTAAGGATTTGGAAATATGCGAGAAAGTCTTGGGTGCAGAACATCCCTATACGGCTATGTCATACAATAATATCGGCGGAGTCTATAGGGTATTAGGTAATTATAATAAAGCGTTAGAATATTATTTAAAAGCCTTAGATATTCGAATTAATGTTTTAGGCGAGGAGCATGAAGACACGATGCAAACATGCCATAATATAGTGTTGACATCTTTCGCGTTGGAAGATTACGAGAAGGCCTCATTGTATCAAACGAAAGTATTAAATGTACAATTGAAAACATTGGGTCAAGAGCATGAAGATGTAGCAGTGTCGTATAATATGATTGGCGTGTGTCATTCTAGGCTCGGCAACTACGAAACTGCTTTAGAATATCATTTCAAGGCGATAGAGATTCGTAAGAAATTGTTTGGTGAGTTGAATGCAGATACGGCTTGGTCATACAATAATACCGGTGCGGTTTATACCAAGCTCGGTGACCATGCGACAGCGTTTGAGTATTACAATAAGGTACTTGAGATTAGGTCGCAGCTCTACGATGCCGATCATCCGGATATTGCATTGATAAATGAGAAAATCGCCAACGCAAAGAGTCATTTGAGCTAATAAACGAAACAAACGGCAGAAATTTCTGCCGTTTGTTTCGTTTACATCCGTTAATACAGTGGGCTTTCGTCGGAGAGGTCGGTGCGGCGGAGGATGTCGCCGTCGTAGTTGAAGAGATAGCGGTATTTGTCCGTCGTGCCGATAAAGTAGCCCGTGTGAATATCGAACTCCAATGTCTTGTACATCACAGGTATAACCTTTGCGCCATATACATCTATTGCTCCCATCTTGCTGCCCTTGGCCACGATTGCACGTCCCTCGATAAACTCCGTTGCCCACGTGTAGATAAATGGCGTCACCTGGTAGCCATAGATATCCATAAAGCCATAGCGGTTGCAGCGGCATACTCGGTTAATCTCGCAACTCTTGCCGAATTTATTCGGCTCCTCCTCGTCCGCAAACTGAGGTAGTCGCGCGAGATCGGCATTGCCCACCTCCTTCTCCTTCTTATCCAAGAGTTCAAGCACCTGCGAAATATCATTCTCCGTGAAGTCGAACCAATCTGCGTGCCAATATCGTATCGGTCGAGCCCTGCCATTTGCGCTAATGAGAATATTGCTCGGGCGGAGGTTATTGTGTTTGAATCCCAGCGCGTTAAGTCTCTCTATCATCTGCATAACGGCCTGTCGCAAGTCCGATGCGCGGTAGTCAACGATAGCAGTTGTTAGCGGTACACATCCCGTAATTTCCTGAAGTATAACGTCGTACTTTTGCGATACGCCTCGGAAATTGCGCACCGACAGCTCGTTGTTGTAGATGCGATTCTCGATAAGTGGTCCTCGAGTGCGGCTCTGCGTCGCATACTCCAACTCCTCGATGTAACGAAGGTCGTTGGGGTTGAGTGGCAGATAGAGCAAATAACGACGTTCGTTCCACTCAATCTCGGCCTCGAAGGCTTGATTCGTGCAGCTAACCAACGGCCTGCCGTTTCTGGTTGCGGGCACGGCGCTATGCAACCTTGCGAAGTTGGCCTTCGGGTTCATCAGTGCTTGCTCAAATGCGGTTATCGTTGGTAGCATAAATCGTCAACTTGGTAGACAAAATTAATAATTTTTTGCGAGAAAAGTCGCCCACGTCCCAAATTTTAGTGCGATAAATGAACTGTACTGGTGAGAGAGGACTCTATTTTTCATAACTTTGTGGTATGAATTCAACGAAGATTAGTGTACGTGCAGCCTCGTGCGAGGATGCAGAGATGATAGCGCAGGCGGTTGCTATGGCTATTGGTGATGAAACGGCATTGCTGAACTATTGCGGTGACGACTACTTGGCTGTGCTCACCGATGTAGCTCGACGTGAGGTTACGCAGTATGGCTGGCGGTATGCTCTCATCGCAGAGATCGAAGATGTTGCTGCAGGTGCGATAGTGGGGTATGACGGTGCGCGGTTGGGTGAGTTGCGTGAGGGAACATTCGCAGTTTTGCGTGAACGAATCGGTAGAGTCCCGACAATAGCCGATGAGACTGAGGCCGGCGAATATTACCTCGATTCGGTGGGCGTTTTGCCTGAGTTTAGAGGCTTGGGCGTGGGTGGCGCGCTGATTGAAGCCTTTTGTGAGAGGGCTTTTGCTGAGGGCCACGAGCGTGTAGGGTTGATTGTCGATTGCGATAACCCTAAGGCGGAACGACTCTACTCATCCTTGGGCTTTGAACGAGTTGGCACACGCATCTTCTTTGGCCATCATATGTGGCATCTGCAGAGAGTGCGCAAATGAAAATATGTACCTCTCGCAGGAGGGTGCGGTAACACACTTAGCAGCACAAAAAAAGAGAATTCCTTTCGAAATTCTCTTTTTTGTGGTGCCACCAGGAATCGAACCGGGGACACAAGGATTTTCAGTCCTTTGCTCTACCAACTGAGCTATGGCACCAACATCTGCTCAACCTTATCGGTTTTGCGAGTGCAAAGGTAGTGTAAATTTTTTATTCTGCAAATTTTTTCCTAAAAAATCTTAAAAAATATTGCAAAATGCTATTTCGTCTCTGCGAAGTATCTCCAGAGTGGGGCAGTGTGCATCGCCTGAATCATCTCGCCACGCTCCAATATCTCGCGTACCTCCTCCTTCGTAAATAGGTGTACCTCAATGTCTTCGCTCTCCTCAGGGTGGCGTTCGGTGACAAGTTCGACATCCTCGGCAAGGAATGTATAGTTGAGGTTATTGTGATTTGATGGATTTGCCGACGAAGTCATATATAAAGACCAGCGACCACCTCCGTAGCCCGTCTCTTCCTCCAATTCGCGCTTTGCTCCCTCCATAGGTGAGGCGTCGGTTGGGTCAACCAATCCTGCGCAGAGCTCGTAGCTTGTCTCGCCCAAGCCGTGGCGGTATTGGCTTACGAGCATCATCTTGCCCTCCTTGGTTATGGCGATCACATTTGCCCAGCTTGGGAACTCAAAGACATACCAATTCGGAATAACTACGCCACTTGGTAGTTGTACTGTGTCGCGACGCACTGTGCACCAAGCGCCCTTGCGGAGAAGATACTCGCTTGAGAGTACTCTCCACTTGCGATTTTTCAGAGGTTTTGCCATAAGTTTCTGATTTTGACGGCGCAAAATTAAACATTTTTTATTATCTTTGCACAAGGCTATAAATTTAACATATGTTTAACGCTTAAATTTTTAGGTTATGAAGCGATTTGTTTTTATTGCAGCACTCGTGTTGTCGGTGTTTGCGTTTAACTCCTGCGAGGAGGATAAGTTAGGATGGGATAATAAGGTTGTATTCTTGGCGCAAGGTGGAGTCGAGGATGTTGACGGCGATGCCGATATCTACACACTCTCAATCGGAAACAATTATGGCGAGGAGAATGACGCTGTTGAGGTGGCGGGCATAATGACAGCTAAGTTTGATTGGCTTACAGCTTCGGCGATGAAAAATTCGGATGAGATAGTCCTCACCGCCGAGCCAAATAATACCGGCAAGGATCGTAAGCTCTTTGTTTATGCTATGTCGGGCAACAAGGTTATAGATATTACAGTAGTTCAGAAAAAATAGAAAAACTATGGAAATTAAAAGCACATTTGATCATTTGAACATAAATGTAACCGACCTTGAGCGCAGTATGGCGTTCTATGAGAAGGCACTCGGTTTGAAGGAGGTTAAGCGTAAGGAGGCATCAGACGGCTCGTTCATCCTCGTATATTTGGGCGACGATAGCGGTCACTTCTTCTTGGAGCTCACTTGGTTGCGCGACAAGGAGGGAGCCTACGAGTTGGGTGACAATGAGTCGCACCTCTGCCTTCGTGTCGAGGGTGACTACGACGCCGTTCGCGAGTATCACCGCGAGATGGGTTGCATCTGCTACGAGAACCACAAGATGGGCTTGTACTTTATCAACGACCCTGACGACTATTGGATTGAGGTATTGCCAAAGAAGTAAGCGATGGATAAAGAGATTGCATTGGCAGTAGAGGTACTGCGTAAGGGTGGTATTATATTGTATCCGACCGACACCGTTTGGGGAATTGGTTGCGACGCTACCAACGAGGAGGCTGTGGCGAAGATTTATGCGCTGAAGCGTAGCGAGGATAAGCACGCAATGCTTGTCTTGTGCCGCGATGCCGATATGGTGGTGCGCTATGTGGATAAGGCTCCGGGTATCGCCTTCGAGGTTATGGAGATGGCGACCAAGCCGTTGACGCTGATTCTCCCGGGCGCAACGGGTTTGGCAAAGAATCTTATCCCTGAGGCTAAGACCCTCGGTGTGCGTGTTCCAAATCACGAGTTCTGCCAGAAGTTGCTCTACAAGTTTGGTAAACCGATTGTGTCGACCTCGGCAAATATCTCGGGCGAGCCAACACCGAAGAGTGTGCGCGATATCGAGAGGGAGATTATCGATGGGGTAGACTTTATGGTTAATCCTCGATTCCAGGGACGCCCTACGGGTCAGCCAAGCTCGATTATCGCATTTGGCGAGGATAACGAGTTCAAGATTATCCGCGAGTAACAGCCTCGCGAGGTGTGGAGATTATCACACACAACATACCAACGAATATTAAGACCGCGCCGACTATGTTGGTGCGGTCTATTACGCTCAGTCCTCGAGTGACGGCGATAATAGTCGCTACAATGGGCTGAATATAGCGGTATATAGCATTGTGCGTAGCGGTCAGGTGCTCCGAGCCGCTATAGAGCAGAAATATGGCAAATGACGAGCCAAAGAGGAGAATATATCCAATCTCGAGCCAGTCGGTTGCGGGAAGGTGTAGGGTGGTGAATGTTGCAGCCTCGCGAATAAGTAGCGGCATTGCAAGTACGACGCCAATGAGGTAGTACCATCCCATCACGACAATTGGCCCGTGGCGTCGCAGTACGGGCATTATAAGCACTGTATTGATGGCTATTGCCACCACTGCACATAGTACGAGCGCATTGCCATATCCCTCGCCGCCATAACCTACCAGCTGGCGTCCTCTGTCGTAGAGCATTATTGCAACACCCGAGAGGGTTATGATGATGCCAATCTTCTCGCCCCATTTCGCAGGTCGCGAGTGGACGATGATTGATGTTATGAGGGTGAAAATTGGGCCTATGGTTGTGATTGTTGAGGCGTCAATAGGATTGGTGTGGGCTGCACCTTCGATAAGCAGATACCACCACCCGAAGACCACAAGCAGAGCGACAATGAAGATTGACCCGAAGTCGTTGAGTGTCAGACGGTAAAAGTTGCGATGAAATAGTGCAGGCAGAGTGAAAATGATGGCCGAGAAGATGAGCTGCATAGAGAAGAGTTGCGATGGCTCCAATGCCCCTTTGAGTAGCGATACGTAGACGGGAAATGCCACTCCGAAGAGTATATTCGCCACAATCAAGGCAATGTGATAACGCAACTTTCCCATACCCCCTTCAATAGCAAAACGAGCGCCAAAGCGCACGCTTCTCAAACTTTTAGCGTCAAAGATTTAGAATTTCACTTTTTTGCACTATCTTTGCACCGCAGTACATCAAAAAGCCTTACTCCTGTGACTGCGCCGGTAACGACTATGGGGGTGACCGGTTTTGACAGCAGGTAGAGTTTGATCGTAAGCACGCCGAGCATTGTGTGGGCGCTCGTTAATCTGCAACACTCAAACTACAAATGGCAATAATAGCTATGCACTCGCTGCTTAATTTTCAAGGAAAATTAGCTTAATTGACTGACACAAGGCTTGTCGGACAACGAGTATCCCGAAGGGGCGTTCCGCTTCATAACGACTCTTCATATGGGGTATCAATCATTTGAAGATAGTGCGATATGTGCCTCGGTTATCGTGCGAAATTTAGGGGCTGGGCTCAAAGTTTGGAGGTCATTTGCCGGGCTTTGAGAGAAGGATTAAGTGATGACTAAGCGTGTAGAAAGCCTTCGGGCTCCTTGTTTGGACGCGAGTTCGACTCTCGCCACCTCCACTAAAAGACGGATTTTTGTCCGTCTTTTTTGTTTTGGTGGCTCGGTCGGTCAGTCGGTGGCGCCTCGGGTGACTTGTCTACGGTTGGTCGATGTTTGCTCCGCAAATCTTTGTCTTTGTTAGATGATTGTCTTTGAAAATAAATTTTCAGCCCTCATCTGCCAAAGCCAACAATCTCCGATTGTATCGACCTCCCTTCGGTCACCTCTCGACTGCTGCGCCCGTTCGACTCTCAATACATCTGTGGGAGGGGTGGCCTTTAGTCCGTCTTTTTTTTGTGTCGTTGGCTCGGTCGGTCAGTCGGTGGCGTCTCGGGTGACTTGTCTACGGTCGGTCGATGTTTGCTCCGCAAATCCTTGTCTTAGTCAGATGATTGTCTTTGAAAATAGAATTTTCAGCCCTCATCTGCCATAGCCAACAATCTCCGATTGCATCGACCTCCCTTCGGTCACCTCTCGACTGCTGCGCCCGTTCGACTCCCTTTGGGCTCGGTCAGTCGGTGGCGCCTCGGGTGACTTGTCTACTATATCACCCGAATACCACCTAACAGCCTCTAATCACCCACTAATAACCTCTAATTTCCCCTCCGCTCTTAAAAAAATAGTGAAAATTATAATTTTCAAGCATTGAAATTCAATTATTTTTCGTATCTTTACTCCGATATTTGTTCAATGCTAAAAGATGGAGAAGAAAATTGTCGTAAAATTGCAGGGCGCAGCGGTTTATCACGCTGAGAATCCTAACGTTACTCTCACGCCTCGTATTCGCGAGAAGGCGGGTGAGAAGGTGCTCGAAAATCTCAATTTGGAGGTTGCCGAGGGTGAGGTGCTTTACCTTATCGGTCGAGTGGGAAGTGGTAAGTCGTCACTCCTTAGAACGCTCTATGGTGAGCTGCCATTGGTTGAGGGATTCGGTTCGATTGCTGACTTTGACCTCACCAATCTCAAGAGTCGTCAGGTACCTTATCTTCGTCGCAAGGTTGCGATGGTGTTCCAGGAGATTTTGCTCTTCTCGGACCGTACCGTCTACGACAATCTCTTCTATGCGATGAAGGCTACGGGATGGAAGGAGAAAGAGGTTATGGCGCATCGTATCTGCGAGGCGTTGACTATGGTAGGCCTCACGGGTAAGGAGTCGCGTATGCCGTTCGAGCTCTCGGGTGGTGAGCGTCAGCGATTGGTTATTGCACGAGCATTGGTTAACTCTCCATCGGTTATCCTGGCCGACGAGCCGACTGCAAATCTTGACCCTATGGCGGCATCGGGTATTATCCGTCTTTTGCACGATATAGCGGCTCGTGGTACAGCGGTGATAATCTCTACCCACAATACCTCGTTGGTGGAGGATTTCCCGTCTAGAACGCTCGTTTTTTCGCATGGAAAGGTGCGAGAAGTGGGTGTTCAGGAACTTGTTGGTGCTAAATCGTAGATTTAGAGTTGCGAGTTTCAAAAAAAAATATTATATTTGCACGCTTTAACGCGCACGCACGCGTTTAGAACAGATAGCATAAAGGAAGAAAAATAGGCTAAAAACGATTATATGAGTAACGAAACAGAAATTTTGAAGAAGGGACAGGAGGAAGAGTATTCCGCGTCCAACATCCAAGTCTTAGAGGGTTTGGAGGCTGTGCGTAAGCGTCCTGCTATGTACATTGGTGATGTCGGCGAGAAGGGTTTGCACCACCTCGTATATGAGGTTGTCGATAACTCTATCGACGAGGCTTTGGCTGGTTACTGTACCGACATTTATGTGACCATCAACGAGGATAACTCGATCTCGGTTCGCGATAACGGTCGTGGTATCCCGACTGATTTCCACGAGAAGGAGGGTAAGTCGGCGTTGGAGGTTGTATTGACCGTGCTCCACGCTGGTGGTAAGTTCGATAAGGGCAGCTACAAGGTGTCAGGAGGTTTGCACGGTGTGGGTGTATCGTGTGTGAATGCGCTCTCTACACTCCTCATCGCTGAGGTACACCGTGGTGGTAAGATCTACCGTCAGTCTTATAGTCAGGGTAAGCCAACTTCAAAGGTTGAGATTGTTGGCGATTGCGAGGACCGCGGTACAACCGTAACCTTCAAACCGGATGCTGAGATCTTTACACTTACTCAGACATACCGCTACGAGATTCTTTCGGCTCGTTTGCGCGAGTTGGCATTCTTGAATAAGGGCATCGCCTTGACCATCACCGATATGCGTGATAAGGACGAGCAGGGCAATCCACGTTCGGAGCGCTTCTACTCGGAGAATGGTTTGCAGGAGTTTGTGCAGTACCTCGACAAGTCGCGTGGTGAGAAGATTATCGAGAAGATTATCCACCTCGACACCGAGAAGAACGGTATTCCTGTAGAGGTTGCAATGCAGTACAACAACTCTTTCTCGGAGAATGTACACTCATATGTAAATAATATCAACACCATCGAGGGTGGTACTCACCTCACCGGTTTCCGCCGTGCTTTGACTCGTACTTTGAAGAAGTATGCAGATGAGTCGGGTATGTTGGCGAAGATTAAGTTCGAGATTAGCGGTGATGACTTCCGTGAGGGCTTGACAGCTGTAGTATCTGTTAAGGTTGCAGAGCCTCAGTTCGAGGGTCAGACCAAGACTAAGTTGGGTAACGACGAGGTTGCGGCAGCTGTGGATGGTGCATTGTCGGAGGCTTTGAGCAACTACTTGGAGGAGAATCCAAAGGATGCTAAGGCTATCGTACAGAAGGTTATCTTGGCAGCTACTGCACGTCACGCAGCACGTCAGGCTCGTGAGTCGGTACAGCGCAAGAGCCCACTTTCGGGAGCAGGTCTTCCTGGTAAGTTGTCGGACTGCTCAAGTCGTGACCGCTCGATTGCTGAGATCTTCTTCGTCGAGGGAGATTCGGCGGGTGGTACTGCAAAGCAGGGTCGTGATCGTAACTTCCAGGCTATTATGCCGCTCCGTGGTAAGATCCTCAATGTCGAGAAGGCTCTCGAGCACAAGATGTGGGATAACGAGGAGATTAAGAATATGTTCATCGCCTTGGGTGTAACAATAGGTACCGAGGAGGATTCGAAGGCTTTGAACCTCGAGAAGTTGCGTTACGACAAGGTTATCATCATGACCGATGCCGATGTCGATGGTGCTCACATCTCGACACTTATGCTTACATTCTTCTTCCGTAAGATGAAGGAGTTGGTAGAGAATGGCCACGTATACATCGCAACTCCGCCATTGTATCGCGTTTACAAGGGCAACAAGGAGTTCTACTGCTGGACTGAGGAGGAGCGTGAGGGCCATATTGCAGAGCTCGGCAAGGGTGCTCAGGTACAGCGTTACAAAGGTCTTGGAGAGATGAGTGAGCAGCAGTTGTGGGATACAACAATGAATCCTGAGACTCGTCTCCTTCGCCAGGTAACTATCGAGAACGCAGCTGAGGCTGATCGAGTATTCTCGATGTTGATGGGTGATGAGGTTGCACCTCGTCGAGAGTTCATCGAGGAGAACGCAACTTACGCGAATATCGACGCATAACAAATCGCAAAACAAATAGCGGGGCAACCCGCTATTTGTGTATATAAACCAAACCATTGGCGAATTGTCGATGGCTAAAACCTAAACGTATGAAAGAAGTTGTAGTAATTGGTGTAGCGGGAGGTACAGGTTCCGGCAAGAGTACTCTTGTGAAGCGTTTGCAGGAGGCGTTCAAGAATGATGATGTGGCGACTATCTGCCACGACTTCTACTACAAGGCGCACCCTGAATTGACCTACGAGGAGCGCACAAAGCTCAACTATGACCATCCCGATGCATTTGACACCTGGCTTATGGTCGAGCATATCAAGGCGTTGAAGGAGGGTAAGGCGGTAGAGTGCCCAACCTACTCGTTTGTGGAGCACAATCGCGCTGAGGAGACTATGCCGGTGCAGCCGTCGAAGGTTATCATTGTGGATGGCATCCTTATCTTCGAGAATGAGGAGCTTCGCGATATTATGGATATCAAGGTCTTTGTCGATACCGATGCCGATGTTCGCTTGGCACGCCGTATCTTGCGCGATGTGCGTGAGCGTGGACGCTCGATGGAGTCGGTTATCTCGCAGTATACTACAACTGTGAAGCCTATGCACGAGCAGTTCGTTGAGCCATCAAAGCGTTATGCCGATGTCATCATTCCTGAGGGTGGTTTCAACTCGGTGGCAGTCTCGATGTTGATTCAGAATATTCGTTCGATTGTAGACCGTTAGCCTATAATATATATAAAGGTATAAAAGAAGAGGGGTTGAATCAACCCCTCTTTTCTTATTTGCTCCCTTCTACTTTGCGAAATATTTGTAGAAGAGTGGAATGGTCTGCAGACCCTTGTCGAACTGTGCCAATCCGTAACTCTCGTTAGGTGAGTGGATTGCATCCTCCGAGAGGCCAAATCCGAGCAAGATAGACTTGATGCCCAAGATGCGCTCGAAGCCGCTTACGATAGGAATCGAACCACCCGAGTAGAATGGCAATGGCTTGCGACCGAACGACTCCTCGACAGCCTTCTCGGCAGCCTTGTAAGCTTCCATATCGGTTGGTGAAACGTATGGCGCGCCACCGTGCAAGAACTTCACATTTACCTTCACGCTCTTAGGTGCGATATTGCGGAAGTGCTCCTCAAACAGGCGACCAATCTCCTCGAAATCCTGGTCTGGAACGAGACGCATTGATATCTTTGCGTATGCGCGCGATGGGATTACGGTCTTGGTTCCCTCCTCGGTGTAACCTCCCCAAATACCGTTCACGTCGAGTGACGGACGGATGCCTGTACGCTCGATTGTAGTGTAGCCTTCCTCGCCCTCAACGTCGTCTATATCAAGCGCTTGCTTGTAGCCCTCGAGTGAGAATGGAGCCTCGTTGAACGCCTTGCGCTCCTCCTCGGTCAACTCACGAACTTTGTCGTAGAAGTGGGGTATTGTGATGTGTCCATTCTCGTCGACGAGCGATGCTACGAGGCGAGTCAATACATTCGCAGGGTTTGCAACAGCGCCGCCGAACAAGCCCGAGTGAAGATCCTTGTTAGGACCGATAACCTCCACCTCCATATAGGTCAGACCGCGCAAACCGCAGGTGATTGATGGGGTGTCGAGCGAGATCATCGATGTGTCGGATACGAGGATGACGTCTGCCTTTAGCTTCTCCTTGTACTCCTCGCAGAAGCCGTAGAGCGAAGGTGAACCAATCTCCTCCTCGCCCTCGAGCATAAACTTGACGTTGCAAGGCAGTGAGTCGGTTGCGCACATCGCCTCGAATGCCTTGATGTGCATAAATGACTGTCCCTTGTCATCATCAGTGCCACGACCATATATGCGACCATCCTTGATAGTCGGCTCAAACGGCTCGGTGTGCCACTCCTCGCGAGGGTCTACCGGCATCACGTCGTAGTGTCCATAAACGAGTACGGTCTTAGCCTCAGGCGAGGCAATTTTCTCGGCGTAAACCACTGGGTTACCGGCAGTTGGAATCACCTCGGTGGTGTCGGCACCAGCCTTGGCCAAAGCCATTGCAAGGTGCTCGGCGCACTTTACCATATCCTCCTTGTGGGAGCTCTGAGCGCTGATTGACGGGATGCGCAATACCTCGAACAACTCCTCGAGGAAGCGCTCTCTATTCTCTATAATATATGCTTGTACTTTTTCCATATTTTACTATGTTTCAGCTTTTTAGAGTCCGCAAATCTCCTTCATCTCGGCAATAAACTGCTGAGCAACCTCGTCGGCAAACTCCTGAGATTTAGCCTCGGTGTAGATGCGAACGATTGGCTCGGTGTTCGACTTGCGGAGGTGTACCCAGTGCTCTGCGAAGTCAATCTTAACACCATCAATATCATTTACGCGCTCGTGTGCGTAACGCTCCTTCATCGTGAGCAAGAGCTTGTCAACATCGATTGCTGGTGTCAACTCGATCTTGTTTTTCGATGCGTAGTAAGCAGAGTAGCGCTTGCGCAACTCGGTCATTGGGATGTTCAACTCTGCCAAGTATGTCAAGAAGAGTGCCACACCTACGAGGGCATCACGACCATAGTGCAACTCAGGGTAGATGACTCCACCGTTGCCCTCACCGCCGATAACAGCGCCAATCTCCTTCATCTTGGTCACCACGTTAACCTCGCCTACAGCCGATGCTGCATACTCGCCACCGTGTGCTACGGTCACGTCGCTCAATGCGCGTGAAGATGAGAGATTCGAGCAGGTGTTGCCCTTTGTGTGCGAGAGAATATAGTCTGCGATAGCCACCAAAGTGTACTCCTCGCCGAACATTGTTCCATCCTCATTTACGAGTGCCAAACGGTCAACATCTGGGTCAACCACAACACCCAAATCTGCACCCTCGCGAACGATAACTTCCGAGATCTCGGTGAGGTTCTGTGGGAGTGGCTCAGGGTTGTGCGCAAACTGTCCGTTAGGCTCGCAATTGAGCTCTACAACCTCGCATCCGAGACGACGCAAAAGTGCGGGAATTACAACACCGCCAATCGAGTTTACGGCATCTACAACAACCTTGAACTTACGAGCCTTAACCTTTTCTACATCAACAAGTTTGAGTGCCAATACCTGGTCGATGTGAGTAGGGTTGAAGTCCTCTCGCAATATCACTTTTCCGATAGTGTCTACATCAGGGAAAATGAAGTCCTCCTGCTCTGCCAAAGCGAGTACCTGCTTACCCTCTTTATCGTTCAAAAACTCACCCTTTTCGTTGAGAAGTTTGAGTGCATTCCACTGCTTCGGATTGTGCGAAGCGGTGATGATAATACCTCCGTCAGCCTTGTGTGTGATAACGGCCATTTCGGTACCTGGAGTGGTGCAGAGTCCGACGTTGATTACGTCTGCGCCGCAGCCGAGGAGAGTACCCTCGATGATGTCGTTTACCATCTCGCCCGAGATGCGCGCATCACGACCAACAACGATCTTCAATCTTTTGGCGCCATTCTTGCTTGCGATGAAGCGTGTGTAGGCAATAGTAAATTTTACGATGTCAATAGGGGTGAGATTTTCGCTTACCGGACCACCTATTGTACCGCGGATTCCTGAGATAGATTTAATTAAAGTCATAAGGTTGGTTTTTATTTTTAATAAAAAAATATCGTTTTATTTTGAAAATCGTTGTAAATATACTATTTTTATGCCAAATATCCAAGGTTGAACTATTAAAAAGCAAAAATATGAGCACAAAAAGAGTTATTCCAGCGTCGGAACTTATTATAAATGAGGACGGTTCGATATTTCACCTTCACCTTTTGCCCGAGCAGATCTCGGATATCGTAATGTTGGTGGGTGATCCTGCTCGCGTTGATATGATTGCTTCGTATTTTGATAATATCGAGTGCAATGTCGCAAGCCGCGAGTTCAAGACAATTACCGGAACTTATAAGGGTCGTCGTATGACTGCGCTCTCGACTGGTATCGGTACCGATAATATCGATATCGTAGTTACAGAGTTGGATGCTCTTGCTAATATCGACTTTGCAACTCGCCAGGTTAAGGACGAGTTCAAGCAGCTTACACTCCTCCGCCTCGGTACTTCGGGTGCATTGCAGGAGGATATCAAGGTTGGTGAGCGAGTCTTTGCGCGTACATCGGTAGGCTTCGACGGTTTGTTGAACTACTATGCTGGTCGTAACGAGGTTTGTGATCTCGAGATTGAGAAGGCTTTTGTCGAGCACACAGGTTGGAATCCGCAGCTCACAGCGCCATACTTCATTGATGCTGACGAGTCGTTGTTCGAGTTGTTCCGCGATATCACTCGCGAGGGTATCACAATTGCTGCTCCGGGCTTCTACGCTCCGCAGGGTCGTTGGGTACGCTTGCAGCCGCAGGATGTGCACTTGAACGAGAAGATTGAGTCGTTCCGCTTTGGTGAGCGCAAGATTACAAACTTCGAGATGGAGTCTTCGGCATTGGCGGGCTTGGCAGCGTTGATGGGCCACAAGGCGGGTACCGTCTGCACCATCATCGCTCAGCGCATTGCGAAGGATGCTTGCACCGACTACAAGCCATTCGTTCGCTTGATGATTGAGGAGGCACTCGATAAGCTCGCTACACTATAGCAATAGAGGCGAAGGCATAGAGACGAAAGAGAGCACTAATAACTGCAAATCGCCTCTAATAACCTCTAAAACTAGAAACGAAAATACAAAATGAAGTAAAATAATAAATTGGGATTAATGGAGCGGAGTAGCATAGCTACGATGCGACAAGCCTCCCTTAACAAAGGGAGGTTTGGAGGAATTTTAAAGATAGAATAATTTCATAATTCCACCACAATCCAACTACAGAAACTAGAAACGAAAATACAAAATAAAGTAAAACAATAAAAATAGCAGAAATTATGAAATTTACAGTATCAAGTTCGGCTTTGTTGTCGCTTTTGGCTACAACAGGTAAGGTTATCAACAGCAAAAACACACTTCCGATTCTCGACTATTTCCACATGGAGTTGAAGGGTAATGTTTTGAAGGTTACCACATCGGACCTCGAGACTACACTCACAGCAACTCTTCAGGTTGGCAATGTTGAGAAGGAGGGTACCGTAGCTGCTCCTGCCAAGTTGATGCTCGACGTGTTGAAGGAGTGCTCGGAGATGCCACTCACACTCGACGTTAACGAGGATAATTGGGAGATTCGCATCGCTTGGGCTAGCGGTTACTCGTCGGTTCCAGGTGCAAACCCATTGAGCTACCCTCAGACTCACGAGTTGTCGGAGGAGAAGACCGAGGTGTCGCTCGACGTTGACATCCTTGTTAACGGTATCAACAAGACCATCTTCGCTACCGCAGACGATGAGTTGCGTCCGGTGATGAATGGTATCTACTTCAACTTGGCTGAGAACGAGCTTACTTGCGTAGCTACCGATGCTCACGAGTTGGTAAAGCACACAGCTTCGTGTGTATGTGACACTCGTGCAGCGTTTATCTTGCCTAAGAAGCCTGCAAACCTCTTGAAGAACCTCTTGTTGAAGGAGGATGGCGAGGTTAAGATGACCTTCGATCAGAAGAACGTAGTATTCGAGTTGCCAAACAGCACTTTGATTTGCCGCCTCATCGAGGGTGCATATCCTAACTACAATGTTGTTATCCCACAGGCTAACCCTAACAAGTTGTTGGTTGACCGTATCGGTTTCTTGAACGCAATCAAGCGTGTGGCTGTATGTTCGAACCCTACAACCAACCTCATCCGTTTGGATATTGCTGACAACAAGGTTATCCTTGCTGCTCAGGACTTGAACTTCTCGATTTCGGCAAATGAGTCGTTGTCTTGCAGCTACGAGGGTGCACCTATCCAGATTGGTTTCAAGTCGACTCTCCTCGTTGAGATTCTCTCGAATATCGAGACTCCAACCGTACTTGTCGAGTTGGCAGACTCTACTCGTGCAGGTGTATACAAGCCGGTATACGACGATGAGCAGAGCAGCTCTACATTGATGTTGTTGATGCCGATGATGATTCAGGCCTAAAGCCTTGTCGCTAATCTTCAACAACGATTAGAGATGGAACCTAAAAAGTTGAATTTGCGTCGCCCGATGGTCTTCTTCGATTTGGAGACCACGGGCACCAATATATCCACAGACCGCATTGTCGAGATCTCGATTGTGAAGGTTTTGCCCGACGGCTCGATTGACCGTGGCGCGGCATATACCAAACGCATCAACCCTGAGATGCCGATTCCGGCTGAGGCTACTGCCGTGCACCACATCACCAATGAGGATGTGGCAAATTGCGCTACGTTTAAGCAGATTGCCGAGAACCTCAAAAAGTATATTGAGGGTTGCGACTTCTGCGGCTTCAACTCCAATCGCTTCGACTTGCCGCTCTTGGCTGAGGAGTTTATGCGTGCGGGCGTCGATGTCGACTTCTTCAAGCGTGCCAAGTATGTAGACGTGCAGAATATCTTCCATAAGAAGGAGGAACGCACCTTGGTTGCAGCTTATCGTTTCTATTGCGGTAAGAACTTGGAGGATGCCCATAGCGCAGCTGCCGACACAATGGCTACCTACGAGGTGCTCTGTTCGCAGTTGGGTCACTACGACGACTTGGAGAACAATGTCGACTTCCTCTCGGAGTTTTCGTCGCGAGGCAAGACCGCAGACTTTGCGGGTCGCATCGGTATAGACGAGAATGGCGTGGAGGTGTTCACATTCGGAAAGTATCGTGGAATGTCGGTAGCCGAGATCTTCCGCAAGGAGCCAAGCTACTACGACTGGATTATGAACGGCGACTTCCCGAACTATACGAAGAAGATATTTACTGAGATTAAGCTTGGCTTGAACTCTAAATAGTATTTAACCCAATTTACAAATTCTATTGATGAAGATACGTTTACGCAGCCTAATCATAACCCTCATATTTTTAGTTTCAAGTGCCATCTACACAGCATCGGCGCTTGAAATCGTTGTTATCAGCGGTAAGAAATATGTGATTCACCGAGTGATCCGAGGCGAGACCCTCTACTCGTTGTCGCGTCGATATAGTGTGACCATCGATGCTATGAAGGCCGCCAATAGGGTGGAGCTCGCTAATGGTTTGATAGCTGGAACACGCATTAAGATTCCTTATCGAGGCCAGACAATTTTGCCTGCGCAGCCGCCTGTAACACCGACAGCGACTCCGACAACAACGCCGCAGCCGCAACCTCAGACACAGCCAGAGCCTCAGCAGAGTGCGCCAGTAGTTGAGCCTAAGGTTGAGGTAGCTGAGCAACCAAAGGCTGAGACTCCTGTTGTGGAGACTCCAAAGGCAGAGACTCCAAAGGTAGAGACTCCAAAGGCTGTCGAGCCAACTCCTGTAGTGGAGACTCCGGCTCCCGTAGCTGAGCCAAAGGTGGAAGAGACCAAAGTGGTTGAAACGCCTGCTCCGGCAGTTGTAGAGACTCCGGTTGTTGAGCCAAAGGAGACCCCAGCTCCCGTTGTGGAGACTCCCAAGTCGGTAGTAGAGGCGCCAATTGCAGAAACGCAAAAGCCGGTAGTAGAGACTCCTGCTCCGGTGGTTGAAACCCCTGCACCCGTGGTTGAGCCTAAGGCCGAGGTTACACCCGTTCAGACAGCACCGATTGTAGAGACTCCTGCACCTGCGGTTGAGACAAAGGTCGAGGAGAAGCCGACTGTTGTGGAGACTCCGATTGTTGAGACACCTGCTGCGGCAGTAGTTGAGACACCGTCGGTTGATGCACAGCCTATTTTCGAGACTCCGACTACAGCTCCCGCTTCAGGCGCACTTTTCCGCCGATTGAATAAGGGCGATGTTGCCGAGGTGGCTTTGATGCTGCCTTTGGGCTCGACAGATAGCCCTGCACGCAACTACATCGACTTCTATCGTGGATTCTTGATGGGTTTGGATAGCGTGAGAATGTCGGGTATCTCGGTTAATCTCCACCTCTACAATACTGCGCACAACCCAACCCGTGTATCGAAGATTATCGAGTCGGGCGCATTGGATAAGGTCGATTTGGTTGTTGGTCCCGTTTACGAGAATGAGATGATTCCTGTAGTGAATGCTCTCGATGGTAAGGGCAAGCCGATTGTATCACCATTGGCTCGTTTGAAGCAGATTAATAACGATGCTGTATTCCAGATGTCGCCATCGATGTCTACCAAGTACGACAAGATTACCGACTTGTTGGATGCTAACCACCGTATCGTAATCGTCTCGACCGACGATGTCGATAAGAAGTTCGATCGCGAGGTTCGTGAGTTGTTGCGTGGTGTGCCAAATGTTATCGAGCACAAATATATCTACGAGCACCCGACATTGGTGGCTCGTCGTGCCTATGAGCGTGCTAAGGCTCACATTCAGGCTCCTGGCGATATGTTACCATTCGTTCGCGGCACCAAGCCGACAGTGATTATCGTTACTGCGGGCAACGAGGTGGATGTGGATAGAATCTTGGCAGCTATCACCACTGCAACACGTACCCTCGAGGCTCGTTCGCAGAAGCCTGCGCCATTTGTGGTGTTGGGCAATAATAGCTGGAATCAGTATGTGAATATCGACCGCACTCAGTTCTTTAATAACAATGTTGTGCAGTTCCAGACCTACCACACTCGTCGTAGCGCGCATAATATTCGTCGTTTCGACAAGCGATTCATTCGCGAGTTTGGCAAGATGCCGTCACGCTACGCTTATCGTGGATACGATGCAGCTGTGATGTTTGTCAAGGCGTTGTACAACTCGATGGATAGCGGTATGGAGGGCGTAACCGTACAGCCGCTCCTCACACCATATACCTTCAAGAAGGATAGTGTAAGCGGTTTGCGTGTAAATAGCCAGTGGGTTAAGGTGCGCTATCATAGTAACTATACCATTACCAGCGAGTAGTTATGTCTGCGATTCAAACACCAATACCTGAAAAGACTATCGAGCGACTCAGTGAGTATCGCCGAACTCTTATTTCGTGCCATCGCCGAGGCATCACACACGTCTTTTCGCATATCTTGGCAGGTATGCACGGCATTACCGCCGTACAGGTGCGCCGCGACTTGATGTTGATTGGCTTCTCGAGCGATACGAAGAAGGGGTACGACGTGAAGGTGCTCATCGACTTCATCGACTCGATTCTCTATAGTGAGAATACGATGAAGGTTGCCGTTATCGGTATGGGTCACCTCGGTCAGGCTATCACAAAGTACTTCAATGGCAAGGAACTGAATATCCGTATCACTGCAGCCTTCGATGTCGACCCATCGAAGATTGGTCAGACCATTATGGATATTCCGTGCTATGATGTCAAGGATTTCGAGGATATTGTCTCGAATAACGACATCAGTATTGTGATTATCTCGTTACCGTCGTCGTTGGCGGCTCAGTACACTGTGCCAATCATCAATGCAGGTATCAAGGGCGTGCTGAACTTTACATCGGCACCGCTCAACTTCCCACAAGGAATTGTTGTCGAGAACTACGATATAACCACCATCCTCGAGAAGGTTGCCTACTTCGTGAAGGCTGCCGAGGAGAACAATAATCAATAGTGGTGCGATGAGGGTAGTTTGGGGCTTCGATAATCCTCCGTTATTGCGAAATGCTGTAGCTACGGTGGGCTCTTATGACGGAGTGCATCGTGGTCACCGTGTACTTCTCGACGAGGTTGTCCGTCGCGCTAAGGAGTGTGACGGCGAGAGCGTGCTCCTCACCTTCGAGCCTCACCCGCGTATCACCCTCGGCAATGACGAGGGGTTGTTGCTTCTCTCGACCTTCGAGGAGAAGTGCCGATTGTTGGAGCTGGTGGGCATCGACTATGTAGTCGTTATTCCGTTTGATGAGGCTTTCAGTCGCCTCTCGCGCGAGGAGTTTATCGACAACTACCTGGTTGGCAAACTTGGTATTAAGCAACTTGTGGTGGGGTACAACCATCACTTCGGTCATAATAAGGAGGGAGACCACTCGTTTTTGGTCAAGCACGGTGCGCTTCAGGTTGTTCAGGTTGCCCAGTATACCGATAACGGTGGAAAAATTAGTTCAACCGTAATCCGTAAGGCTATGGCCGATGGCGATATGTCACTTGCCCATCAGCTGCTTGGTCACCCTTATATAATAATAGGTATGGCAGATGCCGATGGCGTGGTTGCAACCGACAAGTATAAGCTCCTTCCTACCGATGGCCGATATGCTTGCACCATAAATGGCATAGAGAGCGAGTGTGAAGTTCGTAACGGAGTGTTGAAACAGAACGATTGTCGTTTACAAAAGATAGAGATTCAGCTATGATTACATATGACGCAAAGGTTCGTGTGAACTATAAGGATACCGACCAGATGGGCATCGTACACCACTCAAACTATATCGTATACTATGAGATGGCACGTGTTGAGGCGTTGCGTGAGTGGGGTATGCCATACTCCGAGATGGAGAAGTCGGGCATTATCTCGCCAATCTTGGAGGTGGGCTCAAAGTATATCTATCCTGCCCACTTCGACGAGGTGCTGACCGTACGCGTTATTATCGAGGAGATACCGATGGTGCGCTTGAAGGTGCGCTACGAGCTCTACAACGAGGAGGGACGACTTATCAATACGGGTCACACCTGGCTCGGCTTCCTCGATGCCGAAACTCGTCGCCCTTGTCGAGCTCCGCAAAACTTTGTCGACCGCCTCAAGGCACTTGACAACGAATAGCATATAACATAACCGCAAACAGAATAATAATCCTATGCCTCAAACATCGCATCGAGACTCAAATTTTGAGTTGTTGAGAATTGTGGCAATGATGTTGGTGATGCTTGTACACGCCAACTATCTCTCGTTGGGTGATGTTACGCAGAGTGAGTTGCAGGCGGCTCCTGTTACGGGCTTTGTGCGTATATTGTGCGAACAACTCTGCATTGTCAGCGTCAATATCTTCGTGCTTCTGTCGGGCTGGTTTGGCATTCGGCCTACACTGAAAAAGTTTGCATCGTTACTCTTTCAAGTCTTCTTTATCGGACTCGCGATGGTCCAAATATGCCGCTTTGTAGGTGTTGATGTCAACCCTAAGAGCTTTAACGATTTGCTCTATTTTGGTGCAAGTTATTGGTTTGTACCTGCCTACCTGATTCTCTTCTGTTTGGCTCCTGTGCTGAACGCCTTTTGCGACCGTGCCGAGAAGAGCGAGTTTAGGTGGGTACTCATATCATTCTTCGTGCTTGAGATGCTGTTTGGTTGGCTTGCATACGACTACGCCCACTTCGCCCGTGGCTACTCGGCTATATCGTTTGTCGGTCTCTACCTCTTGGCGCAGTATATTCGTCGCCACGCTGACCGCCTGCGTGCCTTGAAGTGGGGGCAGACGCTGCTTTTCTATCTGCTATTCACGATTATTCCGACCCTGATTGCGCTTTGGGGCATCTATACAAAGAATAACCAACTCGGCTCAACCTCATATAGTTCGATATTTGTCATTGCAGCGTCGGTATCGTTGTTGCTTTTGTTCGAGAAGATACACTTCGAGAGTAAGGCGGTCAATTGGCTAGCTTCGTCCGCATTTGCCATCTATTTGGTCCATCAGGCACCGGGTATGTCCAATCTTTATTGCAACTTCTTCAAGGAGTCCTACGCTTCGATGTCGGGTTGGTTCTTTATCCCATTCGCAATCCTTGCAACCTCTCTGCTTGGCCTTGTCTCGATACTCTTCGATAAGGTGCGAATCGCCGTTTGGGAGTTGCTATTAAAGTTGAAATCCTTTGTTATCAAATAAATTAAGAGGGCTACGCGATTGCGTAGCCCTCTAAGTTTACTCCTTCGAGCCGATTAACGATATCGATCGTTGGATAAAGTCCGAAAGATTCTTGCCCTTGAGCATTCCGTTCGATAGGAGTGCCAAGTCGATAATCTGTCGAACGAGAGAATTCTCCTTGCCAATCTCCTTGAGGCGGATGTTGCGCTCGTCGCGGAGTGTCAAGATCTTCTTCGACAACTCCTCGCGCATCTCCTTCTCCTCGGTGGTGAGCTCCTCGTCCTTCTTACCCTTGGTTATCTCCTCGAAACGATTCTCCTCAGCTACCGCAGCGTCAATCTTCTTGGTTATACTCTTGAGCTTATCGCCGTAAGCCTTCTCTACGCTATCCAAGATGTCGATTACGATAGGGTGGTTGCCATTCACGGCGATTGTGAAGTTGTCAGGCATCTGACCGTAGAACTGGCTCATCTGTCCGCCCGATATCTTAGCCATATCTTTCATTCGGCGCATAAACTCGTTCTGAGTGATTACGATTGGTGCATCCTCAGCCGACATCGCCTCGAATGAGATGTTGTAGCGGATGTCGTCATCGGTTGGCAACTGGCTCTCAAATACGGGTCGCATAATATCCTGCTGAGCCTCGGTGAGCGAAATCTTGTTCTCCTCCTTCTTGCGGATGAGGTGGTCGATGATATCGCTATCTACGCGCACAAAGCGTGTATTCTCGTTCTTCTGCTCGTACCAGTTGATGTAGTGGCTGTCGAGCTGGCCATTCATCTCCAACACATCGTACCCCTTTGCCTTTGCCGACTGGAGGAACGAGTGCTTACCTACGATGTCGTCGGTGTAGAGGATGATGAGCTTGTCATCCTTGTCGGTCTGCAAATCCTTGATCGATGCAGTATACTCCTCTGCTGTAAAGTACTTACCCTCGGTATTCTTCCACAACATACACTGTGCAGCCTTCTCAGCGAACTTCTCGTCGGTCAAGATGCCGTACTCGATGAAGATTTTGAGATCATCCCACTTCTGCTCATACTCCTCGCGCATTGTGTTGAACAACTCGTTCAAGCGCTCGGCAACCTTGCGGGTGATGTAGCTCGAAATCTTCTTTACATTCGAGTCGCTCTGCAAGTACGAACGCGATACATTCAACGGAATATCCGGCGAGTCGATTACGCCGTGCAAGAGTGTCAAGTACTCAGGTACGATGCCCTGCACCTCGTCGGTCACGAATACCTGGTTGCAGTAGAGCTGAATCTTGTTCTTCTGAATCTCGAAGTTGTTGTGGATGCGAGGGAAGTACAAGATACCTGTCAAGTTGAACGGATAGTCGATGTTGAGATGAATCGAGAAGAGCGGCTCCTCGCTCATAGGGTAGAGCGCCTGGTAGAACTGCTTGTATTGCTCCTCGGTGATATCCGCAGGCTTACGAGTCCACAATGGCTCGGTGTCGTTGATGCGGTTATCCTTCTCGGTGTCGACATACTTGCCATCCTTCCACTCCTTCACCTTGCCAAAGATGATGGCAACAGGCAAGAAGCGGCAGTACTTGTTGAGCAACTCGTTTACCTTCGACTGCTCGGCGTACTCCTTGCACTCCTCAGAGAGGTGGAGTACGATTGTCGTACCGCGCTCACGCTTCTCTGCGAGCTCCTCCATAGAGTACTCAGGCGAGCCATCGCATACCCAGTGCACCGAAGGCTTCGACTCGTCGTACGACTGAGTAAAAATCTCCACCTTGTCTGACACCATAAATGCCGAGTAGAATCCAAGGCCGAAGTGGCCGATGATAGCCTGATTCTGGTACTTTGCGAGGAACTCCTCAGCGCCCGAGAATGCAATCTGGTTGATGTAGCGGTCTACCTCCTCGGCCGACATACCGATACCGTTATCGGTCACGGTGAGTGTGCGAGCCTCTGCATCTACGGCGATGTGTACAGCTAACTCGCCTGTCTCGCCGGCAAATACACCGGTCGAAGCGAGAGTCTTCAACTTCTGTGTTGCATCTACAGCATTCGAAACCAACTCACGAAGGAAGATTTCGTGGTCAGAGTATAAGAACTTCTTGATTACGGGGAAGATGTTTTCGGTTGTTACCCCAATTTTTCCGTTTCTCATAGTAGTATAGTTTTGTTATTAGTTATTTTCGTTTTGTAATATAGCTACTCAAACCTTGTGCCACAGCGTTTCATCTGCCAAAATGGCAGAAAAAGAGATGGGTGACATCTTTCGTGTCACCCATCTCTGCTATTCTTGTCTCTTTTTTTAGAGTGTCCTTTTATAAAAATCCTTCTTGAACGAGCCACTCACGTACCTTCACCCAATCAACATAAGGGCGAGAGGTTGTCATCGAGTGCACAAGCGGACATCCGAGAGCACCATCGTCGATGTAGACATCGGCGTGAATCTTTGGGGACTTAGTCCACTTCTTCTGTGTAGGGTTCGAGTTCACGGCGTAGAGTGGAATACCATTCTCCTTGAACCACGCTACGGCCTCCTTCTCGAGCTTTCCGCTGCGCATTGTGTAGAGGATAAGGTTGTGGCCCTGCTCAACAAGTTCGCGCAATACTGGCACTGCACCAACATCCTGACCCAAGTATGGATACTCGTGTGTTACGCACGTGCCATCGAAATCTACCGCAATATAAAGTCCTGTGTATGACATATAGGTATATGTTATTTAAGTATTCCCATCTTCTTCAAAATCTTACGGAAGCCATGGTCATTCTTGCCCGATCCCGATGTGTAGGTGTATCGGTAGCTGTAACCGTAAGACTGGCGACCCTCGCTGGCACCGTTGAGCACAATACACATATTGTTCAACTTCTGCTCGGTGTGCAAAGCGTTGATATCCGGAATCTGCTGACGCTCCAACAAGCCCTCACGAACTACGTAGATGCTCAAGTCGGCAACGCGGCTTGTAATCATCGCATCGGCAATAATCATTGCAGGTACGCTATCGATGATGATGTAGTCGTAGATGTTGCGGCACTCTTCGATGAGGTCATCCAGACGCTGTGACATCAACAATTCGGCAGGGTTTGGCGGCTGCAAGCCCGCGTATACGAAGTCGAAGTTCTCGTGGAGACCGCTATTGGAGATGATGCTGTTTACGTCAACATCCGGCGAGCTCAAGTACTTGGTTACACCATTCGGGTTACTACGCTGACCCATATGCTTCGACAATGTACGACGACGAAGGTCGAGGTCAATCATCAATACCTTGTTGCCCGAGAATGCGAGTGTCATACCGAGGTTCATCGATACGAAGGTCTTACCCGCGTGAGCATTCGATGATGTGGTGAGGATAACCTGCTGCTTCTTACCTCGCGACATAAAGCCCATATTGGTACGGAGAATCTTGAATGCCTCCGACACCTTGTCACGACCACCCTCACGAACTGCGATAGAGCGGTTGAGGTGACCCTCGAATACTGGAATATCGCCGAGGTAAGGCACCACGCAGTACTTGGTGATATCGTGCTTGCCCTGAACCTTAGTGTTGGTGAGAATGCTGAGGTATACGATTCCCAATGGCACTCCAATGCCGAGAATAATCATTGCCAAGATGATGATGTGCTTGTTTGGCGATACCGGAATCGGGCTACCAAATGCGTGGTCCACGATTCGAGCCGGACGCTCGGTGATAGCCAACGAGATGGCATTCTCCTCGCTCTTGGTCAAGAGGTAGAGGAACAACTCCTCCTTAATCTTCTGCTGACGAGCGATTGAGAGGAACTCCTGCTCCTGCTTAGGTACTGCGCCAATCATGCTGCTCATCTTACGCTCCTCGTTCTGCAAGTTCTGGAGCTTAATCTCGAGAGCCTTGATGTGAGATGCCAACGATGCAAGAATTGCATTCTTGGTCGAGCTGATATTGCTATTCAACTGCTGTACAACAGGGTTGTTCTCGCTGTCGGAGCCGAGCTTCAAGCGGTTGAGTACCAACTCGTTGTAGCTTGCAATCTGCGCTGAGATATTTGCGCTGCCATCGAATGTTGTTGCAGGAATGAGGTTCGAATCCTGAGAGTTGTCGCTGAGATAGCTGCTGATGAACTTCGACATTGCAATCTGGTTGCTTGTAGCTGCAATCTCCTGCTCGTAGCGCATTACACCCTCGGTGCGACGCTTAGCCTCAGTCGAGATGTCGATGATGTTGTTCTTATCCTTGAAGCGCTTGATGTCGCCATCGATTGAGTGCAACTCCTGGCCGATAATCTCCAAACGCTCGGTGATGAACTTCGCTGTAGCCTCGGCAACAATCTGCTTGTCGATTACTGCGTCGTCGTTGTACGCCTCGAGCAGGGTGTTTAACACATCCTCTGCACGCTGTGGGCATACATCGTTGAGCGAGAGGTTGATGATTGACGACATCTTGCTTGCCACGTTAATCTGTGCACGGTTGCGGTATGATGTCGCTACAGCATCGCGAGTTCTCTTTGTTACCTCAATCTCCTTGCCCTCGAAATCGGATGTCATATAGAGGGTAGGGGTGATGATGATGCGACCGATAGGGATGTTCAATGTATCGCCATAATTTGCGGTTGCAGTAAACTCCTTGTCAGCCTCGGTTTCGCTATCCAAGAGACGTTTTGTCGAGAAGTCGTAGACTGTAACGCCCTCGGTGCCGATTACGGTCGAGAACTTGCAGCTCTTGCCACCGAGGTTATCCACGAACTCCACTGCGATTGGCGAGTTCTTGTATAGTGTCGCTGTGCGCAAGCCTGTCTTTGTAGTGTAGTTTACGGTGAGATTCAAGCGATCTACCACCTCTAACATCAATCGGCGTGCCTGCAAAACGTACAACTCGTTGTCTACGCTTCGACGGGTTGAGATACCCGCGATATCGGCAAATGCCGACAACTCACTCGCTGCACTACCACGACGGGCATCCTTGATGAGGACTGTTGCCTGGCGGTGATATACAGGAGCTGTCGAGAGCAGGTAGAATACACCCAATCCAATGAACAATACAAGCGAGATGATAAACCAGTACCAATTCTTAATCGACTTGGTGATGATCTCTCGCGCGGTCACCGTTCTGCGAGCAATATTCTCGTGCTCGGTCTGGGCGTTATTTTTGTTCTGTGATAAATTTTCCATTCCTTATACTATCCGTTTTTCTGAGCAAAGTTTACGATTGTGAGTACCAACGAGGTTGCAGTAATGAGGGTGCTGGCAATCGAAATCCAGAATGTTCTGTTCTGGTTAATCTCGGCAGTAGCAGCCCTATACTTATTTGGCTGAACATAGACAACGTCGCCCTGCTGCAAGTAGAATGCAGGTGATGCCATATGGTTGCCATCGAGGAAGTTCAATACATAGGTATCGTGTCCCTTGTTCTCGGCATTGCGACGAATCACGGTTACGTTCTCACGATTACCATAGATTGTCATATCGCCCGCCATCGCCAAAGCCTCCAAAACGGTGATCTTGTCGCGAGTGATGTCGAACTGACCCGGACGCTCAACCTCGCCGAGGACGAAGAACTTCAAGTCTGCGAACTGGATGTTAACGAAGGCGTCGCTAACGTAGCCACCGCCGACAATCTTCTTTGCTATCTCGTCTGCCAACTCTGCTCGAGTCTTACCGTTACACGAAATCTTGCCGATGATAGGCATCTCGAGCATACCATTCTCATCTACCGTGCGCACCTGTACTGACTGCAAGCCCGAAGTGGTCGATGCACCGAGTGGGTTGCTAGAGAGCGAGTTGAACGATGACGCCGAGTTGAATGGAGCGGCCAACTCCGGATTCTTACTTGATACGACTACTGTGAGTCGGTCAAGAGGCTTGATGCGAATCTGCCCGTCAACGGTGAGACTCTTCATCAACTCCTCGTTGTTGAAGTTGTATACTACTCGCTTCGATGAGTTACAACCCACAAGGGTTGCTGCGAGTAATACGACAGCCAAAATTTTAGTTGTAATTTTCATTTTATAATGTTTTTCGATTATTTCGCAAAAATCTTCAATCCTCGCAAAGATAATGCATATTATCTTAAAAAACAATAGCCCGAAGATTTTCGAGCATAAAATTTGTTTGTTTAGATGATTTTTTGTAATTTTGGTCTAACTAAAAACGATAAAATAGGTATTAAAGCTATGCTACACGCAGATTGGAGTTATAATGCAGTGGTCTACGAAATGAATGTTCGCCAGCTCACCGAGGAGGGTAGTCTCTTGGCAGCAATGCGACATTTGCAACATTTAAAGGATATGGGTGTCGATGCCGTTTGGTTGATGCCGATATACCCAATCGGAGTGGTGGAACGCAAGGGCTCACTCGGCTCCTATTACTCCATTTCGGATTATTGTGCTGTCAATCCCGAGTTTGGCACAATAGCCGATTTCGACGCCTTTGTTGCGGAGGCTCACCGACTCGGTATGAAGGTGATTCTCGACTGGGTTGCCAACCATACTGCGCGTGATGCTAAATGGCTGAAAGAAAAGCCGATGAGTTGGTACGAACGCGACGAACAAGGTGTAGCTAAGGTGCCTTGGGATTGGAGCGATACGGCGAAGCTGAACTATGCTGAAAAAGAGGTGTGGCGTGGGCAAATCGAATCGATGAAATTCTGGGTCACCGAACACAACGTCGACGGCTTCCGCTGTGATATGGCGATGCTTGTTCCGTTGGAGTTTTGGCAGGAGGTCCGTCGTGAGTTGCAGTGCGTAAAATCGGATATTTTTATGCTTGCCGAGGCGGAGGGTCAGGAGTTCTACAATGACGCCTTTGATGCTTGCTATGGCTGGGAGTTACACCACACGATGGTCGATGTCGCACAAGGCAAGGTGCGCGCTTGGGAGTTGCGAAAGAGAATCTACTCTTTGCTGAACGACTATCCGCAGAGCTCGATGCATCTCGCCTTTACCTCGAATCACGACGAAAATTCGTGGAGCGGTAGCGAACAATCCCGCTTTGGCGCTGCGCTCGAAGCAATGTCTGCATTGACGTTTGTTCTGCCTAAGTCGTTGCCTCTGATATACACGGGTCAGGAGATTGACTATGACCACTCGTTTGCCTTCTTCGATAAGGATGCTATGCCTCCGTTTGTGGCGAATGAAGCAACCGAGCGTTATCGTCGCTTGTGCGCAATGAAGCACTCGTTCTCTGCGTTGCTTTCGGCCGATAAGGGTGGCTCGTTTATCGAGATTAACAATAACGCCTCGGATTGTCTGCTCACATTCGTCCGCGAGAATGAGCAGGGTAGAGTGGTCTATATTGCCAACCTCTCGCCTTACAAAATCTTCACAGATTTCCATACCGGAATCTATGCGGGCGAGTACGAAGATGTGCTCTCGGGCGAGAAATCTACGCTCTATGAGCACACTTGGGGCGATATGAAACCGTGGGAATACAGATTATTGGTGCAAAAATTCTAAAATTCGGATAAAAAGAGGGCTCAATTATTATAATTTTAATAAATTATAACTATATTTGCGCCTAGTAAAACAAAAATCCGGATTTAGAGATGAAGATAGCTCTTGCACAACTCAATTACACGATAGGCGATATCGCTGGTAATACAGCTAAGATTATCATTGCGATAGAGCGAGCAAAGTATGAAGGTGCCGATGTTGTACTCTTCGCCGAGCAGGCGTTGAGCGGAACACCGGCATTTGATCTTTTGCGCAAAACAACATTTCTGGAACTCTGCGACGAGGCCCTCGACGAAATCGCATCGTACTGCTATGGTATAACTGCGGTTGTGGGCGCTCCAATCTTGATGAGCAATGGCGCACAGAGTGCTGCTGTAATTATCGAGAACGGAAAGATTAAGCGCTACATCACCAAGGCAAATATCACAGCTCGTCGCGAGATGGGCTTCTTGAGCAGCGGTGAGGGTGTGAAGGTTGTTCGCATCGCAGGCGAGAAGGTGGCAGTGGTTGTCGGTGACGATTTCAGCCACTTGACCGATGTGGATAGCGATGTAGATATCATCTTTAGCATCAACGCTCGTCGTTATGGTAAGGGCTTGATGTCGTACCGCTACGAGACTATGCGCAACTTGGCTTTCGTAGAGTCGAAGCCAATCGTCTTGATCAATAGCGTTGGAGGCTCGGGCGAGATCGTATACGATGGTACATCTGCAGTTATTAACGAGAGAGGCGATCTGGCGTTGTTGATGAAGAGCTTCGAGGAGGACTTCGCAATCTACGATACTCTCGCCGATAATAAGCCTTGCGAGCTGCCGAAGGAGTTGTATAGCCACGAGCGTACAGGATATCTCTACAGAGCTGCAGTGTTGGGCTTGCGCGACTACTTCTTCAAGAATGGTTACAAGAAGGCTTGCGTAGGTTTGTCGGGAGGTATCGACTCTGCGGTTGTTACCTGCATTGCAGTAGAGGCGCTCGGTAAGGATAATGTCAAGGCGTTGATGATGCCTTCGCAGTTCTCGTCTGACCACTCTGTAAGCGACGCTACCGAGTTCGCTGAGAAAATCGGTATCGAGTATAGCGTACTTCCAATCTCGGAGGCCTATACATCGGTTGTAAATACTTTGAAGCCTGCAATTGGTGGTCACGAATTCGATGCGACCGAGGAGAATATCCAGGCGCGTTTGCGTACCATTATGTTGATGGCTTTGCAGAATAAGAAGGGCTATGTGGTGCTCAACTCGTCGAACAAGAGCGAGAATGCACTCGGTACTTGTACCCTCTATGGCGATACCGCAGGTGCATTTAGTGTAACAGGAGACCTCTACAAGAGTGAGATGTACGACATGGCTCGCTACATCAATAAGGTTAAGGGTGATATCATCCCTGAGAATATCCTTGAGAAGGAGCCATCTTCGGAGTTGCGTCCAGGTCAGAAGGATACTGACGAGTTGCCAAAGTACGAGGTTGTAGATGCAATTTTGCAGCGTATGATTGAGCAGGGCCAGCACCGCGAGGAGATTATCAACGCGGGCTTCGATGCCGAGGTGGTTGAGAAGATTCACTCGATGGTGATGCAGAACGAGAAGAAGCGCTACCAATATCCACCGGTATTGCGTCTCTCGGCTTGTGCATTTGGTCACGAGCGCTTGATGCCGCTTGTTAATCGATACGGAGATTAATCCTTCAGAAGAGTGAAATCGGCCGAGCAAATAGAGCATAAAGGCGTAGTCAGCTCCGTTGAGGAGGGTGTTGTGCGCGTTGCTATCGAGGTGAACGAGGCTTGTGGCTCGTGCGCTTCGCGTAAGGCCTGCTCGATGGGACAGTCCGAGAAGCGCGAGATTGTAGTCTATACGGCTGATACCTCCGACTATTCGGTTGGTGAGGCCGTTGAGGTGAGTGCCAAACAATCGCTTGGCGTTGTAGCTGTGGTTTTGTGCTATGTTGTACCTCTGGTGGTACTTGTTGCATCATTGGCTACGGCTGTTGCCTCGGGTGCTTCGGATGGCACTGCGGCTCTCGTATCACTTGGTTCGATTTTGATTTGCTACGCTATATTATATCTCTTTCGCAATCGTATTTCGAAAAGAATAATCTTTACTATTAATAAAAAATGAATACTCTGATTTTTACAGTAGTGACACTTTGTGCTATCGGCGTTGTGGCGGCATTGATCCTCTACTTCGTGGCACAAAAGTTTAAGGTGGAGGAGGATCCTCGCATCGATGATGTCGAGAAGATGCTTCCTGGAGCTAATTGCGGTGGCTGTGGATTCCCGGGTTGTCGCGGTTTGGCTTGTGCTTTGGTTGAGCAGGAGGATATCTCATCGCTCTATTGCTCGGTTGGCGGCGGCGACTGTATGAAGGCTATTGCCGACTATCTCGGTAAGGCTGCTCCGGTTAAGGAGCCTCAGGTTGCAACCGTGCGTTGTGGTGGTACTTGCGAGAAGCGACCACGCACCTCGACCTATGCAGGTACCCAGTCGTGCGCTATCGCAGCGGGTGTATATGTTGGTGAGACCAACTGCGCTTATGGCTGCTTGGGCTATGGCGACTGCGTTGCAGCGTGTGCATTCGACGCTATCCACATCAATCCTGAGACCGGCTTGGCTGAGGTTGATGCCGACAAGTGTACCGCTTGTGGCGCTTGTGTAGCGGCTTGTCCGAAAAATGTTATCGAGTTGCGTAAGCGCTGGCCTAAGAATCGCGCAATCTATGTATCGTGTGTATCGAAGGACAAGGGCCCTGCAACAATGAAGGCTTGTAAGGCTGGTTGCATCGGTTGTAGCAAGTGCTCGAAAGTTTGCGAGTTTGGTGCTATCACCATCGAGAATAACTTGGCATTTATCGACTCTACAAAGTGTCGTTTGTGCCGTAAGTGCGTTGCGGAGTGTCCTACAGGTGCAATCAAGATGATTGGCCTTGCACCGCTCCCTCCAAAAGTGAAACCAGAAATTGAAACTACTACAAAATAATGAAAACATTTCCGATTGGCGGAGTTCATCCGTCGGATAATAAAGAGTGGAGCAAGGCGAAAGCTATTGAGCCTATGGAGTTGCCCGATGTGGTAACCATTCCGCTCGCACAGCATATCGGAGCACCTGCTACCGCCATCGTCGCAAAGGGCGATGCTGTGAAGGTGGGACAGAAGATTGCCGAGGCTACAGGCTTTATGTCGGCAAATATTCACGCCCCAATTTCGGGTACGGTTACCTCTGTCGATATGCAGTTGAATGGCCAGGGCTTGCGCCAGATGATGATTTCGATCAAGCGTGATGGCGATGAGTGGGCTGAGGGTATCGACCTCTCGACCGACCTTGTCAAGGAGTGCAACCTCTCTTCGGCAGAGATTATCGCACGCATCAAGGAGGCAGGTATCGTGGGTATGGGTGGTGCTACCTTCCCAACTCACGTTAAGCTCTCGATTCCTGATGGCAAGAAGGCTGAGATTTTGATTATCAATGGCGTTGAGTGTGAGCCGTACCTCACTTCGGACTACCGCACAATGTTGGAGCGTGGCGAGGAGTTGCTCGTCGGCGTTTCGATCTTGATGAAGGCAGTATCGGTTGATAAGGCGGTTATCGGTGTCGAGAACAATAAGCCTGATGCCATCAAGCACCTCTGCGAGTTGGCTAAGGAGTACGCGGGCATCGAGGTTAAGGCGCTTAAAACTATGTATCCGCAGGGTGGCGAGAAACAACTTATCGCAGCCGTTACAGGTCGTGAGGTTCCAGCTCCTCCTGCATTGCCTATCGATGTGGGTGCAGTAGTTTGCAATGCATCGACTGCAGTGGCTGTATATGAGGCTGTGCAGAAGAATAAGCCGCTTGTGCAGCGTGTCGTAACCGTTACAGGTAAGAAGATTAACGAGACCAAGAACTTGCTTACCCGCTTCGGTACTCCAGTATCGGCACTTATCGCAAAGTGTGGCGGTTTGCCTGAGGGTGACAACCGTGTGTTGAACGGAGGCCCTATGATGGGACGTCCGATGTCGAACTTGGATTCACCGGTGATGAAGGGTTGCTCGGGTATTACCATTTTGAGTGGCGCTGAGGCGTTGCGTGGTGAGCCGTCGGCTTGTATCAAGTGCGCCAAGTGTGTTGAGGCTTGCCCTATGGGCTTGGAGCCATATCTCCTCTCGAAGCAGGCTGCTAAGAAGGCTTGGGAGGCGATGGAGAAGAATGATATTGTAAGTTGTATTGAGTGTGGCTGTTGTCAATTCACCTGCCCTGCCAATATCGCACTGCTCGACTATGTGCGTCTTGGTAAGCAGACCGTGATGGGTATCATCCGTGCTCGTAACGCAAAGAAATAGTTGAAGTTATGGCAAATAGAACTATTGTAGCTTCGGCTCCGCATATTCATAGCGACCTCTCGACCACTCGCTTGATGGGAGATGTTATCATCGCCCTCTTGCCAGCGTTGGCAGTTTCGGTCTATGTCTATGGCTGGGGCGTTTTGGGCATCACAGCGATGTCGATTGCTTGCTGTGTGCTCTTCGAGTCTTTGATTCAGAAATTTTTGGTAAAGGGCAAGCAGACCGTAACCAACCTCTCGGCTGTGGTGACAGGTCTCTTGTTGGCGATGAATATGCCGGCTAACATTCCGTTGTGGATTGTAGCGATTGGCGCATTGGTTGCTATCGGTGTTGCGAAGATGCCTTTTGGCGGTCTTGGCAAGAATCCGTTCAACCCTGCTATCGTGGCGCGTGTATTCCTTCTCATTGCCTATCCGGTGCAGATGACATCGTTTGCGATGCCTTCTGTTGAGGGCTTTGTCGATAGCTACTCGGGAGCTACACCTCTCGCAGCGGCTAAGGCGGGCCTCTTGAATGTTGGCGAGTACGATATCCTCGGTATGTTTACAGGTAATATGGCGGGATCGTTTGGTGAGGTCGCAACCTTGGCATTGTTGCTCGGTGGCGCATACCTGCTTCTCCGTCGTGTTATCACTTGGCATATTCCGGTTGCAGTGCTCGGTACTGTGGCTGTATTCGCAGCTATCTATGGCGCATTCTCGTTCGATACTCCACACCTTGTATCGAACTACGCATTGTTCCACTTGTTGAGCGGAGGTGCAGTCTTGGGTGCATTCTTTATGGCTACCGACTACGTCACCTCGCCAATGACCACCAAGGGTATGATCATCTTCGGTATCGGTATAGGTGCTTTGACAATGATTATCCGTTTGTGGGGAGCATATCCTGAGGGTATGTCATTCGCTATCCTTATTATGAATAGCGTAGTACCTCTTATTAATAAGTATATCAAACCACGCCGTTTCGGTGCTAAAAAGTAGGAGGGTAGAGGATGAAGAGTTCATTGAAAAATATGGTTTTGGTGCTTTTCTGCATCACTCTCATTGCAGGTGCTTGCGTAGGCTTGGTAAATATGATTACTGTGGAGCCTATCGCAAAGGCGAAGGAGGCTGCCGAGAAGGAGGCTTTGGCTCAGGTGTTGCCTGAGTTCGATGCTACCGAGATGTCGGAGCACGTGGCTGATGAGTTGCCTATCGTGGCTTACAAGGCAACCAAAGGTGGCGAGGTAGTTGGCTACGCTATCAAGACCGCTACCAAGAATGGCTTTAGCGGTATGATAAAGATGATGGTCGGCTTCGACACAAAGGGTACAATCCTCAATGTAAATGTGTTGGAGCAGAACGAGACTCCGGGTTTGGGCGCAAAGATGACCGAGGAGGGCAATCCTCTCTTGGCAAGCGTTAAGAACAAGGAGGCTTCGAATATCAAGTTCCAGGTTAAGAAGGATGGTGGCGATATCGACGCTTTGACCGCTGCAACAATCTCGTCGCGTGCTTACGCCGATGCTGTAGCGCGCGCATACGAGGTATTCAAGGTTGCTGCAGGATGGCAGAACGAGGTTAATGCCACTACAGGTGCATCACAAACAAAGAAGGAGTAATTATGGCAAACAAAGTAACACAATTCTTGAAAGATAAGCTACTCCTCGTTTGGCGTGGCGTGATTAAGGAGAACCCAACCTTCGTGTTGGTGCTCGGTATGTGTCCTACGCTCGGTACTACCACCTCGGCAGAGAATGGTTTCGGTATGGGTGTTGCGACTATGGCGGTGTTGATTATGTCGAACATCGTTATCTCGCTTATCAAAAATGTTATTCCCGATAAGGTGCGTATCCCTGCGTTTATCGTAGTTATCGCATCGTTCGTGACGGTTATTCAGATGTTGATGCAGGCGTTCGTACCATCGTTGTACGCTTCGCTCGGAGTCTTTATTCCGTTGATCGTTGTAAACTGTATCATCCTCGGACGTGCCGAGGCCTTCGCATCGAAGAATGGCGCTTTGGATTCGGCACTCGATGGTGTTGGTATCGGCTTGGGCTTCACCCTCGCATTGACCGTTATCGGTGCTGTGCGTGAGGTGTTGGGTAGCGGTGCAATCTTCGGTTACAACCTCGGTATCGGCGACTACACACCTCTCGTATTTGTCCTTGCGCCGGGAGGATTCTTGGTGTTGGGATTCTTGATGGTATTGTTCAACAAATTTTTAAAGAAGTAGGGCTATGGAGATTACATATTTCGCAATTATCATTGGTGCGATATTCGTAAATAATGTCGTGCTTTCGCAGTTCCTCGGCATCTGCCCATTCTTGGGTGTATCGTCTAAGGTCGAGACCTCGTTGGGTATGGGTGCAGCCGTAACCTTCGTTATGGCGTTGTCGGCTGTGGTTACCTGGTTGATTCAGACCTATATCCTCGTGCCGTTCGAGATTGAGTATATGCAGACCATTGTCTTCATCCTCGTAATTGCCGCATTGGTGCAGATGGTCGAGATTGTGTTGAAGAAGGTGTCACCGTCGCTCTATCAGGCACTCGGAATCTTCCTTCCGCTCATCACCACCAACTGTGCAGTACTCGGTGTGGCAATCTTGATGATTCAGAAGGAGTTCTCGTTGCTGCAGGGTGTCGTATACAATGTCTCGACAGCCTTGGGCTTTGGCTTGGCATTGGTTATCTTTGCAGGCTTGCGCGAGCGCATCGAGTTCGAGGAGGCCCCAAAGGCGTTCCAGGGTGTACCTATTGCATTGATTACAGCTTCGATTCTCGCTATGGCCTTTATGGGCTTCTCGGGATTGGTTTAAGAGGCTGAATCTCGAAAATAAAACCCCACTTGTCACGGCAAGTGGGGTTTATTGTTGTGCATTAGTCGCGTAGTCGCAGCAACATTCGCGATTGCTTGAAGTCGTGTGCGCCCACAACCAACCTCGCTCGTATAACACCCGGATATAGGGTAGTCATATACTCATTATCAATTTGCGCACGTATACCCGCGCACGCGAGGATGTTTTTTGCCATCTCCGCCTCTATTGCAGTGTTGTACTCGGCCACCACAACCAACTCGTCTATCTCCATAAGCTCGCCTCCTATTGTAGTTGTAAAGTTATAACTTTTTTCGATAGGAATATCAAAAATCACGCCCAAAATAGCGTAGAACGAGGGGCGAGAAAAATGGGTCGAAAAAGTATGAATGTTTTCTCTTTTCTGCTTTTGGTTTTCGGTTTTATTTCATACCTTTGTAGCTAGGAAATTAGCACTATATTATGAGCGGATTCGTACATCTACATACTCACACCCAATACTCTCTCCTCGATGGCCAGGCGAGTGTCAAGAAACTTGTCGACAAGGCAATCAAAGACGGAATGCCCGGCATAGCGATTACCGACCACGGTAATATGTTCGCTATCAAGGAGTTTATGAACTATGTCGGTAAGGTTAATGGTGCAAAGGCGGGTCGTGAGAAGGATCTCAAAAAGTTGCTCGATAAGATGCTAAACCTTCAGGCAGAGCACGCCAATCTCGCTACGCTTCTTAGCTCTAAGCAGGAGGAGAAGAAGGCGCTTGAGGCTGAGATTGAGACTGCAAAGAAGGGTAACAAGGATTTCGAACCAAGCGAGGAGCAGACCAAGCAGTTGGCCGAACTCTCGTCGGCTATCGGTGACCTCGAGGCTATGCAGAAGGAGTTCGAGTTCGACGCAGTGAAGGCTCGCGAGATAATCATCGCATCGGAGAGTGTGCCACCATTCAAACCGATTATCGGTTGCGAGGTATATGTTGCTCGTCGTGGCAGCCTCGAGCAGAAGAGCGATAAGTCAGACCTCGGAGGTTATCACCTTATCCTCTTGGCGAAGAATTTCAAGGGTTACAAAAACCTTATTAAGATAGTTTCGAAGGCGTGGACCGATGGTTTCTATGGACGTCCGCGTACCGACCGCAATGAGCTCGAGAAGTACCACGAGGGACTTATTTGTTGCTCGGCTTGTTTGGGAGGTGAGATTCCAAGACTCATCACTGACGACCTCTTCGAGGAGGCCGAGCAGGCTGCATTGTGGCACAAGAATCTCTTTGGCGACGACTACTACTTGGAGTTGCAGCTGCACAAGGCGACTGTTGAGCGTGCAAATCACGAGGCGTATGAGATGCAGTGCAAGGTCAACGAGTACCTTGTAGAGATGTCTCGCAAGCACAATATCGGCTTGATTTGTACAAACGACGTTCACTTCGTGGATGAGGGCGATGCCGAGGCTCACGACCGACTCATCTGCTTGAGTACAGGTAAGGATCTCGACGACCCGAAGCGAATGCTCTACTCGAAGCAGGAGTGGATGAAGACTACAGCCGAGATGTCGGCAATCTTTGGTCAATATCCTGAGGCTCTTGAGAATACGGTGGCTATCTGCGACAAGGTGGAGCGATACTCGATTGATCACGCACCTATTATGCCGGTCTTCCCGATTCCGGCCGATTTCGGTACGGAGGAGGAGTATCGAGCACGATTGACCGAGCAGGATCTCTTCAACGAGTTTACTCGCAACGAGAATGGCGAGGTGGTTATGGATGAGGAGTCGGCAAACAAGAAGATTGAGAAACTTGGCGGCTACGACAAGCTCTATCGAATAAAGTTCGAGGCGGATTACCTCGCAAAACTCACTATGGAGGGTGCCGAGAAGAGATATGGCGCACCTCTTACCGAGGAGGTCGAGGAGCGTTTGCGCTTCGAGCTCTACATTATGAAGACGATGGGTTTCCCAGGCTACTTCCTTATCGTACAGGACTTTATCCGTGCGGCACGTGAGGAGTTGGGTGTATGGGTAGGTCCGGGTCGTGGATCAGCTGCGGGTTCGGCCGTGGCGTACTGTCTCGGAATTACTCAGATTGACCCTATCAAATATGACTTGCTGTTCGAGCGTTTCTTGAACCCTGACCGTATCTCGTTGCCCGATATCGATATCGACTTCGACGATGAGGGTCGTGGACGAGTGCTCGATTGGGTAACCAAGAAGTATGGTAAGGAGAAGGTGGCGCACATCATCACCTACGGTACTATGGCGACCAAGATGGCCTTGAAGGATGTTGCGCGAGTACATAAGTTGCCACTCCCAGAGTCGGATCGCTTGTGTAAACTCATTCCGGACCGTATCCAGGATCCTAATAACAAGGATAAGCAGCTGAAAATCAACCTCGCAAACTCAATCAATGCAGTACCTGAGTTGCAGCAGGCCGAGAATTCGGACGACCCAGTAATGCGCGATACTATCAAGTATGCACGTCAGCTCGAGGGTAATGTGCGAGGTACGGGTGTGCACGCCTGTGGTACCATCATCTGTCGTGATGATATCACTGATTGGGTGCCGGTTTCGACTGCTGACGATAAGGAGACGGGCGAGAAGATGCTCGTTACACAATATGAGGGTTCGGTTATCGAGGATACAGGTCTTATCAAGATGGACTTCCTCGGTCTGAAGAACCTCTCGATTATGAAGGATGCGGTGGAGAATATTCGCCGTACCAAGGGCATTGATGTCGATGTCGACACCATTCCGATTGACGATCAGAAGACCTACGAACTCTACTGCGAGGGCCGAACACTCGGTACCTTCCAGTTTGAGTCGGATGGTATGCAGAAGTACCTCCGCGACTTGAAACCAACCGTCTTCGAGGACCTTATTGCGATGAATGCGCTCTATCGTCCGGGCCCGATGGATTATATTCCAGAGTTTATCAACCGTAAGCACGGTCGTTCACCGATTGTCTACGATATTCCGGTGATGGAGAAGTATCTGAAGGATACCTATGGTATTACCATATATCAGGAGCAGGTGATGTTGCTCTCGCGTTTGCTCGGAAACTTCACTCGAGGCGAGGCGGATACACTCCGTAAGGCGATGGGTAAGAAGATTCTCTCGAAGCTGATGGAGCTCAAGCCTAAGTTCTTGAAGGGTGGTGCAGCGAATGGTCACGACAAGAAGGTCTTGGAGAAGATTTGGGAGGACTGGGAGAAGTTTGCATCCTACGCCTTCAACAAGTCGCACGCAACCTGCTACTCGTGGGTGGCATACCAGACTGCATACCTCAAGGCTAACTATCCGTCGGAGTATATGGCGGCATTGCTCAGCGCCAACCTCAATAGTATCGAGAAACTCGAGCTCTATATGAAGGAGAGCAACCGTATGGGTATCAGCGTTCTTTCGCCCGATATCAACGAGTCGCAGATGCAGTTCTCGTCAAATATGAAGGGCGATATCCGCTTCGGTTTGGCGGCAATCAAGGGTGTCGGTGAAGGTGCTGTGGCGGCTATTATCTCGGAGCGTGAGAAGAATGGCCCATACAAAGATATCTACGACTTTGCAGTGCGATGCAACTACTCGGCAGTAAACCGTAAGTGTGTCGAGAATATCGCAATGTCGGGAGGTTTCGACTCGATTATCGACTTCCCACGTGGTAAGTTCCTTGCTGTGGCTGACGAGAAGGATGGCTCGACCTTTGTAGATGCATTGGTGCGTTATGGTACCCGCATTCAGTCGGAGCGCAACAACGCACAGCAGAGCCTCTTTGGTGGCGATAGCGGCGTCGTAGATATTCAGAAACCGACTGTGCCAGTGCGTGGCGAGGCTATTCCGCTCGAGTTGCTCAATCGTGAGAAGGAGCTCATCGGTATGTACCTTTCGGCCCATCCGCTCGATGAGTACAAGCTCCTGATTAAGTCGATGAGTGCTTGTACGCTCTCCGAACTCTCCGACCTTGAGCGATTCCGTGGCAAGGAGATATCGGTGGCAGGTATTGTGACCGATGTGCGTGAGTTCTACCTCAAGAATGGCACTCCGGCAGGCTCGATGACCGTGATGGACTACGATGGCTCGCACGAGTTCCGCTTCTTCCGCAAGGACTACGAGATGTTCCGCACACGAATGTTCAAGGACTACTTCCTGCTTATCCAGGGACGCGTTCAGGAGCGCGAGTGGAGCAAGGAGAAGGAGTTGGAGTTCAAGGTTACGAGCGTAACGCAGTTGCCTGATGTGCGCGATGCGGTGCGAGAAATTAAGTTCTATCTCCCAATTCAGATGTTGACTCGTGAGTTTATCGACGAGTTGGTTGTTGTGGCTGGCGAGTCGAAGGGTAAGGCGCAACTCAAGTTCTCAATTCAGGATATGGAGGAGTGTGTCTATGTCTCGGCTCACTCACGAAAATTCCGTGTGGCGCTGACACCTGAGTTGTCGAAATTTATCGAGAAATACAATATTAATTATACTATATCAGTAAACCAATAAAACACAAAAAACTATGGCATTAAACGTTACAAACGAGAACTACGAGGCTTTGTTGGCAGACAGCAAGCCGTTGGTAATTGATTTCTGGGCAGAGTGGTGCGGTCCTTGCCGTGCAGTTGCTCCAATCGTTGAGGAGTTGGCTGAGGAGTATGCTGAGCAGGTAAACATCGGTAAGTGCGACGTTGATTCGTGCGACGATATCACTGCAAACTACCGTGTTCGCAACATCCCTACCATCGTCTTCATCAAGGGTGGTGAGGTAGTTGACAAGCACGTAGGTGCTATCAATAAGGCTGACCTCAAGGCTAAGATTGACGCTTTGTTGTAATACTTCGACGAAGTCAAAAAGAGAGGGTGAAGAATTTTCTTCACCCTTTTTCGTTATCTGTTCCAAATCTCCCACGATGCCTCGGCTTGAGCCTCGAACATCGTCATGCCGTCTATTGTGTGAGCCCCTTGCTCCGCTCCGAGCTGTAGGAACTTTGTTTGGCGCGGGTTGTATACGCAGTCGAAGAGCGTATGCTTAGAGGATAGCGCAGCGTAGGGTAGTGCTGGGGCACTGTCGATGTTCGGGAACATTCCGAGTGGCGTGGTGTTTACAATTACGCCGCACTCAGCGATTAACTCTGCGGTGAGCTCCTCGTAGGTCAAATCGGCCGCACCCTTCGAACGAGATACGACGCTGACCTCGGCTCCACCTTCGTGTAACACATATTGCACAGCCTTCGAAGCTCCTCCCGTACCGAGTACAAGAGCTTTTACACCCTGGAGCGTAACACCCTCCAACGACTTGCGAATGCCGATTACGTCGGTGTTGTAGCCAACCATTCGACCTCCATCGTGAACCTTTACGCAGTTTACCGCACCGATAGCACGCGCCTCATCGCTTATCTCGGCAAGCAGAGGCATAACAGCCTGCTTGTGAGGTATGGTTACATTGAAACCAGAGAGCTGCGATGCGTGGGGTAGCACCTCCTCGGCACGCTCGATGCTGAGTGGGGTATAGTCCGCCTCGATGCCCTCACGCGAGAACTTCTCGGTGAAGTACTTGGCCGACAACGAATGCCCAAGCGGAAAACCTATAAGCGCAAAGTGTTTCATAGCTAATTTTTCTTCACTCCCTTATATATCAAGACAGCAACAATAATTGCAAACACGGCCAACATACCGTATCCAATCTCTTTGCTATAAATATTGACAGTCTCGAGAAGTTGATCCTCGGGTACTACAGATTGCAAGTAGTAGCCCATTGCTGCGAGTATGCTATTCCATAAACCCGCTCCAATAGCTGTGTAGAGTGCAAACTTACCGATGTTCATACGCGCAAGACCTGCAGGGATAGAGATGAGCTGACGCACGGCAGGTACAAGGCGACCGATAAGAGTAGCCAAAACACCGTGACGATTAAAGAACGCCTCCGACTTGATGACCTTCTGCTCGTCAATCAAGCACATATGACCCAGACGGCTATTCGCGAACTTGTAGATGACAGGTTTGCCAAGCCAAAGTGCAAGGTAGTAGTTGACGAATGCGCCAATCATAGCTCCAAGTGTGGAGAAGAAGACAACCAACCATATATTCATCTCTCCGCAAGCCGCTTTATATGCAGCAGGAGGAACTACAACTTCACTTGGGAATGGAATAAACGAACTCTCAATCGCCATCAGCAACGTGATAGTTCCGTAGTTTAGATTTTCCAAACACCATTCAATAAATCCTAAAGACTCCATATCTTAGAGTTAAACATTAATTATATTTACGATGTTGCAAAGATACAATTTATTTTTGTATCTTTGGAGAAGATATAACTCAAAATGGCGAAATATGAAAAGAACTAAGCTCTTGATGTTGTTAGCTCTCCTGCCTCTTTGTGTGGGCGCAACGCCTAAAATCTATCACAAGAGATGGATAGACTTCAATAAGAATGGCAAGATGGATATATACGAGAATCCGAAGGCGTCGGTTGATGAGCGTATCGAGGATTTGCTGTCGCAGATGACTCTCGACGAGAAGACTTGTCAGATGGTGACCCTCTATGGTTATCGTCGTGTCTTGCGAGATCAGTTGCCTACCCCCGAGTGGAAGAATAAGATTTGGAAGGATGGCATGGGCGCTATTGACGAGCATCTCAACTCTTTCAAGGGTTGGAATACGCCGTTGACTACCGAGAGCCCATATATTTGGCCCGCAAGCAAGCACGCCTGGGCATTGAACGAGGTGCAGCGCTTCTTTGTCGAGGAGACTCGCTTGGGTATTCCAGTCGATTTCACCGATGAGGGTATTCGTGGTGTCGAGGCCTACAAGGCGACAAACTTCCCGACACAGCTCGGACTTGGTTCGACTTGGGACAAAAATCTTATCCGTGAGGTCGGTCGCATTACGGGTGAAGAGGCTCGATTGTTGGGCTACACCAATGTCTACGCACCTATCCTCGACGTCGGTCGTGATCAGCGTTGGGGTCGCTACGAGGAGATTTACGGTGAGGATCCTTTCCTCGTTGCGGAGCTTGGCGTGCAGATGGTCAAGGGCTTGCAGGAGGATGGCGGTGTAGCTGCTACAGCCAAGCACTTTGCAATCTACTCAAATTGCAAGGGAGCACGTGAGGGTATGGCACGAACTGATCCACACGAGACACCGCACTCGGTAGAGTTGATTCATATGTATCCGTGGCGTCAAGTTATCGCACGTGCGGGATTGTTGGGATTGATGAGCTCCTACAACGACTACGATGGCGAACCTATTCAGGGTAGCAAGTATTGGCTCTATGACCGTCTTCGTACCGACTTCGGCTTTAAGGGCTATGTGGTTTCGGACTCTGACGCCGTAGAGTATCTCCATATGAAGCACCACACCTCCGAGAATATGAAGGAGTCGGTGCGTCAGAGCGTTGAGGCGGGTTTGAATGTGCGCTGTACATTCCGTTCGCCCGATAGTTATGTCTTGCCTTTGCGAGAGCTTGTCAACGAGGGCTCAATCTCGATGGAGACCATCAATGAGCGTGTGCGCGATATCTTGCGCGTGAAGTTCCTGATTGGCTTGTTCGATAAGCCATATAGCACCGAGGAGGAGATGGCAAAGGCTGACCGTGAGGTCAATGGCGATGAGAACAATAAAGTTGCACTCGAGGCGTCGCAGAAGTCGCTCGTATTGCTCAAAAATAGCGGTATCCTTCCGCTCGATGCCTCTAAGCTGAAGCGTGTTGCGGTGATTGGCCCAAATGCAAATGAGGATGGCTACGCCCACGTGCACTATGGCCCGCAAGCAACGGAGTCTGTAACCGTTTATCAGGGCTTGAAGAGAGCTCTCGAGGGCAAAGCCGAGGTGATATATAAGAAGGGTTGCGAACACGTCGATTCGCAGTGGCCCGACTCGGAGATTTACGGTTTTGTACCAACTGCAGAGGAGTTGGCGTCGATTGCTGAGGCTGTGAAGTTGGCCGAGGCGTCGGATGTGGCAGTAGCTGTTCTTGGAGGCTGCTTGCGTACTTGTGGCGAGAATCGTAGCCGCACAAGCCTCGACCTGCCACCAGTGCAGGAGATGCTGATTAAGGAGTTGAAGAAGACGGGCAAACCGCTTATCGTAGTGCTGATTACGGGTCGTCCGCTCACGATAAATTGGGCAGATCGCAATGCTGATGCTATCTTGCAGGCCTTCTATCCTGGTGCACACGGAGGAACGGCGGTAGCTCAGGCTCTGCTTGGTGAGTACAATCCGGGAGGAAAGCTCACCGTTACTTTCCCACGCACCGTAGGTCAGATTCCGATGAACTTCCCATATAAGCCTAACTCGCAAATTGACGGCTATGTGGGCGTTGGCCCTAGGGGTAAGAAGACACGTGCATCGGGTACGCTCTACGACTTTGGTTTCGGCTTGAGCTATACAACATTTGAGTATTCGAACTTGCGCCTCTCGAGCAAGCGCATCCTTCCGACCGAGAATCTCGAGGTGACCTTCGATATCACTAATACTGGCAAATATAAGGGCGACGAGGTTGTTCAACTCTATACTCACGACCACGCCAGCTCTATAACTGTCTATGAGCGAATGCTTCGTGGTTTTGAGCGTGTGACACTCGAGCCTGGCGAGACCAAAACTGTAACTATGACACTCGAGCCTCGCCACTTCGAGATGCTCGACCGCAATATGCAGTGGGTGATTGAGCCTGGCCTATTCGATATCTATGTCGCTGCTGCGTCAACCGATATTCGATTGGTCGAGACCATTACTATGGCAGATCCTAATGATCCTACCCGCGAATTTGCTATGAGTGATTCACCTATCGCATCGATGTTGCCAATCACACTTAAGGAGGGCGAGGAGATAACCATTCCGCTCAAGTCGACTCAGGAGTTTCATAAGTTCGACATTGCTTGGCGCTTGGATTCTCGTTGTACCTACGAGGTACTGCTCAACCTTGGTGGTGGTCAGTTCTCGCTTGTGCAGACGCTCGAAACTAATGGTGGAGCGCAGAAACCTCGATTCAATGCTGACTATAAGGCAAATGATTTGCGTATCCGCATAGTGAAGGGTAGCGGAACAATGACACATTTCGACTGCCTTGCACTATAATGCAATGATGCTCAATGATAAAAGGGATGTTGCAATCGCAACATCCCTCCTCTTTTATCTTGTCTGCTGACTATTTAATAAGAGTAGCAATCTCCTCGAACGATACGAGGTGCTGCTCGCCTGTAGTCATATTCTTTACGGTTGCTTTACCTTCGGCCAACTCGTTGCTACCGATGATTACAACATACGGAATCTCGCGACGATTTGCGTACTCCATCTGCTTCTTCATCTTAGCCGAGTCAGGGTAGACCTCAGTCGAAATACCGTTGTCACGCAAGAGCTTAGCGCAACGCAATGATGCCAACGCCTCAGCCTCGCCAAGGTTAATAAACAACACCTTAGCCACGCAGCTAACCTCGGTAGGGAAGAGGTTCATGCCTACCATAACATCGTAGATGCGGTCTGCACCGAACGAGATACCTACGCCCGAAACATCAGGCATACCGAAGATGCCTGTCAGGTTGTCGTAGCGACCTCCACCGCAAATCGAGCCGATAGCAAAATCCTTTGCCTTCACCTCGAAGATTGCGCCGGTGTAGTAGTTCAAACCACGAGCCAACGAGAGATCCAACTCAACCTCCAAGTTGATACCCAAAGCCTCTGTTGCGTTGAATACGGTACGCAACTCCTCGATACCCTTCAAACCGGTCTCGCTCTCGGCAAGGATAGTCTCGAGCTTTGCCAACTTCTCGGCTGTCGAGCCCGAAAGTGAGAGGATTGGCTCCAACTTAGCCACCGCATCAGCCTCGATGCCTCGCTCAGCCAACTCCGACTTCACGTTCTCCAAGCCGATCTTCTCGAGCTTGTCGATAGCTACGGTGATGTCAATCATCTTGTCGGCGTGACCCATAACCTCGGCAATACCGTAGAGCACCTTGCGGTTATTCAACTTCAATACTACATTGATACCGAGCTTCGAAAATACTTTTTCAACGATTGAGATAAGCTCCACCTCGTTCAACAATGAACGTGAGCCGATGATGTCGACGTCACACTGATAGAACTCGCGATAGCGACCCTTCTGCGGACGGTCAGCACGCCATACAGGCTGAATCTGATAGCGCTTGAATGGGAAGGTGATCTCGTTTTGGTGCTGTACAACATAGCGCGCAAACGGAACGGTCAAGTCGTAACGCAAACCCTTCTCGCAGATGCGGTGAGCCAAGCGTACCTCCTCGTCGTTGAGGTTTGCACCGAAGTCGCCCGAGTTGAGAATCTTGAAGAGGAGCTTGTCGCCCTCCTCGCCATACTTGCCCATCAAGGTCGAGAGGTTCTCCATCGAAGGAGTCTCGATTGAGGCGAATCCGTATGCGCGGAACACCTCAGCGATAGTATCGAATATGTAGGAACGACGAGCCGTCTCGAGTGGCGAAAAATCGCGCGTTCCCTTTGGAATAGATGGTTTCTGTGCCATAGTCAAAATGCAAAATTCAAAATGCAGAATTCAAAATTACTCAACAAGCTTGCGGTACTTTACGCGGTGTGGGGTAGTGTCCATGCCCTGCAACTTCTTCCACTCCTCGTACTCCGAGTATGAACCCTCGTAGAAGATGACATTGCCATCGCCCTCGAACGAGAGGATGTGAGTTGCGATACGGTCCAAGAACCAACGGTCGTGCGAGATAACCACTGCACAACCTGCGAAGTGCTCCAAACCCTCCTCCAATGCACGGAGAGTATTTACGTCGATATCGTTGGTAGGCTCATCGAGCAAGATTACATTGCCCTCCTCCTTCAATGCCAAAGCGAGGTGCAAGCGGTTGCGCTCACCACCCGAGAGTACGCCACACTTCTTCTCCTGGTCTGCACCAGTGAAGTTGAATCGTGCTACGTATGCACGAGCTGGAACCTGACGGTTACCCAACTGCACGAACTCGCTGTTCTGCGAGATAACCTCGTAAACCGACTTCTCAGGGTCGATTGACTTATGCTGCTGATCCACATATGCGAGCTTCACGGTCTGACCTACTGTGAAAGTACCACTTGTAGGCTCCTCCAAGCCCATAATCATACGGAACAAGGTTGTCTTACCGGTACCGTTAGGGCCAATTACACCAAGTCGGAGGCCAAGCGGTCTTAGGAAGACAACCACTGGA
>JAZLCQ010000068.1:0-2804 GCA_045614285.1 Alistipes sp.
AGAATCCGACAAATTCAATAATGCATTAAAATTCAAAACAATATAAACAATTAAAAACAGTACAGCTATGTTAAAAGTAGAAAATTTACAGAAGAGTTTTTTCACCGAGGAGATTGAGACTATTGCTCTTGCCGGTGTATCATTCGAGGTTAAGGAGGGCGAGTTTGTTGCCGTAATGGGACCTTCGGGTTGCGGTAAATCTACGCTCCTCAACATCTTGGGTCTTTTGGATAATCCTACGGGCGGCTCATATAGCCTGCTCGGTCAAGAGGTGGGCGGACTCAAAGAGAAGGACCGCACCGCTTTCCGCAAGGGCAATATCGGCTTCGTATTCCAGTCGTTCAACCTTATCGACGAGTTGTCGGTGGCCGAAAATGTCGAGTTGCCACTCATCTATATGGGTGTGAAGGCCTCGGAGCGTAAGGAGCGTGTGCAGAAGATGCTCGATAGAATGAATATCTCGCACCGTGCGGGCCACTTCCCACAGCAGCTCTCTGGTGGTCAGCAGCAGCGTGTAGCCATCGCCCGTGCCCTTGTGTCGAATCCTAAACTTATCCTTGCCGATGAGCCTACGGGTAACCTCGACTCAAAGAATGGTCAGGAGGTTATGACCCTCTTGCAGGAGCTTCACAAGGAGGGCACGACCATCATTATGGTAACCCACTCGCAGCACGATGCCGCCTACGCCAGCCGCACAATCTGCTTGTTTGACGGTAAGATTGTGACTGATGTAAAGAGCAAACTCTAAACGAATATTTAAGACGCAACTACCATAAGCAAAAAGCGTTAACAGGTGTGGGTTGGCTTGACCGCCTCCCACATCACAAGAAGAATTCAAAATGCAAAATTCAGAATTCAAAATTGAATAATTAATAAAACAATAAGAATAGAAACCTATGAAAATCGCGTTTAAGAATTTTTTAATGACATTACGTCGTTACAAGGTAGCCTCACTGCTTAACATTGTGGGACTAACCCTCGCCTTTGTGGCATTTTACATCATCGCATCGCAGGTGTGGTACACCATCACCTACAACGGGCAATTCCCTAATGCCGACCGCACCTATCTTATCTCGCCCGACTTCGGTGGAGGTAACGATGGCGAGACACAGTGGAGTACCAACTCGCCCGGCAACTTGGCCTATACCGCTGCCGAACAGTTCCCCGATGCCGAGGAGGTCGCCTCAACAATGCCTTACCCACGCATTAGCCGCATTTGGATCAAGCGCAATGAGTACACTATGGAACCGTTCAATGAGTATGTATATCAAGGAACGGCCAATGTGCCAACATTCTTCGGTTTTGAGTGCCTAGCGGGCGACTTCTCACAACTCAAAGAGCCTAATACGATAGCGATGGCTCGCTCCAAGTCCGAAAAATTGGGCGTTGGTGTGGGCGATGTAATCTACTTTGAAGGTGGAAAATACAACGATGACGGCAAGCCGACAGTTCAGCAGACCATCGTAGCAATATATGAGGATATGCCCAAAAACTGTATGTTCAGCCATTGGGGTATTATGCAGAACGACGAAGGTGTCTATACCGAGGGTAATAACAACTGGAACTACTCGAATTTTGTGCGTATGCGCGAGGGTGCCGACCTCGACACCTACATCGAAATCTTTAAGAAGGGTTATGCCGATTGGTTCCTCGGAATGGTGCAGGAGTGGATGGCCGAGGTTGAAGACCCCGAAGAGAAGGCTATGGCCCAGGAGGAGTTGGAAAGCGGCGCACAGGTGCTGGAAACTCGACTCGTGAGTCTTGACAAACTCTATTATGATGGTAACTTCTACGATTCAGGCAACTTCCGTACAGGTAAGAGATCAACACCGATCATTCTCGGTAGCATTGCCTTTATCATCGTACTGATTGCTTTTATCAACTTCGTAAACTTCTTCTTTGCACTTGTTCCCGTGCGTATGCGTTCGGTGAACATCTGCAAGGTGTTCGGTGCAAGCCAGTGGACACTGCGCTGGAACTTCCTCTTCGAGGCTATCGGTTTGGTGCTACTCGCTATGGCTCTAACATTCTACCTGATGATTGCTATCCAAGAGAGCTTTATCACCAACTATTCTATCTGCTCGTTGGCTCTTGGAGATAATATCGCAGTCATTATTATGATGGTCGCACTGATGGTATTGTTGGCCGTTGTGGCGGCAATGTACCCTGCGTTCTACATCACTCGCTTCAATGCTTCGTTGGGCGTTAAGGGTGGCTTTGCACAATCGGCTACGGGTCGTCGTCTGCGCTCGGTGATGGTTGGTGTACAGTTCTCGGTAGCGATGATTCTGATTATCGTAACGGCCGTGTTCTGGTTGCAATATCGCTATATGATTAACTACGATTTGGGTTTTGACCGCGAGAATGTCGTAACCTTCGCTTCGTGGGATTTGGGTACACGCCCCGAAACGGTTGTGGAGCGATTGCAGCAACACCCCGACGCAGTAGATGTAACCGCTTCGGCAGTAAATCTATTCCGCTGCAACCAGATGTGGGGGCGTGAGTACGAGGGTAAAGAGTATGTGGTGAGAGCCAATCCCGTGCGTTGGAATTTCCTCGATTTCTTTGGTTTCGAGGTTATTGATGGCAACGGCTTTACCCCTTCGTCAGCCGAGCGTGACGAGATTGTAATGATGAATCGTATGCACCGCGATATCGGTATCCCGATTGGATATAAAGAGGGTAAGCAGTACCCCTATGTGGGCATTATCAAAGATATACGCCTTACATCGCTTGCTCAGGATGATGAGTACTACGCATTCTACTGCGCCGAAGCGGATAGCCGAATGAGTCACTTCTACATC
>JAZLCQ010000069.1:0-4174 GCA_045614285.1 Alistipes sp.
TACCTGAGTGGGACGGTAAGCGTTCTGTATCAATGATTACCGAAACTATCGATGGGATTACGGTGTCCTATGTACATTCGGCATTCGACTTTGCTAAGGCGCAGGGTGTAGGTTATGATAATTCCAAAAAGTTGGTGTTCAAGACTGATGTAGATATGGGTGGTCACACATTCAAGCCTATCTACTATGTTAGAGACCTTGATGGTGAAAACCACTCGGTTTACAATGTTAAGGTTAATGATACCCAGAGCGCAGATAATTATGGTGCGGGCTTAATCACTGTTGCTTCAAGCACTACAACTCACAAGAATCTTACAATCGTAGGTGCAGATATCACTTGTAACCACGATACATCACTCCCTGCTTTGGCGTATGGAGATGACCAGGACGGTGCTACAGGTAATGCATACGCTGGTGTTCTCGTTTCTCGAGTTAAAAATGGTACTTACATCGCAAGCAACATACATGTTCGTAACAGTAAGGTGCGCGGTGTCTGCAAGGTTGGAGGTCTGATTGGAGCTTGCCGTGGTCAGGTCTATATGGATAACTGCTCGGTAGACAACTCTACAATCGAGAACTACGACCCGAAGGTGGCCAACTACTACACAATGAAGAAGTCGATTAGCGCATCGTTTATGGGTGATTATATCGTCGAGGGCTTGCAGTGGTGGTATACTGCGGGTGAGTGCGGTGGTTTGATCGGCTTCTTGGAGGCTCACTACGCCGAGATTACAAATTGTTCGGTTACAAACTCTCGCATCAACTGTACTGGCCAGCCAAACAAGGAGGTTGTTGCCAATGTGTGGAAGTCGTCGTCATTCACCGAGGGCGCTTATGCATCGGGTAAGGACATTACAATGAGTGCCATAACAACTATTGCAGGTCGTCACGTAAATCAGTTTATCGGAGACGTGCGTTCTCGCCGTACCGAGACTCAGGCGAATAATGGCACGGGCGAGTACACAAACAAGATTTTGAACTACACCGTATCGGGCAATAGCTACAATGGCGTGCCTGCAGATGGTGCAAATGAGTATAACCACAACTACGCTACAGACAAGTATTGCGAGGTTGTAGGTTGTGCATACTACACAGGTGTAGACCTCACCATCCTTATCGTTTCGACTCACGTCAGCGAGTGTGCGGGAACATTGACCTTCAGCCCTAAGGGAGGCTCAGAGGTTACCCTCACCGAGGCAGTCGGCGAGGGTAATAATATGGATTGGTTTGGTGGTGATGGCAAGACTCGTAGCGGCAATAGCTACTACCCTGAGGCACCGCAGAACTAAGCCGTATAACAAGGCTTATTTGTCGTTACGCATTAAGTGGTTTATGAATTGAAAAAGAGAGTGTCCAACGGGCACTCTCTTTTGTTTTATGATAGTAGGGTAGACTACTCGGTAATCAACTCTACGATATAATCGATACCCGAAGGTACTGCGTCGAACTTGAGGGTCACGCCGCCGTCGTTCTTCTCGAATGCTACGGCCTTCTTATCCTCGAATGTGTAGGCCTTTGTCACCTTGCAGGTGAGTGGCAACTGCAACTCCTTCTCCTTGAGGTCGAAGATGTGGACAAAGAGGCGGTTACCTTTGCGGGTTGTTACGCCCCACTCCTGAGCCTGAATATCGCCCGCAGTAGTGCCATAGACGCTGTCGCCATACTTGCGCAACCACTCGCCCATCTCCTTCAATCGTGCAAGCGCAGTTGCAGGGAGCTCGCCATTTGGCTGAGGGCCGATGTTAAGGAGCAAGTTTGCGCCCTTGCAAGCGATGCTTACGAGGTAGCGGATGAGATACTCGGTGCTCTTGTAGTTCTGGTCAGCTACCTTGTAGCCCCACATACCATTCATTGTCTGACAAGTCTCGAGTGGGAGCTTGTGGCTCACGGTCTGTCCCTTCGAGTAACCCGCCTTGTTCTCACCAGGGAGGTCACGCTCAAAGATCTGGAAGTCCTCACCCTCGATAGCAGGGAGGTGGTGGTTGTTGCCGATAAGACAGCTTGGCTGTACCGAGTGTATAAAGTCGTACTGCTCACGAATGCGCCAATTTACGCTACGACGATCCCACATACCGTCGAACCACAACGCTGTGATGTCATACTTTGTGAGTAACTCCTCGAGCTGATTGTTCATAAACTTGAAGTAGCTCTCGTAACCGCCCTCGAAGTGATCCTTCTCGGTAACTTTGTTGCTCGACTTGCTTGGGAAGTAGTCCGAACGACCCCAATCGGCGTGCGAGTAGTAGAGGTGGAGCTTGATGCCCTGGCGCTTACACTCGCGCGAGAGTTCCTTCAAAATATCGCGCTTGTAAGGCGTTGCATCGACGATGTCGTACTCCGAATACTTGGTGTTCCACATCGAGAATCCATCGTGGTGGCGTGAGGTGAGGCAGATGTACTTTGCTCCCGAATCCTTAATCGCCTTGACCCACGCCTTCGCATCGAATCGGTGCGGATAGAAGGCATCTGCCGACTTCTTGTACTCCTGATGTGAGAGCTTACCCTTGCTGAGGTACCACTCGCCCTGAGCAAAAATACTATACAATCCCCAGTGGAGGAAGATTCCGAATTTGCTGTCTGCAAACTCCTGTCGAGCCTTCAGATTGTCCTCGCTCGGGATGTAAGGAGTTTGAGCCATTGCGCCGAAGCAAATCAATGCAGCAAGCGCGGTTAAAAGTGTACGTTTCATTCTCTTTAGTTTGAATTGGTTTACGCAAAGATAATAAACTTGCAGAAAAGAGACAAACTTTAATACTTTTTTTGTAAATTTGCGGATTGAAATACTTTTCTACGAAGATTAGGTTAAAAACAGATATAAGTTATGCTTACATTACAACAATTGCGTGGCGATAAGGAGTTGGCTATCAAGAAGCTCGCTAAGAAGGGTGTCGACGCTGCACCTATTATCGCAAAGATTGAGGAGTTGGACGATGCCCGTAAGGCTCTCCAGGTGGAGTTGGATAACTGCCTTGCAGAGCAGAATAAGGCTGCCAAGGAGATTGGTATGTTGATGGGTCAGGGTCGCCGTGAGGAGGCTGAGGAGCGCAAGCAGCAGGTTGCTGCATTGAAGGCTCGTTCGGCAGAGCTCGCAGCTCAGCACGAGGAGACTTCGGCTGCATTGCAGGCTCAGATCGTATTGCTCCCTAACTTCCCTGCCGACATCGTACCTGAGGGTAAGACCGCAGAGGATAACCTCGTGGTGAAGCTCGACGAGAACTTCTCGGAGTTGCCGGAGAATCCGCTTCCACACTGGGAGTTGGCTAAGAAGTACGACATCATCGACTTCGACCTCGGTGTAAAGCTCACAGGCGCAGGTTTCCCTGTTTACAAGGGTAAGGGTGCTCGTTTGCAGCGCGCGCTTATCAACTACTTCCTCGACTACAACACTGCAGCAGGTTACCAGGAGGTTGAGCCACCGGTAATGGTTAACGAGGCGTCGGGCTTCGGTACAGGTCAGTTGCCTGATAAGGAGGGCCAGATGTACCACGCTACAGCCGACAACTTCTACCTCGTGCCTACAGCTGAGGTTCCTGTAACAAATATCTTCCGCGATGTAATCCTCGACGAGAAGGAGTTCCCTGTAAAGATGACAGCATATACCCCTTGCTTCCGTCGTGAGGCAGGTTCGTATGGTAAGGATGTGCGTGGTTTGAACGGCTTGCACCAGTTCGATAAGGTCGAGATCGTGCAGTTGGCACTCCCTGAGCAGTCGTACGAGGCTCTCGATGGTATGGTAGCACACGTTGAGGGCTTGGTTAAGTCGCTCGGTTTGCCATATCGTATCCTCCGCCTTTGCGGTGGCGATATGTCATTTACTTCGGCTCTCACCTACGACTTCGAGGTTTACTCTGAGGCTCAGAAGCGCTGGTTGGAGGTATCGTCTGTTTCGAACTTCGAGTCGTTCCAGGCTAACCGCCTCAAGCTCCGCTACAAGGATTCGAACAAGAAGACCAAGTTGGCTCACACACTCAATGGCTCGTCGTTGGCTTTGCCTCGTATCGTGGCAGCTCTCCTCGAGAACAACCAGACCCCTGAGGGTATCCGCGTACCAGAGGTACTCGTTCCTTATATGGGCGGCGTGACAATGATAGACTAAAATTTCTTGTGATAAGCCGCAATCTGTGGCACATCCCTAAAAGTAAAACCCCTCGGGCTGTACTTTGATGTACTATCC
>JAZLCQ010000070.1:0-27642 GCA_045614285.1 Alistipes sp.
TGTAAGATTCTCAAGCACCTCAAGGACGACAAGGTCTTGGTGTTTAAGAAGAAGCGTAGAACTGGTTATCAGAAGTGCAACGGTCATCGCCAGTATCTTTCGCAGATTTTGATTGAGGACATTGTTGCATAACCTAAAAAAACTGTTAGAGAAGTATGGCACACAAAAAAGGTGTAGGTAGTTCGAAGAACGGCCGTGAGTCGGAGAGCAAACGACTCGGTTTGAAGCTTTTCGGTGGTCAGTTTGCTAAGGCAGGCAACATCATCGTTCGTCAGCGTGGTACTGTTCACAACGCAGGTGAGAATGTAGGTATGGGTAAGGATCACACCCTCTTCGCATTGGTTGATGGTACAGTAGTTTTCACTAAGAAGCGTGATAATCGCTCTTATGTAAGCGTTAAGCCTCTTGCTTAATTCCGCGAAGCAAAAATAGTAATGGCGAGGAGATTTCCTCGCCATTATTATTTTGTTCGCTTCTTTCGCAAAAAATCGTTCTGATTAGTTCTTTTTGCACAACCCTGCGGATAACGAAATGCTCACATACGCCAAAGTATGCTCCGCTTTCGTTCCCTTGCGTTGCACAAAAATAATCTAATCATCTCCGATTTTGAAGAGGGGCAGATGCTCTATTGAGAAAAATCGTTCCGTCTGATTCTTTTTGCACAACCCTTCAGATAACGCAATGCTCACATACGCCCAAGCTTAATAAATCAATTTCTTGACCTCTTGGGGATGCCTTATTCTTTTCTTTTTTTTTGGGGGGGGGATTCAAAAAACTACTCTCGGCTCTCAGCTCTTTGGTCGAGGTACCACTTCACGGTCAGCTTGATGCCCTCCTCGAATTGGAGCGACGGCTGCCAGCCGAGCTCTTGCTGCAGCTTGGTCGAGTCGATTGCATAGCGGAGGTCGTGACCCGCGCGGTCGGTAACGTAGGTGATAAGCGGTAGTGAGTGACCCTCCTCGTTGCCGAGTTGGCTGTCCACCTCCTTAATCAGCACCTTTATCAAGTCGATATTGCGCCACTCGTTGTTGCCGCCGATGTTGTAGGTCTCGGCGACGCCTCCCTTATGGAAAATCAGATCTATAGCGCGAGCGTGATCCTCCACATAGAGCCAGTCGCGCACATTCTCGCCCTTGCCATATACGGGCAGAGGCTTACCCTCGCATATATTCTGTATAAATAAAGGTATCAGCTTCTCGGGATACTGATTCGGACCGTAGTTGTTCGAGCAGTTCGATATCACGGTCGGCATACCATAGGTGTCGTGGAAGGCACGCACGAAGTGGTCACTTGCAGCCTTCGACGCCGAGTATGGCGAGTGCGGAGCATACGGGGTATCCTCGCGGAACATACCACCATCGAGTGGCAAAGCACCATAGACCTCGTCGGTCGAGATGTGGTAGAAACGCTTACCCTCGTACCTCTCTGGCAGACTCTCCCAATAGTGGCGTGCCGCCTGCAGGAGCGAGAGCGTACCCATAACATTGGTCTGGGCAAACTCGAACGGATTACTTATCGAGCGGTCGACGTGGCTCTCGGCTGCGAGGTGAATGATGCCGTCGATTTGGTACTCTCCGAGGAGCGCCAAGATGCGCTCGAAGTCGCAGATATCGCACTCGACAAAGGTGTAGTTCTCCCTCTCCTCCACATCGCGGAGGTTGTCGAGGTTACCCGCATAGGTCAACTTGTCGAGGTTTACGATGTGATACTCGGGGTAGGTGGTGACGAAGTGTCGCACCACATGCGAGCCGATGAAACCGGCACCTCCCGTAATCAATATATTGCGTCTCTTTCCCATAGTCTAAAACTTTTTGATGCATCGAGCCAATGCCTCCTGCCACTCAGCTATGTCGATACCGAAGGTCGCCTTTATCTTGCTCTTGTCAAGCACCGAGTATTGCGGTCGTGCCGCTGCAGTGGGGTAGTCGGCAGTAGTACAAGGGTTGATTTTGCACTCGTTGTTGCCACTTAGTCGTGCAATCTCGACTGCAAAGTCGTGCCACGAACAGATGCCCTCATTCGAGTAGTTGTAGGTGCCGAGCTTGTCCTCCATTTCTCCCTCCACAATCGTCACAATCGCCTCCGCCAAATCGCCCGCATAGGTCGGTGTGCCCAATTGGTCGGCCACAACCTTTATCTCTGGGTGTGTTGAGGTGAGTGTGCGCATCGTCTTGCAGAAGTTCGAGCCAAACTCCGAGTAGAGCCACGATGTGCGCAGAACTATAGCGCGGCAGCCCGACTCGGCTATTGCCACCTCGCCGGCCCACTTTGTACGTCCATAGGCGTTGATAGGCGCAGCGGCAGCCTCCTCGTTGATAGGCGCAGTCGCCTCGCCCGAGAAGATGTAGTCGGTCGAGATGTGTATGAGTGTGGCATTGTGGCGTGCACAGGCAGCAGCAAGCGTAGCTACCGCCTTGTGATTTATCTCGTCGGCCTTCGCCTCGTCGCTCTCGGCTCTATCTACGGCAGTGTAGGCTGCGCAGTTGATGATGGCATTAATCTCATTTCGCAGCACAAACTCCTCGACCGCCTCGGCCGATGTTATATCGAGTTCGTTGACGTCGGTAAAGATGTAACGATGGCTGCTCTCGGCACTCGCCAAGCGCAAGGCAGAACCCAACTGCCCGTCTCCACCCGTTACCAAAATCGTCATACTAATAGAGTGTTTCGTTGTAATCAAAGAGCGCTTCACACTCGGCCAGCGCAGGGTTTTTCATATCTTTATCCGAGAGGATAACGCTCTCGGTCGGAAGTTGCCAGTCGATGGCCAGCGCAGGGTCATTCCAAAGTATTGCGCCCTCACTCGCCGGGGCGTAGTAGTTGTCGCACTTGTACTCGAGCAGAGCCTCCTCGCTTAGCACCGAGTAGCCGTGGGCAAATCCGCGTGGGATAAAGAGCTGACGATGATTTTCGGTCGAAAGCTCCACTGCGATGTGCTTGCCAAATGTTGGTGAGCCCTTGCGGATGTCGACCACCACGTCGAGCACGCGTCCCTTCACCACGCGCACCAACTTGCTTTGGGCGTGAGGTGGGCGCTGAAAGTGGAGTCCACGCACCACACCATAGGTGGAGTAGGCCTCATTCTCCTGCACAAAGTGGCACTCGCGCACCTTCTCGGCGAACTCTCGCTCCGAAAATGCCTCGAAGAAGTGGCCTCGCTCATCCTCAAAGAGGCGCGGCTCGAGGATTACAACCCCCTCGATATCTGTCTTTATAACATCCATTATCGCTGCTTCTTTACGAGGTTTATCATATACTCGCCATAGGCGTTTCGCTTCATTGGCTCGGCCAAACGGAGCAGATCATCATCCGAAATCCACCCCTTGCGCCACGCAATCTCCTCCAAGCAGGCTACCTGCACGCCCTGACGGCTCTCGATGACCTCGATAAAGCGCGATGCATCGGCCAGCGACTCGTGTGTACCTGTGTCCAACCACGCGAAACCACGTCCCATAATCTGTAGCTCGAGCTCCTTGTCGTTGAGGAAGGCCTCATTCACGGAGGTAATCTCCAACTCGCCACGTGCCGACGGTTTTACCCCCTTCGCCACCTCGACCACCTTGTTAGGGTAGAAGTAGAGGCCTACGACTGCGTAGTCCGACTTTGGCTCGGCAGGTTTCTCGACGATAGATACCGGCTTGCCCTCGCCATCAACCTCCACCACGCCAAAGCGTGTCGGGTCGGGTACGGCATAGCCGAAGATTGTAGCTTTGTTCTCCTCCTCGGCGGTTGCAACAGCCTTGTGCAACATACCCGAGAAGCCCTGGCCATAGAAGATGTTATCGCCCAAGACCATACATACCGAATCCTTGCCTATGAACTCCTCGCCAATGATAAATGCCTGAGCCAAGCCATCGGGTGACGGCTGCTCGGCATACTCAAATCGCACGCCATACTCCGAGCCATCGCCCAAGAGACGACGGAATGCCGGAAGGTCGTGCGGTGTCGATATGATGAGTATCTCGCGAATACCCGCCAACATAAGCACCGAGATAGGGTAGTATATCATCGGCTTGTCGTAGATGGGCAGCAACTGCTTGCTGATGCCCTTTGTGATTGGGTAGAGGCGTGTTCCGCTACCTCCTGCGAGTACTATTCCTTTCATAGTTTTCCTATATTATCTTCTCCATTTCGTCCGCCTTGATGCCCGACACCGAGATGGCAATAACCCCCTCGATAGCCACCACAAAGCGGCGAATGCGTTTGCCATTAATCTTCACGAGCATACCCTCGCAACCCTTGAATGATCCGTGGGTTATGCGTACACGTTCGCCAACCTCGAAGTTTGCCTCCTCGGCTGAGAGTAACTCACCCTCATCGTCCATCTCGTTGCAGACGGCAATAAAGCTCTGCATCTGCTCGTAAGGCACTTCGATAGGGATATTCTTGCCACCCTCCTGGCGTGTGATGTAGTGGAGATAGGGAATCTGACCCTTCGCCTCCTGCACGATGTCGCGCTCACCGAGTACGAAGATCAAATCACGCACGATGGGCACATAGTCAATCTTGATGCGTCGTCCCGTCTTGGTGGTACGTTTGCGCATCGGCACGAAGCTCTCAATCTTTGCCGATTCGAGCAGTCGCTGCGCCATCAGATTGCGCCCATATGTGGCACGCATTGCAAACCATCGTGCTCCACTCTCCAACTCCATAACGCAAATATATAGAATTTTATTCTATTTTCAAAGGGTAACTTACTTGAACTCGATAATATCCTCGACACCGTACTCCTTGTAATGGGCTTGCAACTCGTCGTTGCGGTCGGAGAGGATAAGCAACTTGTCGCCCATCTGCAATATGGCATTGCCCTTTGGTACGAAGTAGTCGCCATCACGGCACACCATCACCACGAGAGTATTGTCGGGCAGCGACACCTTATTCAGTGTGTTTCCGCTTGAGAGCATATTTTCGGTGACGGCAATCTCGGTAAAGGCCGACTTGACCTTATCCTGAAGAGCGCTCTCGAATTTACTCTCCTTCTCGGTGTAGGCAAGGCCGAAGAGCCCCGCCATACTGCTCACCGTAGTACCTTGTACTACGAGCGATATGATGGTCATAATGAATACGACGTTGAAGATAAGCTCCGCACCCTCGATATCTGCCACCAACGGATAGGTCGCAAAGATGATAGGCACAGCACCTCGCAAGCCCACCCACGAGATATAGGCTCGAGCCTTTTTCGAGAGCTTGCGGAATGGAGCGAGGCAGGTGAGTGTGGCTACAGGGCGCGCTACCAACATCAAAAATGCACCCGCAGCACCACCCAAGAGGAGTGTCTTCCACTGGATGACCTCATCGAGGTTGACCAAGAGACCAAGCATCAAGAACATAATAATCTGGAAGAGCCAGGTGATACCGTCGAAGAAGGTTGTTACGGTGCGCTTGTTGACGAGTTTGTTGTTTCCCACGATAAGTCCCGCGATGTAGACAGCCAAATAGCCGTTACCCTTGATGAGCGAGGTGAGCGAGAAGGTGAAGAATACGCAGGCGAGCAAGAGCACCGAGTAGAGCGATGCGTTGTTGATGTTAATCTTGTTGATAATCCACACCGAGGCGCGTCCGAAGAGGTAGCCGATAAGCACACCGAGAGCCATCTGCACCACAAACATAAAGATGGTGCCACCGATGCTCACATCTTCACTGCCTCCGAGTAGGTTGATAAGCAACACCACGAGGATGTATGCCATAGGGTCATTCGAGCCGCTCTCCAACTCGAGGAGTGGTCGCAGATTCTCGCGCAAGCCCTGTCGACGTGTACGCAGAATCGAGAATACCGATGCCGAGTCGGTCGACGAAATGGTCGATGCGAGGAGCAGAGCGAGTGGGAATGAGAGCTCGAAGCCGAGCCACGGAGCAAAGAAGTAGATGAATGTGCCCAGCAGCAGGGCGGTCATCAGTACGCCCGCTGTGGCGAGTGTGATACCTTCGCCGAGTATGGGTCTAATCTCCGAGAATTTGGTATCCATACCACCCGAGAAGAGGATGATACAGAGCGATATCATTCCTATAAACTGGGTTAGCTCAGGCGAGTTGAACGATAGAATGTCGTAGCCGAAGAAGAGACCTACCGCCAAGAAGAGGAGGAGGGCAGGGGCGTTGAATCGGTACGCAACCTTACCCGCCATCACCGCTACAAATAGCAGAATGGCTCCAATGAACAGAAAGTGTTCGGCATTTATCATCGCTCCATCAATCATAACGTCTGAGTTTCTTAGTAGAGGTTTAAGTTGTTGTTAGAGAATGATATACCGAATCGGATTTTGGTCGAACGGCGGTCGTAATCGGCCATTGTCTCGCCATAACCGTAGCAATATTGCACGAAGAGTGACGGCAGCCAATCCTTGCGTTTTGCCAATCGCCACGACGCCTCGAGCTGTAGGTTGTACTTCGTGAATGAAAGGGTCGGGTTGACGAGTGCCGTAACCTGCAATCGCTCATCGAAGGCGTGGAATGTGCCCCAGAGCTGCATCAAGCCTCGATATTGGAAATATTTTGCGAATACGACATCCTCTTCGATGTAGGCGTATCCGCCCCAGATGCGACCTCCGAATCGCCAGTGGTTGAACGGCTCGTACAAGCACGCCACCGAAGCGACGTTTTGCGAGCGGGAGCGTTTGTCGCCATATCCGTTCGACTCGTGCTCGATGCCGAAGAGAAGTCGCATATCATCCTGCACTTGCCATATCACCCACAACGCCGGATTGTAGGCACTTTCACGGAAGGGTGATGATTCTCTGAAGGCATCCCAAATGCTTCGCTGTGAGTAAGTCGCGAAGATGTCGACCTTCTCCTTGATACTCCACAATCGCACTGCAATGCTGACCTGAAATTTGATGTCGGTGGTGTTCTTGTTCACCGGAGCATTGGTAGCAAAACCCGTTGTGAAGTAGTTGTTTTTCCAGGTACCGAAAGCGGGGTAGCGACTCTTCGATTTTCTCCCAAGTGAGTCCGCACTACCGGCACTAACCGAGAGTGTTACGACCAAGAGAAAAAGAGTAGCTACAAATCTGCGCATCGACCTTGAAAATGAGTTTTATCTTCGCCCCGATTTACTGCGGAATGAAGATGTAAGTGATTGTGCCATACTGCTTTTCGGGTGCCGAGCTGTCGATGTTGAATGTAGAGTTGAGTGCCGCATTCTTGGCAGTCTGTCGCATACACTCATCACCTCCGCTCACCACATTTGCCGAGACAATCTGACCATTTCTATTGAGTACAGCCTGAACAATAACCTCGCCACCGCCTTCGCATCGATAGGCAGGTTTTACGAGATGGCGACTATTACGCACCGGATCTTTGAACGAAAAGCTCACGGTAACGCTTCCCTTGCGCTTGACATCCTTCTTCTCGCCGCCGCTACCGCCACTCGGATGACTCTCGCCTATGGCGTCAACCTCACGCAGACCACGCTCATAGGCCTCGCGGTTGGCATTCATCTTGCGCTCAACCTCCTCGGCTGCAGCGTTTAGCTCGGCGGTGTTGGTGTGCTTCTCGTCCTGGAGGTTTTCGTTCAAGGCGTTCTCATTCGACGACTGGTTGCGAATCGAGCTCCAATCTATCTCCTGATTCCTCTGCTTAACCTCCTCCAAGAGGCGGTCACGCTCCTCCTTCAATAGCTCGACACTACCCAAATCGATGTAGATGGTGTCGGGCGACTTGTGTGATGTCATATCGATTTTCGATACCACAAAGGCGATTGCGAGTGACAGGAAGAGGATGGTTGTGACGCACAAGCCAATGCGGTTGTCGTAGATCCAGCCGGCAAAATCCTGCTTGCGATTGTCGAATGGGAGTCGCAATCGTGGTCGGCGAGGACGCTGCTGAGGTGCTCTATTTTGTTGAGTATTATCGTTCTTTTGCTCCATAGTATCTGCTAATTCGTACGCAAAATTAATAATTTTCAAAAAAAAATACTATCTTTGTCGTAATTATAATACTACATTGGGTAAATTTAGGAAAATATGTCGGTAAAACAGAATACTCTTGGTGCTTCGATAACCTTTTCGGGTAAGGGTCTGCACACTGGTAAGCAGGTCACAATGACAGTCAATCCTGCTGCCGAAAACCACGGTATTGTATTTCGTCGCGTAGATATCGAGGGGGCTCCTTCGGTGCCTGCATTGTGCGACTATGTGGTTGATACATCGCGTGGTACAACCATCGCACAGGGTGAGGCTCGCGTGAGCACCATCGAGCACATTATGTCGGCTCTTTGGACTCTCGGCGTGGATAATGCATTGGTCGACATCGACGCTCCCGAGACTCCGATTATGGATGGCTCGGCACGTGAGTATGCGGCTGAGATCTTGCGTGTAGGCGTGGTTGAGCAGTCGGCTCCGCGCAAGTACTACGAGGTGACCGAGAACGAGGTCTACTCAATCCCTGAGAAGGGTGTGCTCTTGGCTATCTATCCGAGCGAGGAGTACTCGACCGCTGTTCATATCGACTTCAACTCGAAGGTCATCGGCAACCAGTTTGCAACCTTCAACCCTGGTGACGACTATCAGGAGATGATTGCGCCGAATCGCACCTTCGTCTTCTTGCACGAGATTGAGATGTTGGCCGCTGCGGGTTTGGTTAAGGGTGGCGACGTCGATAACGCTATCGTTGTTGTCGAGAACCCCGTTACCGAGGAGCAGTTGCAGCGCCTTTCGACGCTCTTCAACAAGAAGGATATCCGTGTTACAGGTGGCTACTTGAACAACCTCGAGCTTCGTGCAAGCAATGAGATGGCACGCCACAAGTTGTTGGATTTGCTCGGCGACTTCGCTTTGCTCGGTATGCGTATCAAGGGTCGTGTCGTAGCTACACGCCCTGGTCACTACGCCAACACCGAGTTTATGAAGCAGATTCGCAGTGCTATGGGTTGTGAGGGTGTTGCTCCGCAGTTCAAGTACAACAATAAGAAGGCTCCGTTGTTGGATGTTGTCGATATTCAGCGAATCTTGCCGCACCGCTTCCCATTCTTGTTGGTCGACAGAGTCTTCCACATGGACGAGAACTCGATTGCGGGTATCAAGCAGGTGACTATTAACGAGCCATTCTTCCAGGGCCACTTCCCGGGTGAGCCGATTATGCCGGGTGTGCTTATCGTCGAGGCTATGGCGCAGTGCAGTGCCTTGTGCGTGTTGAGCAAGGTGGAGGATCCCGAGAACTACTCGACCTACTTCCTCCGCATCGATAATGTTCGCTTCCGTCACAAGGTTGTACCGGGCGACACGATGCAGATTGAGTGTCTCTTTGCCGAGCCATTCCGCCACAACCTCGCTAACGTCAATGCGAAGGTCTTTGTCGGCGATAAACTCGCTTGCGAAGCAACCGTTGTAGCACAAATTGTGAAGAATAAATAGGCAATTAGCTTTTTTGAAATTTTAATTTTGAATTTTAGATATGATTAGCCCTTTAGCTTATGTTCACCCCGATGCAAAGTTGGGTGAGAATGTTACAGTAGAGCCATTTGCGTATATCGCTGGCGATGTTGAGATTGGCGATGATTGCTGGATTGGTCCGGGTGCCGTGATTCACGACGGTGCACGCATCGGCAAGCGCAACAAGATTCACACTGCGGCTTCGATTTCGTGCCTTCCGCAGGATTTGAAGTTCGTAGGCGAGAAGACTACCGCCGTAATCGGTGACGACAACGACATCCGCGAGTGTGTGACCATCAGCCGCGGTACCGCTTCGCGTGGTACAACCGTGGTTGGTAACGGCAACTTGCTTATGGCCTATGTTCACGTGGCTCACGACGATGTTGTGGGTAGCCACTGCGTTATCGCAAACCGTGTTTCGCTTGCAGGCGAGGTTGAGGTTGGTGACTGGGTGGTTATCGGTGGTCACTCGGCAGTACACCAGTGGTGCAAGATTGGCGACCACGCCATGATTCAGGGTGGCTCGCTCGTGCGTCAGGATGTTCCGCCATTTGTAACTATGCGTGAGACAGGTAACTACGCAGGTATCAACAAGATTGGTTTGTCGCGTCGTGGCTTCACTTCGGAGCAGATCGAGACCATCCACAAGGCTTGCCGCATCATCTTCCAGGGCGACTCGAACTTCTCGCAGGCGTGCGACGAGGTTGAGGCAACCTTGCCACAGTCACCTGAGCGTGATGCAGTCGTAAACTTTGTACGTGCATCGTTGGGCGGTCGAGGTGTAATCAAGAAGTACGGAAGATAAAACTTTCAAAGGAGATGAAGGTAGCACTCTTTGTTCCTTGCTTTGTAAATGCTCTCTATCCCGAGGTTGGTGAAGCTTCGTATAGGTTGCTCACCTCGCTGGGGTTGGAGGTCGACTACCCGTTGGAGCAGACCTGCTGTGGTCAGCCGATGGGTAATGCCGGCTATGAGAAGGATGCCGAGCCTTTGGCGGAGCGTATGGAACAACTATTTGCCGAGTACGACTTTGTCGTAGGCCCTTCGGCAAGCTGTGTTTCGTTTGTGCGTGAGGCCTATCCTCGCCTGTCGCACCATAAGGGGGAGCATAAGTGTCTCTCGAGTCGAATTTACGAGATTTGCGAGTTTCTGCACGATGTGGTTAAGCCTACATCGTTGGAGGCTCGCTTTCCACATAAAGTATCCATCCACAACTCCTGCCACGGTGTGCGCCTTATGGGCTTGAGTGCACCGAGCGAGCAGAATGTGCCCTATTACTCGAAATTGAGAAATCTCCTCTCGTTGGTCGAGGGTATCGAGGTGGTAGAGCCTGAGCGTAGGGATGAGTGTTGTGGCTTTGGCGGTCTCTTTTCGATTGAGGAGAGTGCCGTGTCGGTGCGTATGGGACGTGATAAGGTCACTCGCCATATGGCTACTGGGGCAGAATTTATCACGGGAGCCGATTCGTCGTGTCTGATGCATATGCAGGGCGTTATCGAGCGTGAGAAGTTGCCAATCCGCACCAAACATATTGTCGAAATCTTAACAGCGCAAGAATGAGCACCCATGCAGTAAAGGCTAAAGCCTTCCTAAAGAATGAGGAGCGCGCTTCGTGGCACGACAGGGCGCTCTATGCGGTGCGCGAGAAGCGTGACCGCCAGGCCTACTCATTGCCTGAGTGGGAGCAGCTGAGGGAGAAGGCGTCGCAGATTAAGGAGCACACCTTGGCGCATCTTGCCGACTACCTCGAGGAGTTCGAGCGCAATGCCACTCGCAACGGCATCAAGGTGCATTGGGCGGAGTCGGGCGAGGAGATGAATGCCATCGTGGCTGAGATTATCGAGGCTCGTGGCGCAAAGCATCTTGTTAAGTCGAAGTCGATGTTGGCCGAGGAGTGTCACCTCGCGCCATACCTCGAGAAGCGAGGCGTGGAGGTTGTTGAGAGTGACCTGGGTGAGCGCATCGTGCAGCTGATGGAGTGTGCACCGAGCCATATTGTCCTCCCTGCAATTCACATCAAGCGTGAGGAGGTGGGTGAGTTGTTCGAGGAGAAACTCTCGACCGAAAAGGGTAATTCAGACCCAACATACCTCACTCACGAGGCACGCAAGCACCTTCGTGAAAAGTTCCTCGGAGCCGATGTTTCGATGACGGGCGTGAACTTCGCAATCGCCTCGGAGGGCGCTTTTGCGGTCTGCACCAACGAGGGTAATGCCGATATGGGAACCTCGTTTACCGATACACATATCGCCATTATGGGCTTGGAGAAGCTCGTTCCCGATTTGGAGTCGTTGGCGGTATTTGCCCGCTTGTTGGCACGTTCGGCTACGGGACAACCCGTCACCACATATACGGCACTCTACCACAAGCCTGAGGAGGGTAAGGAGCTGCACCTTGTCATCGTCGACAATGGTCGCACCAAGTCGTTGGCCGACGAGAAGCATCGCACGATGTTGAAGTGTATGCGCTGTGGTGCTTGTATGAATACCTGTCCCGTATATCGTCGTACGGGCGGTTACTCCTACTCATATTTCATCCCGGGCCCACTCGGTATCAATCTCGGAATGTTGCGTTCGCCTGAGTCGTATGGCGGCAATGTCTCGGGTTGTTCGTTGTGCTATTCGTGTTCGGGTGTCTGCCCTGCAAAGGTCAATTTGGCAGAGCAGATCTACGAGTGGCGTCAGCAGATGGCACCTCTCGGCATAGCCGATAAGAAGAAAAAGATGATTGTCAAGGCGATGAACCTGATGATGCGCAATCCTCGCTTGATGAATGCGGGACTTGCTGTAGCACCACACCTTCCTCGCTTCGTCTACAATAATGGTATGAATCCTTGGTGCGCCTCGGGTCGCGAGATGCCTCACTTCGCGAAGCAGAGTTTTCGTGTGTTGTGGCGCAAGGGTAAAATCAAAAAAGGGTAGAAAAGATGAGTGCAAGAGATAATATTCTAAAGAGACTTCGTGCCGTTGAGGTTGCCGAGGTGCAAAAGCCTCAGCTCGATGTCGAGGCTATCCGCTTCGAGGATGGCGTGGCGCACTTTACCGAGATGGTCAAGGCTGTGGGTGGCGAGGTTGCAGAGTTGCAAGGCTCACTCCTCGAGACGCTCGTTGCCCTTGGCGTCGATACCGAGAGCCTGGTCTCCTCGTTGGAGGAGTTGAAGGATAGGGCTCTCAACCCCGATGCGGTGGCTGATGTGCACGAACTTGGTGGCAACTATACCGCTGTTGCGAGTGGTAAGGTGGCTGTAGCCGAGAATGGTGCGGTGTGGGTGCCCGTTGAGGGTCGCAGAAGAGCACATCTCTTTGCTTGTCAGCACCTTGTGCTTGTTGTGAGCAAGAGGGATGTTGTTGATACTATGCACGATGCGATGGCCCGTATCTCGCTCTCGGAGATTGCCTACGGAGCCTTTATTTCGGGCCCGTCGAAGACCGCTGATATCGAGCAGGCACTCGTTATGGGAGCCCACGGAGCGATGCGTGCAACCGTAATTTTGACCGAATAAACTAACCAATACTATGAAGAGATTTTTCTATGTTTTTGCAGCGCTGATTCTCTTGACTTCGTGTGGCGGTAACAACCAAAGCGTCAAGGAGGATGCTCCGAAATATGATGTGGAGCAGTGCTACATTATGTCGAACGAGAATATGAGCGTTGCCATCGGCAAGGATGGTAAACTCTACTCGTTGTGTAACGCGCATACAGGCCACGACTACGCCTCGAACAAGGGCGACTACTTGTGGCGAATCTACTATGATACCCACTTCGAGGAGGAGATTCAGGTCCTCGGTGAGGAGCAGTCGGTTGAGGTGTCGCAGTCGGGCAATACAATCACACTCCACTACCCATCAGTCAAGGCCTACGACAACGAGTTGAAGTTCGATGTCACCTTGAAGGTTGTGTTGGAGGCTGATAAGGTGCGCTTCGAGGCGGCTTTGGAGAATAATGAGCCTCACACAGTTATCCGTGAGCTTCAGTATCCGCTTATCCGCGATATTCAGTGCCCGGCCGACCACAAGCTCTACGTCGCACACGCTGGTGGTAAGTTGCACGACGATCCAATTAAGACAATCAGTGATCAGTCGCCAAAGCACTACTTCCGTCCTGAGCAGTACTTCTATGAGTACTATATTCGCTACGGTTACTGCGTCTTTATGAACTGCTTCGGTCTCTTGGGCAAGGAGCAGGGCTTGTACTTTGGTAGCCACGACAACACCTTCCAGGATACAACCCACGGCTTGCGCGTATACAAGCGCGAGGAGGGCGACTTCGATGTGTTGGAGCTCGGATTCTACAAATACCCACACGCCCTCTATGGCGATGAGTGGAAGTGCGATGCCAATGTCGTATCGCCTTACAACGGTACTTGGCACAATGCTGCTGACATCTACCGCACCTGGGCAAATGAGTGGTTTGACTATAAACCAGCTCCTGAGTGGGTGCAGAAGATGCGCTCTTGGCAGCGTGTAATCTTCAAGCACCAGTGCGGTGAGTACCTATTCCACTATCCTGACCTCTATGGCCGCTTGAAGGAGGTTGATAAGACCATCAACTCGAACACGGTATTTATGTTTGGTTGGTGGAATGAGGGTCACGACCACGGTAACCCCGACTACTCGGAGGATCTCTCGCAGGGTGGCGACAAGGCGTTGAAGGAGGCTATTGCGAAGTATCGTGAGGATGGCAGCCACCTCCTCCTCTACTATAATGGTAAGTTGATTGACCGCGAAAGCCGCTACTACAAGAGTGGTATGGGCGATAAGGTTTGCCGTCACGATATTACGGGTGCTCCGATGCTCGAGCGTTACAAGTTCACAGGTCACGGCTCGTATCTCAACGTCTATGGTGGTCGCACCTTCGCTGTGGCTACAATGATGAACCCTGAGTGGAACAAGGAGTTGGCCAAGATGCAGGATAGAGCTTACAAGCTCGGTGCAAGCTCGGTCTTCTACGATCAGCTCGGTTTTGTTGAGCGTGAGAGCGCCGATTGGGATACCTCACGCGAGTTCCCTGTACCAGATGTATTCGCCATTCAGAAGCGTATGCAGGTGCTCAAGATTCTTCGTGAGCGCTACATTGATAAAGCCCCCGAGTTTGCGCTCGGTACTGAAAGTACCGTTGATGCGCTTGCGCAGTATGTGGCCTATACTCACGGTCACCCGTCGAACAAGGATTCGAAGACTCGTTGGATGAACTTCTTCCGCTACGCATTCCCTGAGTTTATCTTCTCGGAGCGTGGTCACCGCGACGACCGCGATGTGAAGTGGCACGTCAACTACACCCTCCTCGATGGTCAGCGCGTCGATATCGAGATTTACCGCTCGCGCGATCTAATCGATAAGTGTCCTATCTACCAGGCATACCTCAATGAGGCGAACATCATCAAGGAGAAGTATGAGGATATGCTCCTCTGTGGTCGCTATGTGGATGTTGTTGGTTTTGAGAACGATAACGAGGATGTTACAGCTCACGCCTTCCTCTCGAAGGATGGCCAGAAGATGGCTGTTGTGGCAGCGAATCAGTTGCGTGAGAAGTCGACACTCTACACCTCGATTGTGGTACCTGGCTACCGCTATGTCGAGCATTCGACGCTCGGCGACGCCCTCGTGGATCAGCAGGGCAAGTCGATTACGCTCAATCAGTACGACCTCGCAGTCTTAGTCTTTGAAAAAGAGTAATAACCTAAAATAAAACCGATATGAAAAAGCTTTTTATTGCATTGATTATGTTGTGCGGAGTATACTCGGCACAAGCTATCAAATTCCTCCACGGCCCTTATCTTCAGGCCGTTACCGAAACCGAGGCTACCATTATGTGGGTGACCGACGCAAAGGCCCTCTCGTGGGTTGAGGTTGCTCCGGATGATGGCACCAACTTCTACCACAAGGAGCGTCCACGCTACTATCAGACCTACCTCGGCAAGCGTGTCTATGGCACATTGCACCAGGTGCGTATCACAGGCTTGGAGCCAGGCAAGAAGTACCGTTACGCCATCTCTTCGAAGGAGGTTATCGACGTTAAGGGTCACCGCGTGACCTATGGTCACGTCGCTACAACACGTGTCTATGGCAAGAGCAAGCACGGTATCATCCCAACCCTCGACCCTAAGAAGGAGAGCATCCAGTTTATCGTCTTGAACGATATCCACGCCAAGCAGGAGAAGCTCGAGGCGTTGCTCAACACCTACGAGGAGGGCAAGACCGATATGTTCTTCTATAATGGCGATATGGTAAGTATGGTTCCAACCGAGCAGATTCTCTTTGATGGCTTCGTAACGGCTTCGATTAATCGCTTCGCACAGAAGGTGCCTTTCTACCTCGTGCGTGGTAACCACGAGACTCGCGGTTTGTTCGCTACAAGCTTCCTCAACTACTTCCCTACAACCACCAACAAGCCATACTACACTTTGAAGCATGGTGACGTCTTCTTCATCGTATTGGATGGTGGTGAGGATAAGCCAGATAGCTGCCTCGAGTACTACGAGACTGCCGAGTACGATAAGTATCGTATGGAGGAGGCCGAGTGGTTGAAGACGGTTGTCGAGAGCGAGGAGTGCAAGAATGCCAAGTATCGCGTAGTGCTTATGCATATGCCTCCGATTGGCGGTAAGAATATGTGGCACGGCCCTAAGCATGCTGGTGAGTGCTTCTTCCCAATCTTGAACAAGGCAAATATCACCGTTATGCTTTCGGGTCACACTCATAAGTATTCGTACAATACCCCTGAGACTACCGACGCAGAGTTCCCAATTCTCGTGAATGGAAACCAGACCGCTTTGAAGGCAAATGTTGATGCTGAGGGCATTAAGATTGATGTTATCAACCAGCAGGGCGAGGTGGTAAAGTCGCACACTTTCCGTTAGAGCGAATCCACTCAAAATGAAAAAATATGACAAGTCGGGCAGAGGCTCGGCTTGTCTTTTTTGTGCGTGAATCCGATGTGCTTTTCTTGAGTATTCTCTCTTCGAAGGGAGTATAACTCCCTAAAAAAAAGTGTATAATCGCACTGTTTTGTAAAATTTTCACTCTTTGAAACTTGTTTTTGCTAAAAAAATACTAATTTTGTACCAATGAAGACTGCCTATATACATAGAGCAGCGCTTTTTTAGGTTTTTCTAAGAGCATTGCAGTGAATAAAATTATGAAAAAATATGGGATTCTGGCTCTTGTCGCATCGCTATTTTTATGTGTGACAGTACGAGCAGCCGGAGTTATTGATGAAACCAAACCGGGCGTGAGTAAGTCCGATGAGCAGATTCTCTTCGATATCTACTCAAACCTTAACAACGTATCGATTCGTTACGAGCACGATAAGGCTTGGCCTCGTTGGGACTATGCTCAGAACAGAAAGGCATACGAGGTGCTCGTCGAGGTGGTAAAGCAGATTAGCTCGAATCCAAAGCCACTCCGTGCAATCGTAATCGAGGGTACAGCCTCTCCAATCGGTACCGATGAGTACAACCAGCAGCTTGCGTTGCGTCGTGCCGAGGTTCTCCGTGGCATTCTCAGCAGAATGAGTGGCGGCGAGAATATCCGCATTCACATCATCTCGGCAGGTGAGGACTGGAACGAGTTTCACTCTTACATCGAGGAGATGTACCACCGTCCAAACCGTGCAAAGGTGCTCGAAATTCTTCGCAAAAACCTTACAAATGATGAGAAGGAGGCGCTCTTGCAGGGTCTCGATGGTCGCCGCACCTGGCGCTTGCTTATCAAGAGCTATATGGCATCGTCACGAAATGCACTCGTTGTCCGCATCGTGGAGATTGATGACTTGGCACCAAAGGAGCCACCTTTGAAATTCCGACCTATGGTCGTTTCGGTGCGCCCTGAGCGATTTGTCAAGCCGCCGGTAATGGAGATTGCAGAGATTAATGAGAACCTTCCGGAGTTGTTGCAGTCGTTGCCACAGGTGAAACTCGACTCGGTTGTGACATTCAACAATGCATCGTTGAGCTACAAGCGTCCAAATGTGGTTATTCCGAATTTGGTAGAGGAGGAGATTTCGATACCTTCGGTTATCAAGCCTAGCCAGTCGGCTGTAGACTATACTCGTCCATTCACCGTTGCTCCTGGCGTGGTTGAGAAGGATGTCGAGTTGGCTTCGGTAGCTGCTCCAAAGGCAGACGCTTTGAACCGTACACGTCCATTCGTTGTAAATCCGGATGTTGTGGATAAGGATATCGAGTTGGCTTCGGTAGCTGCTCCAAAGGCAGACGCTTTGAACCGCACACGTCCATTCGTTGTAAATCCGGATGTTGTGGATAAGGATGTCGAGTTGGGCTCGAATGTTGCTCTTGACAAGGATGCCATCGACTTCACCCGTCCATTCACCCTCTATCCTGATTTGGCAGAGGAGACATATATCTACTCGGAGGTTTCGCCAATCGATGGTGTTATCGCACCTGAGAATATGACGCCTGATGAGGAGCACTATCTCCGCTATCCGGTTGTGGCACTTCGTTCAAATCTCCTTGTTCCTGCTCTCAACTTTGGTGTTGAGGTTCCAATTGGCAACCACTGGTCGATTGGTGCGGACTACTACTTCCCTTGGATTTGGCCAAAGAAGGATAATAAGGACTGTTTCGAGTTCCTCGCGTGGGGCCTTGAAGGTCGCTACTGGTTTGGTCGCAACAGAAACCTGCTCACTCGCTTGCAGGGTCACTCGGTAGCGGTATATGGCTACGGAGGTTACTACGACTTCGAGCGTAACTACAACGGTTACCAGGGTGAGTATGCGAATGTCGGTGTTGACTACACCTACGCTATGGCAGTTGGTAAGAAGAAGGGCATCCACTTCGAGTTCTCGCTCGGTATTGGTTATATCTACTCGGTTGCTCGTAAGTATGCGGTAATTGACCCATTCGGACCACTTATCAGCGAGAAGTTGACCCGTAAGATCCACTACTTCGGTCCTACCAAGTTGAATGTATCGCTCGTAGTTCCAATCTTCAAGAAGATTAAGTTGGACGATAAATAGAGATAGATATAGCAGATAAAAAAATAGGTTAGCGATTCGCTAACCTATTTTTATTATATATAGTGTCACTACTTGATAAACACCTCGCCATTGGCAGGCTTCATCGATGTCGATACCGCGCGGATAATCTCCTCGGTGATTGTGATGCGCTGCTTGAGCGGAAGAGTCTGCGAATCGAAACCGAGCAAGAGGTCGTAGTCGCCCTTGGTCAACTTCCAGCCATTTACCTGCTCGTTGTAGGTCATCAACTCCTCACGCTTGACTACAATCTCCACAACGGTGCTCTCGCCCGCCTTGAGGAGTGGACTCTTCTTGTAGCCGCGCAACTCGATAGTAGGGCGGTCAACCTCAGGACGTAACTCCGACGAGTAGAGCTGCACAACCTGCTTAGCCGGGAATGTACCTACGTTCTTCACCTCACAAGAGACCTTGTAACCCTCCTTGCACTCCTCGACCTTCATATTGCTCATCTCGAACTGCGAGTAGGTCAAACCGAAGCCAAATGGGTATGCCACCTCCACCTTGCGAGTGGCGTAGTCGCGGTAGCCGACGTAGATATCCTCCTCGTAGTTGGTGTAGTCGATATTCTTCACATCGTAGATCTTGCCCACGTCCGACATATTGAAGCGCGACTGATTCAATCCGTTCTCAGGTACGTTGCGTGGGAAGTTTGCAGCCGAGCGCACGTCGTCGTAGTTGATAGTGAACGAAACGGGGAGGTGTCCGCTTGGCGAAACCTTGCCAAGCATCACATCTGCCACCGAGTTTCCACCCTCCTGACCTGGCATCCAGCAGACGAGGATGGCGTCAGCCTTATCTCTCCACGATGCTACCTCCATAGGCGAACAGATGTTCAACACTACGATTACCTTCTTGCCCACCTTGTGGAATTCGCGGCTTACTGCGGTCAACAACGCCTCCTCATCAGGGCAGAGGAGGAAGTCGCGCTCGATGTGGCGGTCAAATGCCTCGGCCGAGTTGCGACCAATGGTGATGATTGCCACCTCGGCATCCGAATTTGCCGCCTCGATGATAGCGGCGTGAGGGCGCTGCAACTCGGTTGGACGTAGAGCGTACTGGTACCACTTGCGGTGCTTAATCTGCGGAGCAAGGCGCTTCTGCTCTGCCTCCATATGCTTCTTGTAGAGGTTGTCAAGTGGCTCATAGAGGGTGAAGCCATTGCCTGTCAATCCCTCGCGCAAGTCAACTACGTATGGGCGATTTACATTACCCGAACCAGCACCTCCGGCGATAAAGTTGTAGGATGTCGAGCCAAAGAGAGCCACCTTGCGCTCCTTGAGCGGAAGGGCTGTGCTCTCGTTCTTCAACAAGATGAAACCCTCGGCTGCTACCTCGCGTGTGAGGGCAGCGTGAGCCTCCATATCGGGCTTGTTCGAGAATTTGTAACCCTGGAAGCGCGGTGTGCGAACAATCAACTCGAGGAGACGTCGCACGCACTTGTCGAGGTCGGCCTCGGCAAGCTTACCACTGCGTACAGCCTCGACGATAGCCTCATACTGAAAATATTTACCCGGCATAAGGAGGTCATTGCCCGCTGCTATCTGTGCTGCGGCGTCGTAGCCTGCGTTCCAGTCGGTCATAACCAAACCCTCGAAGCCCCACTCCTTGCGAAGAATCTCCTCCAAAAGACCCGGATCTTCCGATGCGTGGCGACCGTTGATATAGTTGTAAGAGGTCATAATGGTCCACGGCTGCGACTCCTTGACTGCAATCTCGAAGTTGCGGAGATAGATCTCGCGCAAAGCACGCATCGAGAGGCGTGAGTCGTTGGCCAAGCGGTTGATCTCCTGATTGTTTACTGCGAGGTGCTTGAGCGAAGTACCTACGCCATTGCTCTCCACGCCGTTGATCATCGCAACGGCGGTCTTGCCTGCGAGGAGTGGATCCTCTGAGTAGTACTCGAAGTTGCGACCGCAGAGCGGGTTGCGGACGATGTTGACACCAGGTGCGAGCAACACGTCGACGCCATACTCCTTCACCTCCTGACCGATTGCAGCACCTACGCTGTAGATGATTTCGTCGTTCCAGGTCGATGCGAGGAGGATGCCTACAGGGAAACCTGTGCAGTAGTAGGTCAGGCTGTCGCCCTTACGTTTCGGTGCGATGCGTAATCCCGCAGGGCCGTCAGCAAGCACGATTGGCGGAATGCCGAGTCGAGGAATAGGGTAGGTAGTACCTGCTGCGCCAGGGATAATCTTGCGGGTGAAACCCACCTCACCTGCTGCCTGGGCGTTATCCTTCATCTGCGCACCTACGACGAGGTGAGCCTTCTCCTCGAGGGTCATCGCCTTGATGACCTTGTCGATGTTTTTGGGTGTGAGCTGCGGTGTCGATGCGAATGCCGCTACCGCAAAGAGAGCTGCCAAGCAGCCGAGAAAAACTCTTTTCATATATCTCAAATAATTTGGTTTTCGATTATTGGCAAAGGTACGAAAATGTCGACTATTTCCAAAATTATACCCTTGGGGCGGTGCTTTTTGTGGGTGGGGTCTTGAAAATCTCGAAAAAAAATCGTTACTTTGTAGATAAATATCGACGCAGTATACTTTTATAAATATATATATAGACCGCATATGACACTTTTTGAAACATACACACCTTGGGCACTCTTTGTCGACCTCGGCCTTATCTCGATGCTTCTGCTCGTTGGTCAGGTGCTGCGTGCCAAGGTTAAGCTCATCCAGAAACTCTTTATTCCACCGAGCCTTATTGCGGGTTTGTTGGGCTTGACATTTGGCCCTAATGGTTTGGGCTGGTTACCATTCTCGGGTGAGTTGGGTACATATGCAGCGATTCTTATCGCGATTGTCTTTGCGGCACTGCCTCTCTCTTCGTCGCGCGCTCCTTTGAAGGAGATTGTCCGTACGGCTGGACCAATGTGGGCGTATGCTCAGCTCGGAATGCTCCTGCAGTGGGGTTTGGTAGGTCTGATAGGCCTCTTCGTATTTAAGATGATATGGCCTGACCTCCACTCGGCCTTTGCGATGATGTTCCCTGTGGGCTTCTATGGAGGCCACGGTACAGCTGCAGCGGTCGGCTCGGCGTTCGAGGGTTTGAATTGGGAGGAGGCTCGCAGCCTCGGTATGATGACAGCTACGATTGGTGTGATTTGCGCTATCGGAGGTGGTCTTATTGCTATCAAATGGGCTACGCGTAAGCGTGAGACAGCCTTTATCACCGACTTTAGCGAACTGCCCGATGAGTTGCGTAGCGGATTGGTGCCAAGCGACAAGCGTACCCCTATCGGTAACGCCACAACATCTTCAATATCAATCGATTCGTTGACCTTCCATGTGGCATTGATTAGCGTGGCGGCTCTCTTGGGCTACCTCTGCAGTCGAGGTGTGAAGAGTATCTATCCGATGTTGGAGTTGCCGGTCTTCAGCTGTGCATTTGTCTTTGGTCTGGTTATCAAGTTCCTGCTCGATAAGACACGCGCTGCGGAGTATGTCTGCCCACAGACCACACAGCGCATCGGAAGCCTTGCGACCGATTTGCTCGTAGCCTTTGGTGTGGCATCCATCAAGTTGAGCGTGATTGTGAAGTATGCAGTTCCGCTTATCATCTTGCTCGTTGTGGGCACGCTCATAGTCTTCCTGATTACCTTCTTCTTTGGTCGTCGTTTATTCAAGAGCTGCTGGTTCGAGCGTACAATCTTCGCGTGGGGATGGTGGACAGGAACAATGGCACTCGGCATCGCCTTGTTGCGCATTGTAGACCCTAAGTCGAATAGTAAGACAATGGAGAATAGCGCCTTGGCCTATCTTCCGATAGCTCCGCTCGAGATTGCACTCATCACCTTTATGCCGATACTCTTCACTAATGGTTTGGGTGTCTGGTTGTTGCTCGGATGCTTGGCTCTCGCTGGTGTAACCATCCTCATTGCGTGGCGCATGAAGTGGTTTGTGTCGACCAAAAAGGAGCAGGAGTAGTTCCTAATCTCTGTATTCGTAGAGTTGATTGCGGAGGCGCGGTGTGAATCCCGCCTCACGTATGGCGTGGCATATACCCTCGCTATCGAAGCGGTTGTGTGCACCCGTTGACGAGACTACATTCTCCTCAATCATAATCGAGCCCATATCGTTCGCTCCGCTGTGGAGTGCGAGCTGTGCAGTCTGTTTGCCTATGGTGAGCCACGATGCCTGAATGTTACGAATGTTGTTGAGAACAAGTCGCGCTACAGCTATTAGGCGCAGGTACTCGGTAGGCGAGAAGTGAGTCGAGTAGCCCATCTTCTCGAGCTGAGTCCCCTCAGAACGGAAAATCCACGGTATAAATGCTGTGAAGCCGTAGTTACCATCGGGGCACTCGGCTTGTAGGTCGCGCAGACGAATGAGGTGCTCGATACGCTCCTCGATGGTCTCGATATGGCCATACATCATCGTAGCGGTGGTCGGAATGTTCATCTCGTGCGCCTCGTGCATCACACGTAACCACTCCTCTACGCTTGGTTTTGCGGGCGAAATGATTTTTCGTACGCGGTCAACCAGTATCTCGGCTCCGGCACCCGGTAGTGACGAGAGTCCCGCATTGCGCAGACGCTCCAATACCTCACGCGTAGATATCTTGCTAATCTTGGCGATATGAGCCACCTCAGGCGCTCCGAGAGCATTGAGGCGGAGGGTTGGGAAGTGCTCCTTGAGGGCACGGAAAAGCTCCTCGTAGTAGTCGATGCCGAGCGCAGGGTGCATACCTCCCTGGAGCAGGAGCTGGTCACCCCCAAGTGCAAACATCTCCTCGGTCTTGCGGATATACTCCTCGAGGGGAGTGATGAAGTGCTTTTCGACCTGGTGAGGCTTGCAGTGGAAGTTGCAGAAGCGACAACCCGAGACGCAGACATTCGTGGTGTTGATGTTGCGGTCAATCTGCCAGGTCACGACCTCGGCATCGCGCACCTTCGCAGCACGAAGACGGTCAGCCTGCGCCGCAAGTTCGCAGAGCGGGGCCTCACGCCAAAGAAGCAACGCCTCCTCAGCGGTGATTCGCTCACCCGCAAATGCCTTGTCGTAGATATATTGCAACTTCATAATTATAATCTTGATACAAACTCAAAGTCGAGCAATCGGCGACGGAGGTCGGCGCTCTTGACGCGGATGCGAACCTTGTCGCCAAGGGTGAATACCTTACCGGTAGCGTGGCCATAGACCTCGTAGCGCTCCTCGTCGAACTGATAGAAGTCGCCTGGGATATCGCGCATAAGCATCATACCCTCGACAATCGAATCCTCCAACTCCACAAAGATTCCCCACTCACTCAAGCCCGAAACGTGACCGTCGAACTCCTCGCCTACACGGTCAGCCATAAACTCAACCATCTTGTACTTGATCGATGCGCGCTCCGCCTCGGCTGCGATAACCTCGCGTTCCGAGCAGCGTACGCACAACGCCTCGTGCATATCCTTGTCAGCCGAGCGCTTACCATCGAGGTAGCGCTGCAACAGACGGTGCACCATCATATCGGGGTAGCGTCGGATAGGCGATGTGAAGTGGGTATAGTATGGGAATGCCAAGCCATAGTGGCCGATGTTGTCGGTGGTGTAGACCGCCTTTGCCATCGAACGAATGGCGAGTGTCGAAACGACATTCTCCTCGGCTTTGCCTCTGATTGAAGCGAGCAACTTGTTCAGCTCCTTTGCTGCAGCATCTCCCTTGTCAACCGACGACTTGAAGATGTGACCAAAACGGAGGATGAACGAACGGAAGCGCTCGAACTTGTCGCTATTTGGGCGGTCGTGCACACGGAATACCATAGTGCGCTCCTTACCATTAGCGCGGGCGCAGAACTCCGCTACGCGACGATTCGCCAGCAGCATAAACTCCTCGATAAGCTGATTTGCCTCCTTCTGCACCTTGAAATATACACCCGTAGGGTGTCCCTTCTCGTCGAGGTGGAACTTTGCCTCGCGACGATCAAAAGCTATGGCCCCCTTGCGGTAGCGCTCTTTGCGGAGAGTCTGTGCAAGGTTGTGAAGTGTTAAAATCTCCTCCTTGAAGTCGCCCTCACCAGTCTCGATTACCGCCTGCGCCTCCTCGTAGGTGAAGCGGCGGTCGGAGTGAATCACCGTACGACCAAACCACTCCTGCTTCACCTTGCCACTCTCCTCGATATGGAAGATGGCCGAGAAGGCCAACTTATCCTCGTGTGGGCGGAGTGAGCAGAGGTCGTTACAGAGTCGCTCAGGCAACATCGGAATAGTTCTGTCGACGAGGTATACCGAAGTACCTCGCTCGATAGCCTCGTCGTCAATTGTAGAGTCGGGACGCACATAGTGCGTAACATCGGCAATGTGAACTCCAACCTCATACTTGCCATCGCCAATCTTGCGAATCGAGAGCGCATCGTCGAAGTCCTTCGCATCGGCCGGGTCAATGGTCAATGTCGTTACATCGCGCATATCGCGTCGCTCGGCAATGTCTCGCTCGGTGATGCGTCCATCGATAGCCTCGGCGGCCTTCTCAACCTGCTCCTCGAAGCGGTAAGGGAGGTTGTACTCGAGCAAGATGGCGTGCATCTCGGCGTCGTTATCACCCGCAGCACCCAGCACGTCGACCAACTCGCCCTGTGGCAAGCGGTCGCCATCGCGCCACTCTACGATGCGTACAGCAACCTTATCGTCTTGCTTGAGATTTGGATATTTCTTGCGCGAGAGTGCAACCTCGACAGGCATCTTGCGCGAGTCGGGGATTACTATAGCTACGGTCTTGAGTGCCAAATCTACGCGACCCACATAGCAACGTGGTGAGCGCTCCAATACCTTGGCAATCTCACCCTCCAATGCACCATTGCGCGAGGTGTGAGTCACGATAACCTCCACGCGGTCGCCATTGAGAGCGTTGCGACGGTTGCGCTGATGGATGAAGACATCATTCTCCAACTCCTCGCATTGTACATACATCGCTCCCGAGCCGGCCATATCGACCACACCCTCGTAGCGAGGCAAACGACTGCGGCTGAGGTGGTACTTGCCCTTGCCCTCATCCTCGATGAATCCCTGCTCGAGCAGGGTGTCAAGTATATGTTTTGTCAGGTTACGACCGTCGCGGTCTGCACCTCCCGATGCAGCAGCGAGAGCCTTCAATGTAAATCGCTTCTCGGGCATCTCGCGAAACATATTCACGATAAAACCCGCACGATCCTGAAATCCAATCTTCTTTCCTTTTTTCGTTGTTCGCTTTGTCTTTCTCTCTTTCATCTTATTCTTGCTTTTTGGGGATAATAGGGATTTTAGGGGCTCTAAGGCTATAGCATTAGAGTCGTGTCGCTAAAATCTCCATAAAGTTGATGCCTACCTCGATGGCATCCTCGTTAGGAGCGAATGTCGAGGTGTGGCTGCGTCCTGCGTCACTACCTACGCCAAGGCGGTAGAAGAGCGACGGATATCGCAAGCAGTAGTGGCCGAAATCCTCGGCTGTATATCTCTTTGGGAGCACCTTTGCGGTTGCGCCCATCTCGGTGGCGAGTGCAACAGCCTTGTCTACCAAATTCGAGTTGTTTACGACAGCAGGGTAGCCGTGGTTGATGTCGACCTCGGTTGTGGTGCCAAACTTCGCATCTACCGACTGCGCTGCGGCCTCGATGATGCGCCATACGGTGTGGCGGTGCTCCTCGCTGAAGCAGCGGAATGTTCCCTCCATATAGACCTCGTCGGGGATAACATTTGTAGCGCCATCGGCCACTATTTTACCAATCGAAAGTACTGTGTTATCGTCATTTACGGCATTCAGCATCGTTACGAGGTGCGATGCGGCAACCACCGTGTCGTTCAGTTTGTCGCGCATAGCGGCGTGACCTCCCTTGCCACGCACCCTGAAGCGCAACTCGTCGCTGGCAGCCATAAACTCGCCAGCACAGAAACCGAACTCGCCAACCTCCAAGCCGCTATCGGTATGTTCGCCAATGACTGCAACAACATTATATCCGGCGAATGGCTCTTCGGCCAAAACCTTGGATGCACCACCCGGATTGCACTCCTCGCCAGGTTGGAAGATGCCGAAGATAGTACCCTCGAAATCGCGCTTTTCGGCAAGGCGAAGCAGTGTGCCATAGAGCACTGCTGCGTGAATGTCGTGACCGCAAGCATGCATCACACCCTTATTCTCGGATGCGTAGTCGAGGCCGCTCTGTTCGCAAACGGGGAGCGCATCGATATCGGCACGCAACACCACAGCCTTGCTAAGGTCGCCCTTACCCTCAATCTTTGCCAAGACGCCTGTCTCGGCTATGCGGGTGTGTTCGATACCCGCCTCGGTGAGGCACTGCTCGATGTATGCTGCGCTCTCCACCTCCTCGAACGAAAGCTCGGGGTGACGATGCAGATGTCTGCGAAATTCTATTGCCGTAATCATCTCTCTATCAGTTTAATTTCGAAGAGTTTACTCCAATTCTTACCGGTTACGAATATGCGCTTTGTGGCGCTATCGTAGGCGATGCCGTTCAGCACGTCGGTCTTGCTGTCATACTCGCTCACAGGTAGCAAGTTCGAAAGGTCAATCACCCCCTCTACAACGCCACTCTCGGGGTTGATGATGACGATGTAGTTGGTGGTATAGACATTCGCCCAAATCTTACCCTCGACCCACTCCAACTCGTTGAGGAGATTCAACGACTCGCCACGCAATGTCACACCAAAACGACGCTCCTGCGCCAATGTTTCGGGGTTTATAACGCGGATGATGTGTGTTCCGTCCGACATATAGAGCTTCGAGCCGTCGTTTGTGAGTCCCCAGCCCTCACCCTTGTAGGTGTGGGTGGCAATAGGCTTCAAGGTTGCACGGTCGTAGATGTGCATCTTGCCATTTGTCCAGGTGAGCTGATATATCTTATCGCCGAGCACGGTTATGCCCTCGCCAAACTCATCTTTGGCGATGCCCTTAGCCTTCAAAATCCTGCCTGTAGCGAGCTCTGTGAGCATAATTCGCGAATGACCATACTCGCCTGTGCCCTCCCACAATTCGCCATCGACGAACTGCAAACCCTGGGTGTAGCTTGTGCGCGAGTGGGGGTATTCGGCTACTACCTCGTAGGTGTAGAAGGTCGGCTCCACCGGCTGCGCAGGGGTGCTCTTTTTGCTCACTCCGCCACACGAAACAAGCGTTGTGAAGGCGATAAGTATCGAAATAAAAACTCTCATATCTCCGCAAAGATAGTAATAAATGCCGTATTATGCTCTACAAATTGAAAAAATAGTGTATGGGTAAATACTTATTTTCGTTCGGCGACAATGCGTATGCCAACGGTGTTATATGCGCCCGATGGGCGTCTGCCCTCGCCACGGAAC